>JADJAK010000003.1:0-300000 GCA_016704275.1 Gemmatimonadota bacterium
AAGCTATCGCCCGCGTGGACTCCTTCCCACTCAACGCCCGCGGGCCTCTTCTCTTCCGGGGGGGACGTATTTACGGCTTCGTCACCGACCCAGACGGGATCAAATATCTGGTGGCGCTCGACATCGTGCGCTGACTCGAAACGAGCGCTCTAACAAGCGTTTGCTGCGGTCGGGGCCTGACGCCTCGGCCCACGCGCTGTAGACTCATTGAGGTACGCGCGGGCCTCGGCAGGCCCCGCCGCAGAAACGCACGACGTTAGGCCGACAGCACAACTCTATGGGGTGATGCAAAGATCGTTGGTGTGAGCGGCACCAATCGTACGGCAGGCCAGGACCTTGGGGGTTGGCCAGTCCCACACTCTCTCAGAGCAGAGCGCTATGCCAGGCACTAACCAGCTAAACGCCTTCTTCGCGTACCCGTCACATCCTCAGAGCATAGGGGAAACGATCCGGAGTTCGTTGGAAACGCTGCGAACGACACCAAATGCCCCGCGTGTTACGGCGTGGGAAGAGAATGATATCGCCGAAAGGTTCCTTTCTCAGCCAATTCTCGAGCAACTTGACTCGACAGACTTCCTTGTTGCCGACATTACACGCCTGAATTTCAATGTAGTATTCGAGATAGGCTACGCTATCGGGCGGAGTAAGCGCGTTGTCTTGGTCCGCAATCGCGCGTTGACCTCTTCTGATGCGCTTGTAAGGGAAATCGGACTCTTCGACACTCTTGGCTACTCCGAGTATTCGCAGACAGCAGAGTTGGTTGCCCTACTGAATGGGGTCACCGACACCCTTCCCATTCCTCTCTCCTCGTACCAAGTCAACAGTGGCTCGCCTGTCTACCTCGTGGTTCCCCGCATTAAGACTGACGCCGAAGTGCGCGTCCTTGGTAGACTCAAGAAGGCACGTCTACAGTTCCGATCTTTTGATCCCGAGGAACAAGGTCGACTTGCCGCGCTAGATGCGATTGAAAACGTTGCGAAATCACATGGTGTGGTTTTGTCCCTGCTACCGCGTGAACGCGTCGACGCGGAAGTCCACAATTTCAGGTCGGCATTTGTTGCCGGGCTTACAATGGCAATGGAGCGCACACTCTTATTGCTGCAGACGGGTGAGGACCCTGTTCCTCTGGACTACCGGGATTTGGTCCGCAGCGTCCGCTTTCCAAACCAGATCGATGAATACGTTGCGGACTTCGCCGCGAGCATTGGTGAACGCTTTCAGGCGATGTCACTTCCTATTGCAAGCACCAGTCGAACCTTCCTCGAGGAGCTCAATCTCGGGGCTTCCGCTGCTGAGAACGAACTCCTCGATTTAGGGCATTACTACCTGGAAACGGATGAATTTCGGCGAGCCTTGCGAGGCGAGGTGCGAATCATCACCGGGCGGAAGGGTGCCGGAAAGACTGCGCTATTCTCACAGCTTCGCGACCGGACAAGAAGGGACCGGAGCAAGCTGGTTCTCGATCTAAAGCCCGAAGGATTCCAGCTTCTGAAATTTCGTGAACGTGTGCTTGATTTCTTGGAGGAAGGATCGAGGGAGCACACCATCACCGCGTTTTGGGAGTACCTGCTCCTGTTGGAGATGTGCCAAAAGCTCCTCGAAAAAGATGTCGACAATCACATGCGGAACAGCATCCTCTACGCGCCATATCGCTTGATGGCAGATGCATATTTCAGCGGTGAAGACATCTCGGAAGGAGATTTTTCCGAACGGATGCTTGCTTTGACGCAACGCATCGCCGATGATTTTGAGGCCACGCACCGCACCAAGACAAAGGGGCTGCGCCTTAGTAGTGGCGAAGTCACCGAGCTCCTTCACCGTCATGATGTTGCTACCTTGCGAGATCGCGTCGCCGAGTACCTTGAGCTGAAGGATGGTGTGTGGCTGCTCTTTGACAACTTGGACAAGGGGTGGCCAGCGCAGGGCGTAACTGGCCAAGATGTGCTGACATTGCGGAGCTTGATTGATGCGATGGCGAAGATCGAGCACGCCATGCAGAAACGTGACATCGAATGCCATGGAGTGGTGTTCATCCGGAACGATGTGTTCGAGTTGCTGGTCGACAATTCACCTGATCGAGGCAAGGTCGCAAGTATCGCCCTGGATTGGACGGACCCCGATCTCCTGCGTGAAGTGCTACGCCGCCGTTTCGTGTACGGGGGTATCGATGACAAGACGACATTCGAGGACATCTGGCGCCAGCTGGTGGTGTCCCATGTCCAGGGCGAGGAATCATCTCAATACCTAATTGACCGGAGCCTGATGAGGCCGCGTTCATTAATCGAATTGTTGCGCTTCTGCCGGAGTCATGCGGTCAATCTCCGACACACTCGCATTGAGCTTGCGGATATCGAGCAAGGTGAAGAGGCATACTCGAGTGCCCTATTGGAAAATGTGAATTTTGAAGTGCGTGATGTCTATCCGGCCGCTGGGGACATCCTCTATGAGTTCATTGGAGCACGTGAGTTGCTTGTGGGCACGGAACTGCGTGCACTCATTGAGTCGAAAGCCGGTGATAGGTGGCACGGCCTTCTGGATCTCCTCCTTTGGTACGGCTTCGTCGGTGTTGTACGCGATGACGGAGACACCAGCTACATGTATTCCGTGAAATACGACATGAAGAGGCTGCGAGCGCTTGCCTTCAAGAACGAGCTCAAGGACACAATGTTCCGAATTAATCCCGCTTTCTGGAGGGCCCTGGAAGTTGTCCACTGACCAGGCTGCGGCCAGATATCACGTTTGTAGTGCAACACGATAGTTCACCGTCCATAGCATTCCTCCGGAGTGCGATAGCCCACGCGCTGTAGTCTTGTAGAGGTACGCGCCGGCCTCGGCAGACCCCGCCGCAGAAACCCACGCCGGTTCGCCCGCAGCGAAACCATCGTCTGCTCGATGTCGTACGCGGTCGAAACCCTTCAGTGGAGAGGTCCATGCCTCGCCAGGTGCCCGTGATCACGGTGGCGATACTCCTGTGCACCAGTGGGTGTGCCGGAAGGGCTCAGGCACCCACCGGTTTGGCTGCGGCTGCTCTGGCAAGTCCAGGGGTCACTTGGGTGCACCGGTCCACGCCAGGCTTCTGCGTGGCCTTTCTCGAAGGCAGTTACGCGGCCCGACAACAGGACAGTCTGTTGGCTCGGCTTGTGCCTGCAGCACGACACGCCGCGACGCTTCTTCAGGTTGAGCCCCCCACGGCTCCGATCGATCTGTTCTTCATCGAGTCCCGAGAACAGATGACCCAGTTGATCGGGGGACGGGCCACCGGACTTGCCGAACCGTCGACCTGCACCGTGCTCCTGGTCACCAACCACACGTGACGAGCCTTCGAACGACACGAGATCATGCATGTGATCGCTGGTCAGGCATGGGGGCAGGCTGGGCCGAACACGGACTGGCTGGTAGAGGGCGTTGCCCAGGCGGCTGATGGTCGGTGCGGCAGCTACTCCAACGCAGACGTTCTCATCGGCCTCGCAACACGTCGTGGTTGGATCCCGTTCTCAAGCGTGCTCACCAATTTCCAGGCCCTGCCAGATCTCCGGGCCTACCTGCATGCCGCGGGCTTCGTCGACTATCTCCTTCGCCGTGTTGGCCCGGGTCCCATCAAGGAGCTTTGGAGACACGGTGCAACCATGGATTCAATGGTGGCGGGGCACTCGCTCGTCTCCCTTGGGCAGGAGTGGCGCGGAAGCCTCCAGGAGGCATCGCACCCCAATCCGGATGAACTTGCCACCATTGAAGCGAAGGGCTGCGGTTAGACCCTGCGGTCTCACCAGCGCGTGCTGCTGCCGGTCCGCGGCGGCCGACAGCCCCTCAATGGACTGCGTGACGGCAGTGGGCGCGGTACGCCCCACGAGCAGGGCACACTCACTTGGGGAGGTCGTGGACAACCCGTTTCTCGGACTCGCGGCACGCAAACGGGCGCTCGAACGTCGGGCGCTCGAAGAGGGGATGAATGTCGCCGGACGGTGGCAGGCGCAGCTCCCGATGGTACGGGAGGTGCTCACCCAGTTCGGCGAAGCCCTCCTTCCCGGCGCCCAGGTCGTGGCCGAGGGCGACCGTCTCCTCCTGCGCGACGGCGCAGCGGTGGCGGTCGAGGTCTCGCTCGCCTATGACGAGGTGAAGCGCAAGATCCGCTTCCTGGTCACCCGGCGGCATGGGGCCGACGGTGCGCCGCCTTCGGTCGGGGTCGAGGCCCTCCGCGGCGACCTCATCGCCGCCCTGATCCAGCTCTTTCCGGAATGGCACTAGGGCGCCCGACGCCTTTATCCGCGGGCGCCACCGCACTACTTTGCGGGCTGACGGGGCGGTAGCTCAGTTGGGAGAGCACCTGCTTTGCAAGCAGGGGGTCAGGGGTTCGATTCCCCTCCGCTCCATTGGATTGTCACGATGCGCTTCCTGATGGTCTGCACGTTCTACCCCCCATACTCCTTTGGTGGCGACGCGATCAGCATTCGCGAATGGTCGCAGGCGCTCGTGCGCCGCGGCCACCACGTGACCGTGGTGCATGCTGCCGAGGCCTTCACGGCGCTCCACCCCGATCCGCTCCCCCCGCAGAGTTCGACCCCCGACGATGCCGGCATCGAGGTCATCGCCCTCCAGAGCCGTTGGCCGACCCTCTCCGCGGCGCTCGTGCAGCAGGTCGGCGCGCCCGTGTTGCATCGACGGCAGCTCCGCCACCTGCTGCAGCACGGCGGCTTCGACGTGGTGGTCTACCACAATCCCTCGCTGATCGGGGGACCGGGGATGCTCGCGTGGCCCACCACCGCCACGACGGTCTACGTGGCGCGGGAGCATTGGCTGGTCTGCGCAACGCACGTGCTGCTGCGCAACAAGCGCGAGCCGTGCACCACGCGAAGCTGCCTGCGCTGCAGCCTGGTCTATCGCCGGCCGCCGCAGCTGTGGCGCTACACCGGCGCGATGGCGCGCGGCCTGGCGAAGATGGACCTCGTCATCGCCCTGAGTGAATTCAGTCGCGACAAGCACCGCGAAGGCGGGGTGACCCGGCCCATGACGGTGCTGCCCAATTTTGTCCCCGACCAGCCGGCTCCCGTCGATCCCCTCGCCGAGCCGCACGGGCCGGCACGCCGACGGCCCTACTTTCTCTTCGTCGGGCGGCTCGAGCGCATCAAGGGGCTGGACGATGTCATCCCGCTCTTCCACGCACTCCCCGATGTCGACCTGCTGATCGTGGGGGAGGGGAGCGACGGCGACCGCCTCCGCGAGGTGGGGCGCGACGCGCCGAATGTGCACTTCCTCGGCCGGATCGCCCACGAGCGCGTCGCGAGCTATTACCGGGACGCGATCGCGACCGTGGTCCCCTCGCTTGGGTTCGAGGCGTTCGCGAGGGTGCTGATCGAGTCGATGCAGGCGGGGGTGCCGTTCGTGGCGCGCCGCATCGGCCCGGCCGTCGAGGTGGCCGCCGTCTCGGGCGCGGGAGAGCTCTTCGCCACGCCGGAGGAGCTCCTGCTGATCCTGCGCCGCCTGGTGGAGGATCGCGGGTATCGGGATCGGCTCGCGTTGCGCGCCTTGCCCGCCGTGGCGACCCACTGGTCCGAAACGGTGGTCGTCGAACAGTTCCTGGCCATGGTCAGGGCAGCACGCGAGCGTGGCGTGCCGGCCGGGACATCGCCGATCAGCTCGGAGGCGTGAGCTCCTCGCCGGGATTGGTGAAGCGATTCTGTTCGCGCCGGTACTGCCGCTGATAGAGCGCGTGATATCGGCCGCCCAGCGCCAGCAGTTGTTCGTGCGTGCCCGACTCAACGATCGCACCCGCCTCCAGCACCAGAATCCGATCGGCACTGGTGATGGTGGAGAGTCGGTGCGCGATCACGAAGGAGGTGCGTCCGCGGCGCAACGCCTCCAGCCCTTCCTGCACCATCGCCTCGCTCTCGCTATCCAGGCTGGAGGTCGCCTCGTCGAGCAGCAGGATCGCGGGGTCGGCCAGGATCGCCCGGGCGATTGCCACGCGCTGGCGCTGGCCACCGGAGAGCTTCACGCCGCGTTCGCCGACGATCGTGTCGTACCCCCCGGGGAACTGCGCGATGAATTCGTCGCAGTGCGCAATGCGACCGACCGCGCGGACCTGCTCCAGCGACGCCTCGGGGCGCGAGAAGCGGATGTTCTCGAGGATGGTGCCGTCGAAGAGGAAGTTGTCCTGCAGCACCATGCCGAGACGGCCGCGGAAATCGCGGAGGTGCAGCGTGGCGAGGTCCAGCCCGTCGATGCGGATGGTGCCGCTGGTGGGGCGATTGAAGGCCGTCAGCAACGAGAGGAGCGTGCTCTTGCCGGAGCCGGATGCCCCGACGAGGGCGGTCGTCGTGCCGGCGGGCGCGGTGAAGGAGACCTGACGCAGCACGGGGACACCCGGCACATACTCGAAGCTGACCTGCTCGAATTGCACCTCGCCGCGGAGCGGTGGCACGGCGACGCGGCCGGCGTCCTCCTGATCCTCGGTGGGGAGGTCGAGCAGTTCGCGGATCCGATCGAGGCCCGCAAATGCCTCCGCCACCTGGGTCCCCACCTGCGCGATCTGGATCAGCGGGGCCGCGACCAGTCCTGCAAAGAGGACGTACATGCCGAGGTCGCCCAACGTGAGCGTGCCGGCCCGCAGCGCATTGCCGCCCAGCAGGATCATGATCACCGCAATGGCACCGATCACCACCGTGGTCAGCGCACTGATCAGCGACCACCCCGTGATCGAGATGGCGCTGCTCCGAAGGATCCGGTGGATGCCGCGCGTGAAGACGAGATCCTCACGCCGCTCGGCGACGTAGGACTTGACGATGCGGATCCCACCGAGGGTCTCGGCCAGCCGTCCGGTGACTTCGGCGCTCTGCCGATTGCGTTCGCGGAAGACCGGCCGCAGTCTGGAGAAGGCGACGGCAAGCGTGGCGCCGAAGATCGCCAGCACCACCATGACCACGGCGGTGATTTGCCAGCTGATGTGGAGCAGCACCGCCAGGGCGGCGGTGGCGGTGAAGAGGCCACCGAGGAGCTCGATGAAGCCGGTGCCGACCAGATTGCGGAGTCCATCGGCGTCCGACATGATGCGAGACACCAGCACGCCGACTTGCGTCGCATCGAACTGCCGGACCGGCAGTCGCAACACGTGCGCTTCGACCCGTCGGCGCATGTTGGCGACGGCACGTTGGGCGGCGATGCCGAGCACCTGCGACAACGCGAAGCCGGTGCTCGCCTGAATCAGCGTGGCCAGCGCCACGACGCCAGCAAGCGGTAGGAGCAGGTCGTACTGACCGGCGACGATCACATGGTCGATCAGGTATTTCGACGACGCCGGCAGGACCAGCCCGGCGCCCCGACTGACCAGCATGAGGAGCACGCCGGCGCCGAGCCGGGCGCGATGCTGCCGCAACAAGTCGCGTGATTCCCGCCACGCGGTCTGCAGGGACGCGCGCTGGTGGCGCGTGTCCTCCGCGTTGGCCGGAACGAACTTGCCCTGGCCTTCGCCGCGGTGTGACGGCCTTATGCGCACGATGCCCCCGTCACGCGTCCGGGGTTACCACGACGACTTCAGGCCCACGGTGATCCACCGCGGCATCGCGACTTCCACGTAGCCGTTGGTGCTGCGGGTCACCTCGTACCGGGTGTCGAAGAGGTTCTCCACCTTGACGTAGGCCGTCGCCTGCGGGACGAGCTGGCGGGAGACGCGAACGCCGGTGACGAAGAAGCGCTTGAGTGGCGTGGTGTTCAGGTCGTCGTCCTGGCGCGCCCCCACATAGCGCTGCTCGACCGTGATCGTCGCCAGCCGCGGCTGGTCGAAGGTGATGGTTGCGCTGGCCATGTGCTTGGCCGCACCACGGGCGAGCTTGCCATCGATCTCGTCGCCGGGCGCGTCGACGCGCGTCGGGTTGAAGGTGTAGCTCCCCCAGATGCTCCAGTGTGCCGCCGGATGAAGCTCCAGCTCCGACTCGAGGCCGAGGGTGCGGAGGCCTGCGACGTTGCGGCGCTGCCGGCAGGCCTGGTTGCGGGGCACGGGGCCACATTCCGTGAAGACCTGCCCATTGGCCGTCGAGGTGCCGATGGTGTAATCGAGGATTGCATCCTCGACCTTGTTCAGGAAGGTGTTAAGGCGCAGCACCGTGGACCGCGAGGGGAGGAAGTCGACCCCAAGTTCCACGCCGCGCAACGTCTCCGGACGGAGTGACGGATTCGCCGCAATCACCGCACCGCGGGTCGAATAGTTCGTCTGGTAGAGTTCGAAGAGCGTCGGCGCGCGGAGGGCCGTGTAGGTCCCGGCACGCCACGTCAGCTGCGGTGAGCTCTCGAAGCGCACGCCCACGCTGTAGTTGAGGCGACTCCGCGTGGCGGTGGCATAGGCCGTGTCGATCACCGCGGTTCCCGCCGGGAGCGTGGTGTCGAGACGGTAGCCGTCAACATTCCGCATCCGGTCGCCACGCACCGCGACCTGCACCTGCCAGCGATCGGTCAGCCGAAGGTTGTCCTGCAGGAAGAGGCCACCCAGCTGCTGTCGTCCCCCGTTGCCGCGATTGAGCGTCCACACGCCGTTGGCGAAGTTGCCGAGTTCGTCAATCGTCCCGTCGGCGTTGGAGACGTCGAGTCCGGCCGCCAGCTGGTGGCGGCCGCCCACCAGCTGCGACCATTGCAGCGAGCCGGCGGTCACCGTGGCCGACTGCGTCTGATCGCGGTTGGGCGTCTCGGTATTGCGGTCGCTGGAAACGATGCCGCTGTGATTCAGGTAGTTGGTATGCGTCCGATAGCTGCGCAACGACCAGACACCACCTGCCGCCGAGAGCCAGCGCAGTCCCGCACGGAACTCCGACGCACTCGACGCGTTGCCGCCGCCAGGGGTCGGGCCACGGGCGTCGAGGTCGAAGTAGCTTCCGCTGGCCGTGGCCTGGAGCGACGACGAGAGGTCGTACGCCAACTGGCCGGTGACCACCTTGGTCTTGTCGCCCGAGGGGACGTCCACCGTGCCGCGCAGGTCGGGGCGGGTGACGAAGTAGCCGTCCGTGCCAGCCCAATCCGTCGTGATCGACCCACGGAGCCGTGACGCCACCACATTGCCCGTCAACGTGCCGCGGTAGCTGCCGCCCGTGCCCCCCTCCGCCTGCGCCTGCAGCCCCGAGACGGTCGGCATCCGCGTCAGGATGTTGACGACTCCCCCGAGCGACCGACTGCCCCAGATCATCGATCCGCCGCCGCGGATCACCTCGATCCGATCAACCAGGGCCAGGGGAATCCGATTCCATTGCATGTAGCCGTTGAACCCATCGTTGAGCGGCACGCCGTCAACGAGGATCAGCGTCCGTCCACCCGAACTGCCGGAGAGTCCGCGGAACGACGCCACGCGCCGGCCAGGGCTGCTGGCCGAGGCACTCTGGTGATCGCGCATGGTGAAGCCGGGGATGCGCCACAACAGGCTCGGCACCGTCGAGGCGCTGGTGGTCGCCAGATCCTGCCGCGTGATCGCCGTGACGTTGACGGGGCTTTGGCCGACCAATTCACTGACCCGCGAGGCGGTGGTGACAATCTCGCCGAGCTTGGTGACCGGACGCTTGAGCGCACTGTCCGGCGTCGCTTGCGCCGCGAGGAGGCCGGGCAGCAGTGCCATCGGCATCAGCAGCGTCGGTGTGGGGAAGCGGCGTGGCCGGGGCGTGGGGGTCATTGCGCGGTCCTTGGTGAAGTGCGGAGCAGGATCGTGTCGGTCGCGGCTACCAGCGTGGAGTCCCAGAACTGCGCCGGCGTCGCGGGAGTCGCGGCGAGCTTCTGTCCGACCAGCCACTGCTGGTAGGCCATCACGCCGTCGAGGTTCATCCGTCCGTCGGCACGGAAGGTCGGCCAGCAGGCGTTCGCGAGCGCGGTGGAATCCAGCCCGGTCGCACGCTGCAGTGCGGCGAGATTCGCCGACGTCTTCCCCTCGCTGAAGGTGGCCACACCCCGGCGGTACGCGGCAAGAAAGCGAATGCCGACATCCCGATCCCGGGTGAGCAGCCGTTCGCCGACAAGCAGTCCACCGATTTCCACGTTCGGCGTGGCGTCCTGCGAGCGCAACCAGAAAGTCCCGCTGCGGGTCGCTCGACTCAAGAACGGCTCGGCCAGGATCGCGGCGTCGAAGGTCCCCTTCGTCAACGCCTGTTCGGCCAACTCGGCCTGCAACCGGACCAGTTCGAAGGAGGCGAGGTGCAGTCCCTGCGACTCGAGGTCGCGGCTCATCAAATAGCGGAACATCCCATCGCTTGAGACGCGAATCTTGTGCATCAGGCGCGGCGCGTCGGCCGGCGAAAGTCCCGGGCGGAGCACCACGCCAACGTAGGGACACGCCGTCGGCGTCAGGGACACCGTCGACGTGATGAACTTCATGGCGCCGCCACGCACCATCGCCCCGAAGTAGCCGGCCTGAAAGAGCTCCACGGCCGCGTCGAGCTTGTTGGTGAGCAGCGCCACGAGCACGTCCTCGTGCTGGCGCACCGGCACGAACTCGATGGCCACGCCAGCCTCGCGGAAGTAGCCCGCCTCGGCGGCGAGCGACATGGCGGCCTGGCTGAGTCCCGTGGCATTGGCGACCCGCACGGTGTCGAGGTGCGGCGTGGCGGCCGTCCGGGTGTCACCGCCGCAACCACTGAGGATGGCGGCGAGCCCGGAGAGCGCAAGGCCACGACGAATGCGGATCATGCCACGACTCCAGAGGGGGGTGCCGGTGGGACACTGCCCGCGCGACTGGAGTGGAGCGGCATCACCTTGCCGCGAGCCGTCACATACGGGGCCTCGCGCCGCACCCGCAACGTACCAGCCTGCGTCCAGGCGTTGGACGCCGAGGCGCCGCCGGCATCGATCCGGCGCAGCGCGTCGAGCACGAGTTGCACCGCGGTGGCCTCGTCGACATCGGGAAGGTGTGGCGCGATCCGCAGGACCACCTGCGTGAATCCGCGCTCGTCCTCCAGCTCCTCGAGCTGATAGTCGAGGGGCGAGCCACCAAAGCGAGCTGGCAGGACCTCGTCGATCACCCGCTCGACATCGCTCCCGACCAGCGTGATCCCCTCGCCGGTGAGCTTCTTGAAGCTGCGGATCCCCCGGAGGTGCGTCGGATACCCCAGCCGCTCCCACGGGCAGCCGCAGGCGCGCTGTTCGATCACGCCGTAGTCGTCCGACTCCACGTTGATCAACACCTTGCCGGCCGTCGGGAGGAGGGTGGTGTAGCAGAAGGCGGCGACTTCGACGGCGAACCCTGGGACCGTGCGCGAGGACTGAATCACGGCCAGATGATCCTGGAGGAAATGCTGGTCATTGGGGTCGTCGGAATGCAGACACGCCGATCCGACTGACCCCACTTCCGAGAAGGAGTAGTTGGCGATGAACCGCGCGCCACTCCGCCGCACCATGGCGACCTTGGCAGGGGTTGGCGGCTCGCCCCCGCCTGCCATGATCGCGCCCTCGAGCGACAGGCCGGCGTCGATGGCGGCCGCCGCGACCCGGACCAATCGGCTCACCGGCGCGCGGACCACCGCCGTGCCCCCGGCGCGCGCCGTCTCGTGCGCCCAGCGCGCCAGGCGCTCGGCTTTGTCGAATGGGAGGAAGACCGGCCGGCGCACCGGGGCGCCGGTGAGTCGCGCCCACGCCACGGCGACCTCGGTGGCGTAGAGGAACCGTGATGACGTACCATCGCGGCCGCCGACGGAGGAGGTGAACCACCGCTCGAGGCGCTCGCCCGCCGGAATCGCCATCAGCGCATGCGTCAGTCCGTTGCCCGGCGGAATGTTCTGCCAGCGGGCGACCGGCGCGTCGAGGATGCCGTGGACGGCGCGAAAGGTCACCCGGTGCGGCATGCGCGCGCGCATCGCCATCAGGTCCATCCGCGCCCGGCGTGACGGGCCCGTGGTGCCGCCGGAGCCCACGGCGAAATAGCGTCGGTGCGTCGGGTTCGAGAAGTCATCCGCCGTGCAGGGGATCTCGCGCCCGTTCCGCACGATGGGTGTCCGTCCCTTGAATTCCTCGAAGGTGAGGTGCACACCGGCGTCGTGCAGCTGACGAAGTGTGGGTTCGAGCCCGTGGTCGGCGATCATCCGCTCCAGGTCGCCATACTCGCAGCGCGCCTCGGCCAGCAGGGCGCGGTAGGGACTCTGGGGATGCTCGACCACGCCACGCCGAACGAGGGTGAGGAAGTTCGCAGCGCGATGCGCGAGTCGGTCGACGAGGATCGCTTCTGCCTGCGCCGGTGACATCCGCTCACGGAGGAAACGCGGCAGTCCGAGCAGGAAGCGCCCGAAGGCGGTCACCTCCGAGGCGATGTTGTCCCCTGGCGTGGCACGGGCGGCGCTCAGATGCCGACGCCCGAGTCAGTCAGCCACGGCGCCCAGCGATGCGTCAGGGTCCGGATGGCCAGCGTGAGCGCCATGCCAACCAGCGCCACCACGATCAGCGTGGCATAGAGCTGTTCGATCCGGAAGACTTGCCAGGAGAGCCACAGCAATGAGCCGAGCCCGGTGTGCGCGGAAATCATCTCCACGCCGATGGCAGAGAGAAATGCCACGTTGGCCGAGATGCGCAGGCCGGTGAGGACCAGTGGCAGGCTGCCCGGGAGGAGGATGCGAAAGAACATTGCCCGAGTTCCGGCGCCGTAGTTGCGCGCCAGGTCGAGCTGTACCGGACTGATCGCCTGCACACCGGCCATCGTGTTGATGAGGCTCGGGAAGAATGCGCCGATGGCGATTGCCGCGATCTTCGACTCTTCGCCGATGCCAAGGAGGACGATCAGGATCGGGAAGAGGGCGATCTTCGGAATCGGGTGAATCCCCGCCACGATCGGATCGATCGCTCGGCGAAGTGTCGGCCACCACCCCATCGCGAGGCCGAGCGCCACGCCGACACCAGCGCCGAGGAGCAGGCCGATAGTCAGCCGGAGCAGCGTCGCGCTCAGATTGGTGAGCATGACCCCGTTCGCCAGCAGCGCCAGCAGTTCGCGCAGAATCGTGGTCGGGGCCGGGGTGAGCAGCGGGGAGACGCCGCCCCACCGGACGCCGGCTTCCCACGTGCCGAGGAGTGCCACGACCACGGCCGGGGAAATCCAGGCCAGCCGATCGGGGGCGCGCGTGGCCGCTCTCATCGCTCGGTGAGCCCGCTGCCGACTTCCTCACCGAGCAGGTGCCAGATGTGCGAGATCAATTCCTGCGCCTTGCGCGAGACGTCGCGGGGGTCGCGCGGCCGCCCCACGGTGACCGGGATCTCCTCGCGGATCCGCCCGGGGTGGCCGCTCATGACCACGACACGATCGGCGAGCAGCACGGCCTCGTGAATGTCATGCGTCACGAAAAGGACCAACCGCTTGCTCTCCGACCAGACGCGCAACAACTCCGTCTGGAGCACCCAGCGCGTCTGCGCGTCGAGTGCGCCGAATGGTTCGTCCATCAGCAGGATCGGCGATTCCGCCACGAAGGCACGGCCGATGCCGACACGTTGCCGCATGCCGACCGAGAGCTCGTGCGGGAAATGGTGCGCGTACCGTGCGAGGCCCACCCGTTCCAGGTAGCGCTGCGCCCGCTCGCGGCGCTCGGCGCGACCGACGCCTTGCATCTCCAGTCCGAAGGCGACGTTGTCGACGACACTCATCCAGGGAAAGGTGCCGTTCTCCTGCACGACCAGGCCGCCGCGCGGGCTGCCCGCCCCGCCGGGGACGTCACCATAGAGGATGCGGCCAGAGGTCGGCGTCATCAGCCCGGCGATGGCCCGGATCAACGTCGACTTGCCGCAGCCACTCGGACCCACCAGCGACACGAATTCCTGCGGGCGGAGCGAGAGCGAGATTCGATCGAGGGCGGGGACCGAGCCGCGTTCGCTGCGATAGGAGCAGCTGAGTTCCTGGCAGTGGACCGAGAGGCCCGGACCAGTCGTGGTGACTGACAGCTCACCCTTGCGCTGGGGCTGGCTCGTCATGCGGGGCCGACCGGCCGGGCGGCATGGCGAGCGAGGGAGCGGGGGGCGGTCTTGTGGGCCGGGGAGTGCATGGCCCAAAATTGTCCTCCCGTCGGGTCATTGTCCAAATGGAGATTCTATATTGCCGAGCGTTCGGGCACCGAGTCGGGTACCGACCGCCCCCTCTGAATCTCCGGCGGCCCTACCAGTCGCGAAGGCATCTCCCATGATGAAGCCGTTGCTTGCCGTGGCCCTCCTCCTCCCGATCGCCCCGACGGCTGCGCCCGAGGAGCTGCGGATCCCGGCAGCCACGGGCTATCTGGTGCCGATGCCGGACGCCGTGCCCGTCTCGCCAGATCGGCCAATCCGGCCCTTCGTGGCGGCGGGGGCAGGCATCGCGTGGTTCGGCGACTTTGGCAGAGCCGGTGAACTCGAAGTCGCAGTCGCGATCCGAGCGGAGCCGGGGGATACCCTGCGCCTCTACCTCAGTGTGGCGTCCTCCCGGCTCGAGGCCGTGGTGGTCGGCACGGGGGAGGAAGCTCGGGTCGCTCTCGGGCGGGTGACGCTTCCTACGACTGGGTACCATCGCTTCCTGCTGACCGCCGAGGGCCGGCGCGCGGACGCCGCCGAGGTGCGTGCGCTGCTCGTCGAGGGAGCGTCGCTGCCGCAGGCTCACTTCAATCTTGATGCCCGCCGCAACGCAGCCAGTGTGCATCTTCGCTTTCCGGTCGACACGACATCGGTTGTCACCGGTTTCTATGATGAAGTGACGGCGGTCGACGATCCCGTGACGACGTACTACATGGCGACCGGTTTCGCGCGCGGCTACTTCGGCATGCAGGTGAACTCGGCGACGGAACGGCGCATCATCTTCTCCGTCTGGGACGCGGCCGGTGGCACGAATGCCAGGGACCGCAGCACGGTGGCTGCGGAGAACTACACCCAGCTGGTGGCCAAGGGCGAGGGCGTCGTCGCAGAGGTCTTCGGCAACGAAGGCACCGGCGGGCACTCACACCTTGTGTATCCGTGGAAGACGGGGTCGCGGCAGCGCTTCTTCGTGGCGGCCCGGCCGGAAGGGAGTGCGACGATCTACAGCGGATACTGGTTTCATCCCGACAAGCAGGCA
Organism: Gemmatimonadota bacterium; assembly: GCA_016704275.1. NCBI lineage: Bacteria > Pseudomonadati > Gemmatimonadota > Gemmatimonadota bacterium. Next base: position 15,011 of record JADJAK010000003.1, read on the forward strand.
TGGGTGCTGATCGCATCGTTTCGCGCCGCCAAGGACGGCCAAGGACTGCGGCGCCTGTACGCGTTCAGCGAGAACTTTGGGGGGAGCACCGGCCACCTGCGCCGGAAGGCGCTGTTCGGACCGCAATGGATTCGGCTGGCCGACGGACGATGGCGGGAGCTTACGACAGCCACTTTCTCGCACGACGCGACCGGCAAGGAAAATCGCGGCGACCGCTTCATGGGGGTCGAGGAGGGGCGCTTCTTCCTGAGTCACGGCGGCTTCGTGCCGGGGTGGACCTCCGCTGGGGCGGTCTTTACTCGGCCAGCGACCGGCGTGCCACCACGGATCACGCTACCCGGCGAACGCTAGCCGGGCGACGTGCCGGGACCGGACGACTGTCCGACCCCGGCGAGCCCGCTGTCGTTACGGCAAGATGATGACGTTGCTGCTGCCCAGGGCGACCGTCTGCCGGCATAGCATCAACGTCTCCCGCGCAGGGTGCGTATCGCTTTGATACGTCCGTTCGGCCGGGGGTGACTTCCGCTGTTCCGGACGGCATAGTTCGTCGGTTCCCTGCCGCCTGTCCCCAATCCGGAGTTCCCACTGATGTCGCACGCTTTCGTGCCGCGCTTTGTCCCGGCGCTCCGCGCCGCCGTGGCGCTTGCCCTTGTTGCACCGACTGCTCCCCTCCTTGCGCAGGAGAAGGTGGACGTCGCCACGATCGAGAAGATCAAGTCCGAGGCGATGGATCGTTCGCAGGTCATGGACATCATGAGCTGGCTGACCGACGTCTACGGGCCGCGGCTCGCCTGGTCACCGAATCTCACCAAGGCCGGCAACTGGGCCGCCACCACGATGAAGAGCTGGGGCCTCAGCAACGTCGCCCTCGAGCCGTGGAGCACGCCGGCGGGCCTGGGTTGGGAAAACCAGCGCTTCACCTTCGTCGCCACGGCGCCGAACTTCTTCCAGGTGCTCTCCGCACCGCGGGCCTGGTCGGCGGGCACCAAGGGAAAGGTGGCGGGCGGGGTCGTGATCGTGCCGACCGACACGGCGATGACCCTCGAGTCGTTCAAGGCGAAGTACGCCGGCAAGATCAAGGGGAAGTTCATGATGCTGACGGCGCCGAACGGGCTGCCGTCGCAGAAGTTCACCGCTGACGCCGTGCGGCTCACCGACGAGCAGCTGGCGCAGATGGCCGCGATCGCGCCCCCTGCACCGGGCGGCGGGCGTGGCGGTGCACCGGGCGGCGGACGGGGTGGCTTCGGCGCCGGCGGCCTGCGACGCTTCAACCTGACGACCGACACGTTCGCGCTTCGCTTCATGGAGCAGCAGGGCGTGGCCGCGGTGCTGATGCTCGCGCGCGGCAGCGATGGCACGATCTTCACCGACAACGGTGCCAAGCGCGACATGAAGGCGCCGCAGGTGCCGATGGTGCACGTCAGCTACGAGTCGTACGGGCGGATCTGGCGCATGGCCGACAAGAACGTGCCGGTCCAGCTCGAACTCGAGATGCAGAACCGCTTCATCCCGGCGGACTCGACGTCGTTCAACGTGATCGCCGAGATCCCCGGCACCGATCCGGCGCTCAAGGACGAGGTCGTGATGATCGGCGGCCACTTCGATTCGTGGCATGCCGGCACCGGCGCCACCGACAACGGCGCCGGGTCGGCGACGATGATGGAGGCGATGCGGATCCTGAAGGCGCTCGACCTGAAGCCGCGCCGCACCATCCGGATCGGACTGTGGACGGCCGAGGAAGAGGGGCTGATGGGGTCGCGTGCCTACGTCGCCAAGCACTACGGCAAGCGTGACTCGACGGGTCTCCAGGTCACGCCCGAGCAGGCCAAGTTCGCGGCCTACTTCAACGTCGACAACGGCGGCGGCAAGATCCGCGGCGTCTACCAGCAGCTCAACACCGCTGTCGCGCCGATTTTTCAGGCGTGGATGGCGCCGTTCAATGCCGGCGGGATGAAGACGGTGACGATCTCGACCACTGGCGGCACGGACCACCTGTCGTTCGATGGCGTCGGACTCCCGGGGTTCCAGTTCATCCAGGATGGCCTCGACTACGGCACCCGGACGCACCACACCAACATGGACGTCTACGAGAAGATCCAGCCCGAGGACATGAAGTGGAATGCGGCGGTCCTCGCGGCGTTCGCGTGGCAGGCGGCGCAGCGGGACGAGAAGTTGCCGCGGAAGCCTGAGCCGGCTCCGGCGGCGCGGCCCACGCCCTAGTCCGCTGCTCCCTGAGGGTCCGGGGGCGGCGGTGGGGTGGAGGCGGGGGTGTCGGGACGGGGCGGGGGTGCCTCCGGTCCCGGCACCCCCGCCTCCACCGCGTTCTGGCCCACCCTTTGCCACGTCGGGACCCATGGCCAAGTTTCCTCCATTGCCGGAACTGATCGGGGCGCCAGCCCCCTCCTCGAGCCCCAGACCCCACATGCGCGCATTTCCTCGCTCCATCCGGTCGCCCCTGTTCCTGGCGGCGTTGGTCCTCGCCGCGGCCTGCGGCAAGGATGCCGTGCCGCAGGATGCCCTTGATGCCACCGTCGTGCAGGTCGGGGACGCCAAGCTGACAGGCAAGGTGCTCCAGCAGTGGCTCCTCAAGTCGCCGGTGGCACCGGTGGCCTCGACGGCCTCGATCCTGGTCGGCTCCTGGCTCGACGCGGCGCTGCTCCAGCAGTCGAAGGTCACCGGGCTGTCGCTGAACGATTCCGCGCTGACCGACGCCGCCATTGGTCCCGACGCGGCGCGCGGCATGATCCTCGAGTTCTGGGCGGGTCGGGCCAACGCGCGACCGGCCCCCACCGACGGCCAGGCCGATTCGCTGGCCAAGGCGGACAACGTCCGCGTGCTGCAGCATTTCTTCCTGGCGATCCCGCGCGGCGCCGACTCGATGACGGTCGTGGGGGTCGCCAATCGTGCGCGCGCGATCCTCGAGCGTGCCAAGACCGAGGACTTCACCAAGTTGGTCCGGGAGGCCTCGGAGGATTCCGCGACGCGCGCCTCCGACGGCTTCCTCCCGGCGGTCGCGCGGGAGGAGGTGCCGCCCCAGATTCGCGGTGTGGCGTGGAGCCTGGAGGAGGGCGCCGTCTCGCGGATCATCCCGTCGCCGATCGGCCTTCACATTGTGCGCCGAGCGACGTTGGCGGAGTCCCGTCGTGGCTTGAAGCGGTGGCTCGCCCCGCGCTACAGCCGACGCGCCGACTCCACCTACGTCGACTCCCTCGCCCGGGCGGCGCAGATGGTCATCGCCGAGGATGCCCGCGAACGGGTCCGCGCGATGCTGCACGAACCGCTGCGGGTGGGTGGCGGCGGGCCGCTGGTCACGTGGACGGGCGGCGCCTTGACGCCTGATCTGGCGCACGACTGGGTCGTGATGATTCCCTCCACGGAACGAGCCACCCTCGCGGTCGCCTCGGATTCGGCCATCACCTCCTTCCTGCGTGAGATGATGCAGCGCGAGCTGATCCTGGCGCGGGCCGGTGCGAGTCACCAGGTCGGGGCGAAGGCGCGTGGATTGCTCGCGCCGCAGTACCATTCCGCGGTCGCGGAACTCCTGACTGAATTTGGCATCCGCACGGCGGGGGTGCCGGCGGCCCTGGCGCCCTCGGTGTACGTCGATTCGCTGGTGCTGGGACGTTCGCGCTATCGGCCGCTGCCGGGCGCGCTCTCCGGCGTGCTGCGCAGCAAGTTCGAGGTGAGCATCGATACGGCCTCGATCAGCAAGGTGGTGAAGGCCACCCAGACGCTCTGGGCGGAGCTGCATGCCAACGACACGACCACGACGCAGCCCGGCGCGCCGCAGGCACCGGGCGTGACGCCCGCCGCCGGTGGCCCGCCGGTGACGGCACCGACCGTCGGGGTGCCGAAGCGCCCGTGAGCATTCGCGCCGTGCCCGGCGGCGTGCAGCTGGCGCTGCACGTGCAGCCGGGGGCGCGCACCACCGCCGTGGCGGGTCGCCACGGCGACGCGATCAAGGTGCGCCTCGCCGCGCCGCCCGTTGATGGGCGCGCGAATGAGGCGCTGCTGTTGTTTGTGGCGGAGGTGAGCGGGGTGCCTGTCCGCGCCGTGACGATGGTGCGGGGGGCATCGTCCCGTGCGAAGGTCATCGAGGTCCAGGGGCTGACGGCCGCGCGCGCGGCGACGCTATTCCTCGGGGGGTGATCCTTCCGGCAAGCCGGCCTGCTCGGCGATCCGCCGGGCGGCCACGGCCAGCAGTTGCCGAAGGCGGCGACGTTCCGCGGCGGGGTAGGGATGCCGTGGCGAGAGTCGATTCCATCCTTCGGGGCCATGACCGACCCAGAGGACATCGAGGACCAGGATCAGTTCGCGGGCAATCACGCTGAGCGGACAGACGATGGCGACAGTCCGCTCCTGCGACAGCGTCATTTCGGCCGTGCCCGAGCGGCGGTCGGCCCAGCTGTGGATCCGCAGCTGGACCAGTTCGTCCTGACGCTCGAACGTCCACTCGTGCACCCCCGGGGCATCCTCCAACACCACCGTCGCCCGTTCCGCGCCCTCGAGCAGGGTGACAGCGGCGCGGGTGAGGTCGCCGAGCGCGTCGGTGTCGTCCGTGGCCTGCATCGCCACCCGCAGGTCATCCGCCTCCAGCGCGACCACGGCACGACCGGGTGTGGTGAGGGCGAAACGGAGCGAAAGAGCCATGCGGGTCGTGGTCCGGAAGAGGGGGTGACTATGCCTGAGTATCGGCACCGTGTGTGGCGGGATGGAAGCGGCGCGTCGCCACAGCGGAAGTTGCCTCGAACAGGCACGTGCCGGAAGGGGAGCGGACCGCGTTGCCCTCCCTCCCGCCGTCGCCCATATTCGAGGTGTGTCTCCAATATCCCCCCAGGAGTTTCCCCATGTCGTTCTCGCTGCCCCCTCTCCCGTACGACTACACTGCGCTTGAGCCGCACATCGACGAACAGACGATGCGGATTCACCACGACAAGCACCACGCCGCGTACGTCACCAACCTGAATGCGGCGCTCGAAGGGCAGGACGCCCTGCTGGCGATGCCGATCGAGCGCCTGATCGCCGACTTGGCGCAGGTCCCCGAGGCGAAGCGGACGGCCGTCCGCAACAATGGTGGCGGCCACGCCAACCACACGCTGTTCTGGGAGATCATGGCGCCGGGCGGCGCGACGGCGCCCAGCGGTGATCTTGCCGCGGCGATCGAGTCGACCTTCGGCTCCTTCACCGGCTTCCAGGAGCAGTTCCTCAAGGCGTGTACCACCCGCTTCGGCTCCGGCTGGGCCTGGCTCTCGCGCGCGGCCGACGGCACGCTGCTCGTCGAGAGCACCGCGAATCAGGACTCGCCGCTGATGGAAGGGCGCACCCCGTTGCTCGGCTGCGATGTCTGGGAGCATGCGTACTATCTCCACTACCAGAACCGTCGTCCCGATTACGTCGCGTCGTGGTGGCATGTCGTCAACTGGACCGAGGTCGGCCGTCGCTTCGCGGCGGGCCGCTGAGGGGCGCGCAATGACCACCCCAGCGATCGGATCGCCAGCACCAGACTTCACGCTTCCGTCGACCTCCGGGTCCGATGTCACGCTCTCGAGCTTTCGCGGCAGCAAGCACGTCTTGCTGGCCTTTTTCCCGGCCGCGTTCTCCGGCGTCTGCACGGCCGAGATGTGCGCGATCTCGGAGGAGTACAGCCGCTTCACCTCGGCAGACTCCGTGGTCCTCCCGATCAGCGTGGACTGGGTCCCGGCGTTGAAGGCCTTCAAGGCGCACGAGCAGATGACGGTTGATCTGCTGTCCGACTCCAAGCGCGAGGTCGTCAGGGCGTACGGAGTCTATCTCGACGCGGCCTTCGTCTCGAAGCGCGCCTACATTCTCATCGACAAGGCCGGGATAGTGCGGTGGGTCCATGTCGAGTCCGAGCTGGGTCACTCACGGCCCAACGGCGAACTGCTCGAGCAGCTCGCGGCGCTCGGGTGACTGCGTCCGGCCACGTCGGCACCTGGCGTCGGCTGGTCGGGCTCGCGGGGGTCGTCGCGCTGACGGCCTGCCAACTCGACGTGCGCCCACCGAGTGGCTCCCGGCGCGATGACGCGGCCGCGCAGGGCGCCGTCGACGGGTTCTATCGCGCGCTGGCGGCGCGCGACACCGTGGCACTCGAACGGGTGGCCTTCACCGGAGGGAGCGCATTGCTCGATGCCACGGGGCGTGACGTGACGCTGGTGCCGATGCTGGCGCTGCTCGGTGTGCCGGAGCGCCGCTCGACCGGGACGCCGCCGCGGCTGGTGCACACCGAATTGCGTGTCGACGGCAACACCGCCGTGGCACGCGTCATCCTCACGGCGCCAGCGGCTGGCGGCGCCGGCGAGGTGGAAGCGGCTGACCTGCTCACCCTCGGTCGGCGCGACGGGACGTGGCGGGTCGCGCACACCCAATTCGGGTCATGGCGGACACGGTCGGCACCCTGATTCCCGCCGCGCCGCTGCTGGCGCCGCCGCTCGCCGTCGTGGTGGGCGCTGCGCGCGTGCTCGGCGCAGCCGGCACCTCGGCATCTCGCCTGCGCGCGCTCTGCGAACACCTGCGCAACACGCTGCCGGCCGACGAAGTGCGGCTCCGCTCAGGCGAGCGTCGCGCCGGTGTCCCGCGCGAGCCGGCTGCCGACCTCTTCGCGGTGGCGGTGCCGTGGCGCACCGATCAGCCGGCGGTGCTGGAGGTGCTGGGGAGCCGTCGTCCCCCGGCCGAGTTGCGGCCGGTCCTCGAGGCCGTCGCGGCGTTGCTGGCCACCGTCCTGCCGGTCCTCGAAGAGGGCAGCACGGATGAGCAGGGGCTTGAGCGTCGCCTGGCACGACTCACCATCGATTCGTTGCCGGTCGGCCTGTACGTCGTGGATCGACAGTACCAGATCGTGGTCTGGAATCGGAAGCGGGAAACCGGGACGCAGGGGCTCCGACGCGACGACGTGATCGGCCGCCCGGTCGTCGACGTGCTCCATCGCCAGGACGCGGCGGCGCTCCTCGCCGAATTCGACCACGTCTTTCGGACCGGCGAGGTCTTCGAGACCGAACAGGAAGTCTCGGCCGACACGGAGCGCCGCATCTTCCGCACCTCGCGCCTGCCGATGCGGCTCGAGGGTGATGGCATCAGCCACGTCATCACCATCGGCGAGGACGTCACCGAGACGCGCGCGCTCCAGCGCGCGATGCAGCAGACGGAGAAGCTCGCCGCCGTCGGGCAACTCGCGGCCGGCGTCATGCACGAGATCAACAATCCCCTCGCCACGATCGGCGCCTGCGTCGCGGCGATTTCGTCGCGCCTGGGGGCCTCGGCTGAACCGGTGGTCCGGGAGTATCTCGACATCATCGAGAGCGAAGTCGTGCGGTGCACCAACATCGTCGATGGCCTGCTCGACTTCTCCCGCGCCGGACGCGCCGGCGGCGCGATGGAGCCGACCGACATCCACGGGGTGATCGAGCGGACGCTGTACCTGCTCAAGCATCACCAGCGCTTCCGCCGCCTGCAGGTGATCCGGGACTTCACCGAGCCGCTGCCGCAGGTGATGGGCAACGCCGAGCGGTTGATTCAGGCCGCGATGGCCATCCTGCTCAACGCCGCCGATGCCACGGGCGGCCGCGGGCAGGTCGTGGTGCGCACGCGGGTCGAGGGGACCTTCGTGGTGGTGGAATTCCAGGACGACGGACCGGGCATTCCGCCCGACGTCCTCCCGAAGGTGTTCGAGCCGTTCTATACCACGAAGGGCCCCGCCCGCGGCACCGGACTCGGCCTCGCCATCTGCTACGGAATCGTCGCCGACCACCAGGGGCGGCTGGATGTGCGCAGCGAGTCCTCCCGCGGCTCGGTCTTCCGGATGGCACTCCCCATCGCCCGCGAGGGACGGACCTCATGAAGCTGCTGGTGGTGGAGGACGACCGGACCGTTGGTCAGTACGTCAAGCGCGGGCTTGAGGAACAGCAATACCTCGCCGATTGGGTCGGGGACGGGGCGGAGGCGTTGCGGTTGATGACCGCGACGGCCTACGACCTGATCATTCTCGACCTGCGGCTGCCGGGGATGACCGGGCTCGAAGTGCTGCGGACGCTCCGCGACCGCGGCCTCACGATGCCGGTGCTGGTGCTGACTGCGCAGGACAGCGTCGAGTTCAAGGTCGACGCGCTGCGGGCCGGCGCCGATGACTACGTCACCAAGCCGTTCGCCTTCGACGAACTGCTGGCGCGCATCGAGGCGATCTCGCGCCGACCCCGCCTCCTCTCCTCGCGATCGCTGCGCGTCGCCGATCTCGAAGTGGATCTGGATGCCCGCGAAGTGCGCCGGGCCGGCACGCTGGTGGAGCTCACCCCGAAGGAATACGCCGTCCTCGAGTACCTCATGCGGCACCAGGGTCGCGTCATGTCGCGCACGCTGATCACTGAGTATGCGTGGGACTATCACTTCGACCCGGGCACCAACATCGTCGACGTCGTGATCAACCGCCTCCGGAAAAAGGTCGACGCCGGCGCCACGCAGAAGCTGGTGCACACGGTCCGCGGTGTCGGATACGTCGTGAAGGGCTAGCGTCGCGTGCAATCGATCCGGCGCCGCCTCTCCCTCTCCTACGCGCTGGCGCTCACCACCACCATCGCCGTCTTCGGCGCCGCGCTCTACCTCGACCGCCGCAGCGCTGCGGCCCGCGAGCGCGAGGAGCGGGTCGAGACGCGACTCCGGGTCGAGGCACGATTCGCGGTCTCCTGGCTGGAGCAGCAGTCGCGCATCTATCCGCGCCTGGTGCGCGGGATGCGCCGGATCGGCTCCACCAATCCGGCCGACTCCACCTGGGATCTGCTGCCGGAAGTCCGCGGCTACTTCCAGGGGTTGGGGCAGGACTATCTCTTCGTGGCCGATCCGGTCGGCCGCCTCCTCTTCGTCTCCGCGTCCGCCAACAACCTCGAGCCGGCCGAGCTCGTGGAGATCCGCGACATCCTGATCCGGAACCCCGTGGTGGAGCGTTCGGGCCGAGTCCGGCTCAGCGCCGACGGCGAACCGTTCCGCTACTTCATGCTGCCCACCGATTCGGTGAAGGAAGTGCGCGCGGTGCTCCTCGCCGCCCGGCCCGACGACTCGACCGGCTATGGGCCGAACGAATTGCTGATGGCGATGCTCATCGTGGCGCCCGTGATTCTGGTGGCCTCCATCGTCCTCGGCTACTGGCTGGCCGGGCGCGCCCTGCAGCCGATGGACACCATGGTCGAGGAACTGGTCGCGATGCGCGACGGCCGTTCCCTCCACCGCCGGATCGCCGTGCCGCCGGGGCAGGACGAGTTGAGCCGTCTGGCGCAGAACCTCAACGCGATGCTGGACCGCGTCGAACAGTCGTTCGTCGCGCTGCGCCGTTTCACGGCCGATGCCTCGCACGAACTGAAGACGCCGCTGATGGTCCTCCGCGCCGGCGTCGAGCGGTCTTTGACCGATCCGCGCACCCCGGCCGAACTGGTGGCCTCGCTGGACGAGACGCTGCGCCAGATCAACCAGATGAGTGACCTGGTCACCAACCTCCTGACGCTCGCGCGCGCCGACGAGGGCCGCTCCTCCCTGGTGCTCCGGCCGGCCGACCTGCGCGGCCTGGTGGCGGAGGCGGGAGAGACCGCGGAGATCCTCGGGGAGCAGCAGCGGGTCACCGTGGTGCTGGACCTGCCCGACGTCGCCGTCGAGGTGCCGGTCGACCCGCCCCGGATGCGCCAGCTCCTCATGAACCTCGTCACCAATGCCGTCAAGTACACCCCGGCTGGGGGCACCGTCACCCTGACCTTGCTCGATCAGCCGCAGGCAGCGATTCTCTCGGTGCAGGACACCGGGATCGGGATCGCGCCGGGGGACCTGGAGCACGTCTTCGACCGCTTCTGGCGGGCCGACCCGGCCCGTTCCCGCACCGGCGACCGTCCTGGGACGGGCTTGGGACTCGCCATCGTCAAATGGGTCGCGGAGGCGCACGGCGGCTCCATCCAGGTCCAGAGCCGGCCGGGGCGGGGGAGCACCTTCGTGGTGACCATCCCCAAGCTCGAGCTGGAGGTGCCGTCCCCCGTGGCTGAAGGTGATCGCTAACGCAGTTGTCATCGAATTGTCATCCGGCGGTGACGCGGGTGCGAAGTGACCCCGCGACATTCCTTGCCGAGTCTGTTGGTCCCGCCCCACTTGCGGAGGTTCGTCCGCGTGTTTGAAAACCTGATTGAGTCCAAACCGAAGAAGGATCGTACCATCGGGCAGACTGTCGCCTCGGTGGTCGTCCACATCTTTCTGGTGCTCGGCGCCGTCAAAGCCACCCAAGGGGCGGCCGAAACGGTGAAGGAAATGCTTGAGGACACCACCGCGGTGTTCATCAAGCCCCCCGAGCCGCCACCGCCGCCGCCGCCGGATCAGCCGCCGCCGGATGTGCTGGTGTCGAACAATCCCCCGCCGCAGGGATTCCAGACCATCATGCCGCCGGACAAGATTCCGACGGAGATTCCGCCGGTGAACCTGAACGAGAAGTTTGACGCGAAGGACTTCTCCGGAAAGGGCGTCGAGGGCGGCATCGCCAAGGGCATCATCGGCGGCACCGGCCCCGTGGGCGACATCATCGCCGGCGAGACCTTCACGCAGGACCAGGTCGACGATCCGGTCGCCTACATCGATGGCGCCGACCCGGTCTTCCCGCCGGCCATGCGTGGCGCCGGCATCGCCGGTCGCGTGACGCTGCAGTTCATCGTCGGCACCGACGGGCGCGTCGAGCGTGCCTCCATCAAGGTCATGAGCAGCACCAACAAGGCCTTCGAGGATCCCGCGGTCACGGCGATCAGCCGGGCCCGCTTCAAGCCGGCCAAGATGCGCGGTCAGGCCGTGCGCCAGCTGGTCCAGCAGTCAATCGCATTCGATATCCGCTGACGGCGCTTCACGCCGCAGGAACCCAGGGCCGCGCCGTCGCGGCCAGTCATCCACCCGGAAGAGGTTGAGCGATGAATACGTCACTCCTGAAGCTCTGGCACGACGCCGGCTACTTCGCCAAAGGCATCGTCATCTTGCTGGCGATCATGTCCGTCTACTCCCTGACGATCACGATCCAGAAGCTGATCAAGATCAAGAAGAGCGAGGCGGCGACCCGCAAGTTTGCGCCGCAGTTCTCCCGCGCCATCCAGGAAGAGAACATCGAGCAGGCCATCACGATGGCCGAGAAGAACAAGGACAGCCACGTCGCCCGCGTCCTCGGCGGCGCCCTGGCCGAAGTGAAGCCCCTCCTGCGTGACCGGGCGACGATCACCGCCGCCGACATCAACTCGGCCGAGCGTGCGGTCGAGCGTCAGATGATGATCACCCTGGCCGAGTTCAAGCGTGGCTCGGGCGTGCTCGGCACGGTCGGTTCGACCGCTCCGTTCGTCGGGCTGCTCGGCACCACGATGGGTATCGTCAACGCCTTCCAGGCGATGAGCGCCGGCGGCGCGTCGGGCGGCCTCGCGGGCATCGGCGCCGGTATCGCCGAGGCGCTGATCACGACGGCCTTCGGCCTCATGGTCGCCATCCCGGCCGTGTGGGCGTACAACTACTTCACCACCAAGATCGAGAACCTCGCCGTCGAGATGACCTACACCTCGAAGGAGCTCATTGACTACCTGATCAAGAGCGTGGGGGCCGAGTTCGGACGCTCGATCTTCACGAAGGAGTTCCAGGCCCAGAAGGCGGTGAGTGGCAGTGGCCATATCCACGGGTAGTAAGGGGAGCGTCAATGCGGAGATCAACGTCACGCCGATGATCGACGTGATGCTGGTCCTCCTCATCATCTTCATGATCGTGACCCCGGTCCTCGAGTCGGGCTTCACCGCCCGCATGCCGACCGGCGCGAACGTGAAGCCGGCGCCGGAAGACGAAAACGAGGTCACCTTGGGGCTCGACGTGTCCGGCAACTACTTCATCGACGGCAAGTCGATTGAGAAGGAGAAGGCCGAGGCGCAGCTCACGGCGATCTACGCCGCCCGGACCGAGGACAAGATCCTCTACTTCAAGGCCGATGCCGGCCTGAAGTACTCCAAGGTGCAGGAAGCGGTCGAAATGGCGCGCCGGGCTGGTGCCCGCGTGCTGGTGGCCATCACGGACCGCAACGGCGGCCTCATGTCAGAGGAGAAATAGCCATGTCGATGTCCACGGGCGGAGGCGGCGACGTCACCTCCGACATCAACGTGACGCCGATGATCGACGTGCTCCTCGTGCTGCTGATCATCTTCATGATCGTGCAGGCGCTGAAGCGGGCGGCCATCGACATCCAGATTCCACCGATCGAGACCGGGTCGAAGTCCAACGCCCCGAGCACCCAGATCGTGCTCGAGCTCCGCGATGACGGCAGCTACGTCATCAACGGGCAAGCGCCGACCCCGAAGGCGCAGCTCGACCGGAAGTTCCACGAGATCTACGACCAGCGCCCGGCGAAGCTCCTCTTCGTCAAGCCGGGGCAGAATCGGGTCTACGCCGACATCATCGAGGCGATCGACATTGCCCGGGGTGCCGGGGTCGCGGTGGTGGGCTTCACCCCGATCGAATCGAACGCGAACTGAGCCAGGGGTGAGCCACACCCCGGCCGACAACCACGCGGGCGCACCCTCCGGGCGCGTCCGCGTTTCGGCATCCTTCCCCGAGCCGCCGCGGCGCGACCCCGTGGCGACCGCGGTCTCGCTGCTCTTCCATGCCGTGCTCATCTACCTGGCCATTCGGGTCAGCGCGGTGGTGGTGGAGCCGCGCGGCGGCGACTTTGCCGAAGCCTTCCAGGAGTTCATGTCGGGCGGTGGAGGCGGGGGCGGAAAGGGCGGTACCTTCATTGCCGTGACGCCGCCGGCCGCGCCGACAGTCGTCCCGGTCGAGACCCCACCGGTGGTGACCCCGACCGTCGTCCCCACGCCGACGCCCGCGGTCCCCACGCCGACCGAGATCCCTCCACCAGCGGCGGCCCCGGGTGCGGCCGTGGCGGGCGCAGGGAGTGGCGGCGGGACCGGTGGTGGGACGGGGACCGGCGCGGGCACCGGGACGGGCAGCGGTGTCGGGCCAGGAAGCGGTGGCGGGACGGGTGGCGGGACAGGCACGGGCCGGGCGGGGATGCCGCCGGTGCCCCGCTCGCTGATGATTCCTCCGCTGGACTTTCCCAAATCGTTGCGGGGCAAGACGGCCGAGGTGGTATTCAGCATCTCGAGTGAAGGTCGCGTCACGGACTTCACGGTGACGCCGCCGATCACCGACAAGGGCTTCGCCAAGAAGTTCGACGAAGTGATGCGAGCCTACCGGTTCCGCCCCGCCCGGGACGCCGATGGCAACGACGTCGCCAGCACCTACACCTACACGTTCACCTTCGGAGCCCAATGAGCGGTCTCTTTTCCCGCAAGCCGATCATGGCGGAATCGGACCGCGGCATGCGTCGAACCCTCGGAGCTGGCGACCTCATCATGCTCGCGATCGGGGCGGTCATCGGGGCGGGCATCTTCGCCTCCCTCGGCACCGCCGCGGCCGGTGAAGTGGCGGGCGACGGCACCATCATCCGCGCCGGGGCCGGTCCCGCGCTGGTGCTCTCGTTCGTGCTGCTCGGCGTGGTGTGCGGGCTCGCGGGGCTCTGCTACGCCGAACTCGCGGCGATGATTCCCCAGGCCGGTTCCGCGTACGCCTACACCTACGCGACGCTCGGCGAACTGCTGGCCTGGATCATCGGCTGGGACCTGATTCTCGAGTACGCCGTCGGCAACATCGCCGTCGCGGTCGCGTGGAGCGGCTACTTCACGTCGTTGCTCAGTGGATTCGGCATCTTCCTCCCCGGCTGGCTGACGCACGGCTACCTGCAGGTCAAGCTCTCCTCCAATCCCGACATCGCGATGTTGATGGACACGGCCCCGCGGATCGCTGGCGTGCCGGTGTTGCTGAACGTCCCGGCATTTCTGATCGTCGCCGCGGTCACCTGGCTGCTCCTCCTCGGCGTCCGCGAGAGTGCCCGCGCCAACAACATCATGGTCGTGATCAAGCTCCTCGTCCTCGGGTTGTTCGTCGTCGTCGGGATGCAGCACATCAATCCGGACAACTACGTCCCGTTCGCGCCGAACGGCTTCCGCGGCATTCACCAGGGCGCCGCCATCGTCTTCTTCGCCTACATCGGCTTCGACGCGATCTCCACCGCTGCCGAGGAAACCAAGAACCCGCAGCGCAACTTGCCGATCGGCATTCTCGGCGGGCTCGCGGTCTGCACGCTGATCTACGTCATTGTTGGCGCCGTCGCCACCGGCCTCGTGCCGTACCAGCAACTCGCCTCGGCCGACCCACTGGCGCGCGCACTCGACCTCGCCGGCCTGAAGACGGCGAGCTGGATCATCTCCGCCGGTGCCGTGGTCTCGATGACCGCGGTGTTGCTGGTCTTCCAGTATGGTCAGCCGCGGATCTTCTTCGGCATGGCGCGCGACGGCCTCCTCCCGAAGTGGGCCGCCAAGCTCCATCCGAAGACGCGCGTGCCGCACATCACGACCATCCTCACCGGCGTGCTCGTCGCCGGCGGCGCGCTGGTGGCCGAAGAGAACATGATCTATGACCTCACCAACATCGGGACCCTCGCGGCGTTCTTCCTCGTCTCGGTCGGCGTGCTCGCGCTCCGCATTCGGGAGCCGGATCGGCCCCGGCCGTTCCGGGTGCCGTTCATCTACGTCGTCTCGCCCCTCGCGGCAGGCGCATGCCTCTTCGTGATGAAGGGACTGCCGGCGCGCGCCTGGATGATGTTCGGGTGGTGGCTGCTGGTTGGTCTCGCGATCTACGTCTTCTACGGCTATCGCCACTCGGTGTTGCGGACAGGGAAGCCGGTGGTGACGGAAGAGCTGGACTAGGCGAGAAGCGAGAAGCGAGAAGCGGGGCCCGGCGGAACGATCTCTCCGCTGGGCCCCGCTTCTCGCTTCTCGCTTCTCGATCCCTCGCTTACGCCCCCGCGAGCAACTCCTTCTGGGTCTTCGCCTTCTGCAGGCGGGTCATCGCTTCCACCATCGCCTTGTCGCGGGCGATGCCGCGCTCGAACGCCGCGCCGTCGCCGAGGGCGAGGCCGGCCATCTGGTTCTCGAGCAGCCGATCTACCACATCCTGGGCCGCATCGAACTGGTCGCGCGTGATCGGCAACTTGGCCCGTTCCGACAGGACGTAGAGCGAGTCGCGCCACTGCGGCGCCACAGCAAAGCCCTTCACGACGGTCGGTTGTGCCATCCGCGCCACTTCGAAGGCGGCGTTCTGGAAATCGGTGATCCGCTGGCCGAGGGCCCGCGCGAGTACCTGTTCCGGCGTGGTGGCCGTGTCGGGCTTGATCAGGACTTCGGGGGTCACGCCGCCGCCGCCCAGCACGGTGCGGCCGGCATCGGAGCGGAAGGTCGGACGCTTGCCCGCGGTGTCGGTCTCGACGAAGCGCTCATCGCCCATCCCGCCATGATCCGCCTGGATGGAGCGCCCACTCGGCGTGTACCACTTGCCGGTGGTGAGGCGTACCGCCCAGCCCGAGGGCAGGGTGCGCTGCGTCTGCACCAGCCCCTTGCCAAAGGTGCGGGTGCCGATGACCAGGGCGCGGTCGTGGTCCTGCAACGAGCCCGCGACGATCTCCGAGGCCGACGCGGAGCCGCCATCGACCAGCACGACGATCGGCGCGGTGCCGATCGGCAATGTGGTCTCGGCGTGGTACAGCATCGGCGCCTGACCGCGGTGCTGCACGCGGGCCACTTCCATCCCTGGCGTCAGGAAGAGACCGGCCATCACGGTCGCCGCATCGAGGTCGCCGCCCGGATTGCCGCGCACATCGAGGACGTACTTCGCCGCACCGCGCTGGGCGAGCTGGAGCATCGCCGCGTGCACGTCTTCGGCGGCGGTGGAGTTGAATCGCTGAATCGGGATGTAGCCGATCTGTCCATCGAGCATCAGCGTGAAGGGCACCGCCGGCGTGCGGATCACGCCGCGGGTGACCGTCGTCGTCACCGGTGTCAGCGTTGGGTAACGCTCGTACGTGACGCGGACCGGCGTGGCTGGTGCGCCGAGCAGCAGGGCAGTCACGGAATCGACGATCATCCCGGAGACGTCGCGGCCGTCGACCTTGAGGATCCGATCGCCGTGGGTCAGCCCAGCGCGCGCGGCCGGTGTTCCCTCGAACACGCGAAACAGCGTGACATGGCCGCCCTGACTGCGGACGAGGGCGCCGATGCCGGCGTAGCGATTGCCGATCGACTGGCGCTGGAAGCGCGCCTGCTCGTCGGGCGAGAGAATGGCGGCGTACGGATCGTTGAGCGAGGCAATCAGGCCACGGGCCGCCCGCTCGTAGAGCGAGTCGACCGGGATCGAATCGACGGCGGTGTTGGCGATGATGCTGAAGACCTGGCCGAGCAGCTCCTGGCCCGCCGCCGGACGACGCACCGGACCCTGCGCAGGCAGGGCACCGGCAACACCGGCGAGCAAGAGGGCCAGCAGAAACGGGCGACGGTGGGTCACGACGTGGGCCTCGACAAGTGGGGGACGAGTAAGTGGTGCATCACGCATAGTACGCACGAAGGGGGAAGAACGTGCCGTCCACGGGTGAATGTTCCGTCAGGAGACGCTCGCGGCCAGCACGATGGCACCGCGGCACGGGTCGATCGCGGTGCCGTGCACGGGAATCCCGAGGCGGGCGCACTCTGCGAGCAGCAGGGGGCGTAACGGTCCCCCGGGTGCAATCAGGCCGCCCGAGAACGCCACGGCTGCCGCGCCGGGGCCGGCACCGGCGGCGCGTGCCAGACGGCAGAGTGCGTCCAGCGCTCCCTGGCGGATCTCGACCGCGGCCGCATCGCCACGCTCCGCGGTCTGCAGCGTGGCGGGCGCCAGCGCGGCCACGGCGGCCGGCGTCGCGGTGGTGGACCACCGGACCAGGCCGGCGATCCCCTGGACCCCAGCGGCGGCGCAGAGCGCCTCGGCGAGTCGGGTGGTTGGACCGAAGCCCTCGTGCATCCCACCAACCGCCTCAAGCGCGCGCTGGCCGATCCAGTACCCGGAGCCCTGGTCGCCCATCCGCCACCCGAGGCCGCCGGCGCGTCGAGCCGTGCCCTGCGCATCGCGCCCGATCGCGATACTCCCGGTACCGGCGATGAGCAGGACCCCGGCACCCACCCCGAAGGCAGCGGCGCGCGCAAGCTCCGCGTCCGTCGTGACCAGGGTGCGCCAGGCGAGGTGCCTCCCGCCGAGGGCCCCCTCGAGCTCCTCGCGTTCATGGTCGCGGCCGGCCCCCGCTGCGCCGACGACCAGCACGTCGGCGCGCTTGATGCCCGCCCGATGGAGCAATGGTCCCGCCAGCGCCGTGACCTCCTCCGCGCGGGTCGCCCCCAGACCGCTCCGCATCGCACCGCCGGACCCCTCGGCGCGGCCTCGCTCCGTCGCGCCATCGAAGAGCGCCACGCGGCACGACGTCCCGCCGAGGTCGGCGCCGAGCACAATCACGTCGCGACTCGACGCAGCTGCGATGAGAGGATCGCCGTCCCCACCATGATGGCCGTGCCGAGCGGGACGTACCACGGCCAGGCCAGCGTACCGAGCGTCGTCAGCATCGGGAGGCCGGAGGCGGCAAGCTTGGCGGCAAACACCGTGACCAGCATGACCGCCACCGTCACCGCCGCTGCGCGGATCACGTCGGTGCCGATCACCCGGCCCTGCATGCCTGCCAGCAGGTAAGCACCGAGCAGCGCACCGTACGTCACCGAGGCGATCGACAGCGCGAGGACTACGGCCGGGGTGTCGTTGCCCGTGGTGAAGGCATGAAAGCCGAGCGCGCCGCCCATCAGGGCAGTACCCCAGATGATCGAAACAGCACGCCCGACGCGCAGCAGTTTGGCGGGGTCACGCTCGCCGGTGATCGACGCATACAGATCGTGGGTGAGCGAGGAGGCGAGGGCGTTGATCGACGAGGAGATCGTGCTCATCGCGGCTGCGAGGATCCCCGCGATCACCAGGCCGCGAATGCCGCTGGGGAGATGCTCAAGCACGAAGCGGCCGAAGATCTCATTGGAGGGGATCGTGGTGGGCGCAAGATTCGCCGCCCAGATCGCCGTGCCCACCAACAGGAAGAGCAGGAATTGCCCGATGACCAGGACGCCGGAGCCGATCAGGGCCACGCGCGCGTCGCGGAGTGAGCGCGTGGCGAGGAGCCGCTGCACGATCAGGTGATCGGTCCCGTGCGACGCCGCCGAGAGCAGGGCTCCACCGACGAGTCCACCGAGCAGCGTATATGGTGCCGTCAGTGAGAAGCTCGGGTTGAAGACGCGCAGCTTCCCGGCCTCGCCTGCCACCGCGAGCACCTGATCGAACCCCCCAGCCAGTTGCGAGGCGATCCAGAGCGCGGCGACTCCGCCACCGAGATAGACGACCAGCTGCACCACGTCCGCCCAGATGACTGCCTTGATGCCGCCGAACCAGGTGTAGAGCAAGGTGACCATGCTCATCACGACGATCGAGAGGGGGATGCTCCACCCCGTCAGCAGCGCGAGCGGAATCGCACCAGCGAAGATCCGCACGCCATCGCCGAGAAAGCGCGTGGCGAGGAAGACCAGCGACAAGGCGCGTCGGGTCGACGCTCCGAAGCGCGTCTCGAGCCGCGCGTAGGCGGTCTCCTGCTCACCACGGAAGTAGCCCGGGAGGAGCCAAAGCGACACGCCGATGCGACCGATGAGGTAGCCGATCGGCAATTGCAGGAAGGTGAGGTCACCGCGCGCGCCGAGGGCGGGGGTGGAAATCACCGTGACGGCCGACGTCTCCGTGGCCACGATGGAGAGCAGGACTGCCCACGCCGGGAGGTCGCGCGCGCCGAGGAAATAGTCACCGCTGGAGGCCTGCCCGCGCGAGAGCCAGAGACCGAGGCCGAGCGTGGCGAGGAAGTAGGCGCCGATGACGGCGAGGTCGAGGGGGGTCACGGGGGCCTTGGTCGGAGGTCGTAGGACGTGAGTCGTAGGTCGTGGGTCGTAGGTCGGGTCTTGGAAATGACGAAGGGGGATCCGAGCACGGAACCCCCTACGACCTAAGACTTACGACCTACGACATCTCGATCTCAGACGGTGAAGGAACTCCCGCACCCACACCCACCCGTCGCATTGGGATTGGTGAAGGTGAAGCCGCTGCCCTGCATCGAGGTGACGTAATCGATCACCACGCCCGAGAGGTATTGTGCCGAGAAGGCGTCGACGAAGACGCGCACGCCGTTCAGGTCGGCGGTCATGTCGTCTTCGGCCGGCTTGTCCTCGATGTTGAGCGAATACTTGAAGCCGGAGCATCCGCCGGGAAGGACGGAGACGCGAAGCCCGGCCGTCTCGGCAGGGACGTCGTCGGCCGCGAGGAACTTGCGGACTTCACCGGCGGCGGTGTCGCTGATCGTCAGCACGAAGCCCTCGGGGAGGGCCTGCGTCAGGGTCTCGCTCATGATGCCTCTCCAGAGGGGGTCTTGCCTGCCGTGGAACATCGTCGGAATGGTCGCCGACGTCAATCTGGGTACGCCCAGTCGGCCCGGCGAGTTCCCGGGATCAGGGTGGGGTCGAACCACGTGGAACGACCCCCGGGAAGGCCGACCGCATCACGGCGTCGGCCACCACGGCCCGAATCAGCCCAAAGGCCGGGGTATTCCGGGTGGGATGGACCCGATTGGTCAACAGCACAATGACGATCTCACGGTCCGGGTCGACCCAGATCGAGGTGCCGGTAAAGCCGGTATGGCCGTAGCTCCGGGCACTCATGATCGTCCCCGCGGAGGAGACGCCCGAGGGGGTGTCCCAGCCGAGCCCACGCGACGAGCCGGCCGGCTGCTCCTGCCGCCGAGTCCAGACCGGGAACGCCTTGGGAGGCGTCGGGCCGATGGCGGGCGCTTTCCCCAGGACACCGGCGAGGGTCCACTCGCCGAAGCGGAGCAGATCCTCTGCGCTGCTGAAGAGGCCGGCGTGTCCGGAGACGCCGCCGAGCCGGGCGGTGTTCTCGTCGTGGACTTCGCCACGAAGGACCCGACCGCGCCATGGGTCCTTCTCGGTCGGCGCGATCTGCGGCAGCCATCCCGTTGGCGGGAGGTAGCGCATCCGGGTCAGGCCGAGGGGCTTCGTGACCCGGGTCGCGAAGAGTCGATCGATCCGTTCGCCGTAAAGTTGTTCGAGGATCGCCGTGAGCGTGATGGCACCGAGGTCCGAGTAGACCATCCGTGTGCCCGGCGGTGCCGAGAGATCGGTGGTCACGGTGCGCAGGATGCCTCCGGCGCGGACGATCGTCTCGAGCCATAGCGGCCGGCCGGGCGGGAGTCCGCTGTCATGCAGCAGCAGGTCGCGGACGCGCACGGCGGTCTTGTTGCCGCTGCCTCGCGCAAAGTCGGGGAGATACTGCACCACCGGCGCGTCGAGGTCGAGGCGACCGTCGTCGACGGCCATCATCGCCAGGGTCGTGAGCGTGATCACCTTGGTGAGGGACGCCATGTCGTAGAGCGTTCGGCCGTCGGGACGCGTGGCGTCGTCGAGCCCAAGGCGCCCGGTGCCGTAGACAAATCGCTCGCCGCGAATCGAGACCGCGAGGACGGCGCCGGGTGCGGCGCCGGCGCGAATCGCGGAATCGAGCACGGCCACAGCCGGTGCGAGTCGCGTGGCCAGCGTCGGCGACACCGGCAACGGCGTGGTGTTCGGGAGGCCATGACTGCATCCCGCGAGCAGCAGCACGAAGGCGACGCGGGCGGTGCGGTTCACGGGACGACGCGGCGCGTAGTGGTCCGCTGCAACCCGGTCCCCAAGGGCCACGTCGGCGGGATCGGGATCGGTGCGCGCCCCGTGATGGCTCGCCGACCGCTCAGTGCCTGCGCCACCGCTTTCTCTGCCAACGTGCTGTTGTTCCAGGCAATCACGAAGCTCGCCGCCGTCGGCACCTGCGAAATAATGTAGGGCGACCCGAAGGAGATCAGCACCGCCGGCTTCTTCGCCGTCAACGCCTTGAGCAGGTCGGCGGTCGCCGGCGCCAGGCCGATCACCCCGCTGTACGACCCCCAGCGGGCGGACGTCGCCAGGATCACGCTCTCGGCACCATCGATCGCGGCGCCGGCTGCGCTCAGTTCCTTCGGCGTGGGCTCGGTGGTGGAGACGCGCACCGCAGTGACCGTGTATCCGGCGGCGCGCAGGTCGGTGGCGAGCGTGCCGCCGAGCGTGCTGCCAACATCGGCGATGCTCACGAGTGCCACTTTGCGCGGGGCGGCGCGCAGCGCGTCCACCGTGCCGAGCGAGTCCTTCAAGAGGACGAGCGCGCGCGAGGTGATGTCGGCGGCGATCGCCTGTGAGGCGGCGGTCCCGACGACGTCAGGCACCTTGGCGAGGTCGACCTCGCGCTGCTGGAAGAGCCCCATCTTCACCTTGAGCGCGAGGATCTTCGCCACCGACCGATCGAGGCGCGCCATCGAGATGCGGCCGCTCTCGACAGCCTTGGTCATCGCGGCGATCGCGCTGGTCGGGTCCGCCGGCATCAGCAGGATGTCGGTGCCGGCCTCGAAGGCGCGGATCACTGCTTCATCGGCGCCGAACGTCTTGACGATGGCGCCCATGTCGAGGGCGTCGGTGGTCACCAGCCCGGTGAAGTGCAGCGAGTCCTGAAGCAACCCGGTCAGGATGGCAGGGGAGAGCGTCCCTGGGCGCGCGAGGCCGCTGTCCATCGCGGGCAACGCGATGTGCGCCGACATGATGGCATCGACGCCGGCGCCGATGGCGCTCCGGAACGGGATCAACTCGAGCGTGTCCATCCGCGGGTAGCCGAACGGCAGCGACGGCATTGCGAGGTGCGAGTCGGTGTCGGTGTCGCCGTGGCCGGGGAAGTGCTTCGCCGTCGCGAGGACGCCGCCATCCTTGAGTCCGCGCACGGTGGCGGCCACCAGCGCGCCGACGGCTCGCGGGTCGCTGCCGAACGATCGGGTGTTGATGATCGGATTGTCTGGGTTGCTGTTGACATCGGCCACCGGTGCGAAGGCGAGGTGCACTCCCATCGCCCGCGCCTCGACGCCGGTGATCCGCCCCATCGTGTAGGCATCCTCGACCTTGCCGGTCGCCGCGACGCCCATCTGGGTGGGGAAGCCCGTCCCGGCCGCCACCCGCATCGTCGTCCCGCCTTCGAAGTCGGCCGAGATGAGCAGGGGGAGTGGCGCGCGGCGCTGCAATGCGTTCAACTTGGCTGCCATGTCGAGCGGCGTGCCGGTCGAGATGATGATGCCGCCGACCTGCAACGAGTCCACCCACATCCGCGCGCGCACCATCGTTGGAGCATCGGTGGCGGCGTAGTCGGCCAGCAACCACGGCATCACCAGCTGACCGACCTTCTGCCGGACGGTCAGTTGGCGAAGCAGGACGGCGACCGTGTCGCCACGGATGACACGCGGGGCCGACGTCGCGGTCGCGCTCGTCGAACCGCCGGGCAACGGGGCGCACGCCATCAGGGTGGCAACGATCCACAGACGCGAGGAGGCGGGATGCAGGGTCACGGGCAGTCGAGGCTCGGCAATGGGTGGATGCTGGTGATGCTCGGGATTTCGGCGTGTGCCGCCCCCGCGAGTGTCGCTCGGCCGACTGTGAGTCCGGCGCCGGTCTTTGGCCGGGCACCGGCCGTCACGCTCACGCTGGTGCGGCCCGGTATCGAGGTGCTGCTCACCGATTCGCTGGCCCTGGTGCGTGGGCGTCGCGTCGGCTTCGTGACCAACCTGGCCGCCGTCGATGCCGAGGGCGTCAGTGCCATCGCGCGGTTGCGCTCGGCCGGGGTCAATCTGGTGGCGCTGTTCGGCCCCGAACACGGTCTCGCGGCCACCGCCGCGCCGGGCGAGAAGGTGGCCTCCGCGGTCGACAGCGCGACGCAGACCCCAATTTACTCCCTCTACGGGCAGAACGTCCGTCCGACGCCTGCGATGCTGACCGGCATCGACCTGCTGCTGGTGGATCTGCCCGATGTTGGCTCCCGCTACTACACCTACTTGGCCACCACGGTTGAGGTGATGAAGGCGGCGGCACCGCTCGGGATCCCGGTCGTCATTCTCGACCGCCCCAACCCACTTGGGGGCGCGGTGCAGGGGAATGTCCTCGACACCGCCTTCACGTCGATGGTGGGTCGACTCGCGGTGCCGATGCGGCACGGCCTGACGCTGGCGGAGGAGGCGCGGCTGGCGCGGCACGACCTCGGGATTGCGGTGGACCTCCGCGTCGTGCCGGTCGACGGCTGGCGCCGCAGTCTGGCCTTCGAGGCGACCGGATTGCCGTTCCGCGCGCCCTCGCCGAATCTGCGGGACGTCGATGCGCTCTTTCACTACGCCGGGACCTGCCTCTTCGAGGGGACGGCGCTGTCGGTGGGGCGGGGGACCGATCTCCCCTTCCACGTGATCGGGGCACCCTGGCTCGACACCGCCGCCGTCCTGGCCCGGATCCGCCACGACCGGCTCCCCGGCGTCGCCTTCGAGGGCACCCAGTTCACCCCGATCGCCCCGGGGGACGGCAAGTTTGCCAAGACTCAGGTCGTCGGGATCCGGCTGCGGATCGTGGACCGCGCCACCTACGACCCGACCCGGACGGCGGTTCACCTCCTCGCGGCGGTCAGGGCGGTGCATCCGGCGGAGGTCAAGATCGGCGGCTCCTTCGACCGGCTCGCCGGCGGGAGCGCCCTGCGGGAGGCGCTCCTTCGCGGGGAGGATCCGGAGGCGATCGTGGCGGCGTGGCGGCCTGCCCTGGCGGCCTTTCGAGCCAGGGTCGCGGAGTTCCAGCTCTACCTCTGACCGGGCCGCGTTGCCGCATCCCCCCTCGTCCCGTTACGTTTTGACACCATTCCGCCGCCCCGACTGGGGCGGCGGAACTGTTGGGCCCACCCGGACCTGGGGCGCGTGGCGGCATTGGTATCAGCTGCGAGCAAGCGGATCTACCACGATGGCATGGCCCCGTTCGTTCGGGCCCTGCTCCGTGCCGGGGTCACCCCCAACACATTGACCACGGTCGGGGCGCTGTTGATCCTCGCCTCCGCGGTGGCATTCGGCATGGGCGCCATCCGGTGGGGCGGGCTGCTACTGCTGATCAGCGGCATGATCGACACCCTCGACGGGCAGGTGGCCCGGCTGGGTGGCCAGGAGAGCCGCTTCGGCGCATTCTACGACTCGACGCTGGATCGGGTGGGGGATGGGGCCTCGTTCATCGGGATCGCCGCCTATCTTATGCGGGCGCCGGATGTGCGGTGGCGGGACGGCGCGGTGGTGCTGTGCATGGTCGGGATCGTCGCCGCCCTGTTGGTGTCGTACATGCGCGCCCGTGCGGAAGGGCTCGGCCTGGAGTGCAAGGTCGGGATCGCCCAGCGGGCTGAACGTATTCTCGGGCTCGGCCTCCCGACGCTGATCATCGGCGCGGGCCCCGGTGCCCTGGTGCTCACGGCGATCGTCGCCCTGCTCACCTTGTTGTCGCTCATCACCGTCGGTCAGCGGTTCGCCCATGTCCACCGGGAGACCGCCAACGATGCCCAGTCAAGGGGAACTACGCGTGGCTGATCAGAATGCCCGGACGATTGCTCCGGCCGAAGGCAAGCTCGGTGTCCTGTGTGTCGGCCTCGGCGCCGTCGCATCGACCTTCATCGCCGGCGTCGAGCTGGCCCGTCGCGGCCTCGCGAAGCCGACCGGCTCGCTGACGCAGCTGTCGACGATCCGGCTCGGCAAGCGCACCGACGGTCGCGCCCCGCTGATCAAGGACTTCGTCCCGATCACGCCGCTGGGCGACCTGGTCTTCGGCGCCTGGGATCCGGTGCCCGACAACGCCTATCAGTCGTGCCTGCACTGCGGCGTCTTCGACAAGCACGAGCACGTCTTCCCGATCAAGGATTTCCTCGAGTCGATCACCCCGATGCCGGCGGTGTTCGACCAGCAGTACGTCAAGCGGCTTCACGGCACCAACGTGAAGCAGGGGAAGACCAAGCGCGAGCTGGCCGAGGCGCTCCGCCAGGACATCCGCGACTTCAAGCAGAAGACCGGCGTCGCGCGCTGCGTGATCGTCTGGTGCGCCTCGACCGAGATCTTCATCGTGGCCGGCCCGCAGCACCAGACCCTCGAGGCGTTCGAGGCGGCGATGGACGCCAACGATCCGGCGATCGCCCCGTCGATGCTCTATGCCTACGCGGCGATCATGGAAGGGGTGCCGTTCGCCAATGGCGCGCCGAACCTCTCCTGCGACATCCCCTGCCTCGAGAAGCTGGCGCGCGAGAAGGGCGTCGCGATCGGCGGCAAGGACTTCAAGACCGGCCAGACGATGCTCAAGACGGTGCTCGCCCCGATGTTCAAGGCGCGCATGCTCGGCGTGGCGGGGTGGTACAGCACCAACATCCTCGGCAACCGGGACGGCGAGGTTCTCGACGATCCGGAATCGTTCAAGACCAAGGAAGAGTCGAAGCTCGGCGTGCTGGAGTACATCCTGCAGCCGCAGCTCTACCCCGAGTTGTACGCCAACATGTATCACAAGGTGCGGATCAACTACTACCCGCCCCGCGGTGACAACAAGGAAGGCTGGGACAACATCGACATCTTCGGATGGTGCGGCTATCCGATGCAGATCAAGGTCGACTTCCTCTGCCGCGACTCGATCCTGGCCGCGCCGCTGGTGCTCGACCTGGCGCTGTTCTTCGACCTGTCGCAGCGCGCCGGGATGAGCGGGGTGCAGGAGTGGCTCTCGTTCTACTTCAAGAGCCCCCAGGTGACGCCGGGCCTCTACCCCGAGCACGACCTCTTCATCCAGCACACCAAGCTGAAGAACACGCTGCGGTGGATGATGGGTGAGGAGATGATCACCCACCTCGGGCAGGACTACCCGCACGGGGATTGATCCGGTCGGGAATGCAGCTGCCGCACCCAACGGGGCCACTTTGTGGCCCCGTTGTTACATTCGGCCCCGTTTCCCGATTGCCCCAAGTTCATCCGGACGGTAGTTTCTCCCGCTCACATGCAATACTTCCATCGGACCTCCGTGTCGCCCGACGCCGCCATCGCCGCGGCCGCCGCCTTCTTCGGCGCGCGCCTTGCCCCGACCGAGGAGACTCCCCGCCGCCGGAGCTTCGCGGGCGCCCTCGGTGCCGTGCGCGTCTCCGCGCAGGCCGAGGGGGGGCATTACACGCGCATCACGGTGCGCACCGACCAGCCCGGCGAAAGTGAGCTCGACAAGCTCGCCAAGCGCTTCCTGGGCGAAGTCCACGTCCTCGCCGAGCCCGCGCACCAGCTGCGCGGCTCGTACTAGTTCGCCTCCGACCCGGTCCGCCGATCCCATGGCCATTCGCTTGCTGCCCCGCGACGAACGCTTCTTCGAGCTGTTCACGAAGCTGGCATCTACCACGGTCGAGGCCGCGCGGCGACTGATCGAGCTGTTCACCGAGCAGGGTGATGCGCGCTGGGCCGCGGTCGAGTTGATCAAGGTGCTGGAGCATGAGGCCGACGAGACCACCCACGCCATCGTCACGCGCCTCGACCGCTCGTTCATCACGCCGTTCGATCGCGAAGACATCCACGAGCTCGCCTCACGCCTCGACGACGTGATCGACCGGATCGACTCGGTCGCCCGCCGGTCGCGCATCTTCCGCATCGACGAGGTGCCCGAGGGCGCGCTGTTGCTCTCCGAGGTGGTGCACCGCGCGGCGGTTGAGGTGCTGCGTGCCGTCGAGGCACTCGAGAAGGGGCCGCCGGCGACCGTGCTGGCCGCCTGCCGCGACATCAAGCGGCTCGAGGAAGAGGGCGACGCCCTGTATCACGAGTGGCTCGGACGGCTCTTCGAGCCGGGTGCCGACCCGCTCATGGTCATCAAGTGGAAGGAACTGTACGACACGCTCGAGAAGACCCTCGACAGCGCCGAAGATGCGGCAAACGTGCTGGAGTCGGTCACCATCAAGCACGGCTGATCCATGGATCAATCGATCGCGTTCGTGCTGGTCGTCGTGGTGGTGGCGCTGATCTTCGACTTCATCAACGGCTTCCACGACAGCGCCAACTCCATCGCCACGGTGGTCGCGACCCGCGTCCTCACGCCGGGCGTCGCCGTCTTCTGGGCCGCCTCCTTCAATTTTCTCGCCGCCTTCATCGTCGGCACCGCCGTCGCCAAGACGATCTCGAAGGGACTCATCGACCCGAGCATCGTCACCCCGACGCTGCTCTGCGCGGCGTTGCTGGGGGCGATCGTCTGGAACCTGCTGACGTGGTGGCTGGGACTCCCCTCCTCGTCGTCCCACGCACTGCTGGGCGGCTTCGCGGGGGCGGCGCTGGCCAAGGCCGGCCCGAGCTCGATCATCCTCGCCGGCTGGATCAAGCCGATCGTCGGAATCGTCCTGTCACCGCTGCTCGGAATGACGCTCGGATTGTTGCTGTCGGTGACCTTCTCGTGGGCGCTCTGGAAGCGGGACGCCCGCACGCTCGACCGCTTCTTCCGACGCGCCCAGCTCGTCTCGGCCGGCTTCTACTCGCTCGCCCACGGCTCGAACGATGCCCAGAAGACGATGGGCATCATCGTCGGCCTGCTGGTCGCCTCGCAGTCGCTCTTCGTCGGCGAGACCGGCCTGCTGCACCACTTCTACCTGCCGACGGCCGATCACGTCCCGCTCTGGGTCGAGATGGCCGCCTATTCGGCAATTGCGGCCGGCACCGCCATGGGTGGCTGGCGCATCGTGAAGACGATGGGCAGTGGGATCACCAAGCTGCAGCCCTTCGGCGGCTTCTGCGCCGAGACCGGTGGTGCCATCACCGTCCTGCTGGCCTCGTCGCTCGGCGTCCCGGTGAGCACGACGCACACCATCACCGGCGCGATCGTCGGCGTCGGCGCCTCGAAGCGCCTCGCCGCCGTCCGCTGGGGCGTCGCGGGCCGGATCGTCTGGGCCTGGGTCCTGACCATCCCGTGCAGCGCCCTGGTGGCCGCGATCGTCTTCTGGGTCATCGGCTGACCAGCGTTCCGGAGTAGCGCGGGGAACCACGCCCCGCGCTTGACCCACCTCGGGTGACGGTCGAAGTTTCCCGCCGCACCACGTCCCCGACCCGAGGCAGCCGCATCCGCATGGCCGAATCCAGCGTCACCACCGACCACACCCCGCCGGACGGCCTCACCCGCGAACAGCTGTTGGCGCTCTATCGCTGGATGCGCCTCACGCGCACCCTCGAGGAGCGCCTGGTCGCGCTCTATCGCCAGACCAAGGTGGTGGGCGGCCTCTTCCGCTCGCTCGGGCAGGAGGCGTGCGCCGTCGGCTCCGCCTTCGCCCTCGAGCGCCGTGACGTCCTCTCGCCGCTGATCCGCAATCTCGGCTCGATGCTCGTGAAGGGCGCGACGCCGGTCGAGATCCTCCGGCAGTACATGGCGAAGGGCGATTCGCCGACGCGTGGCCGCGAACTCAACATCCACTTCGGGGATGTCGAGGAGCGGCACTTCGTCGGCCAGATCTCCCACCTCGGCGACATGGTGCCGGTGATGGCCGGCGTGACGCTGACGTTCAAGCTGCGCGACGAGGACCGCGTCGGACTGGTGTACGTCGGGGACGGCGCGACCAGCACCGGTGCCTTCCACGAAGGGATCAACTTCGCGGCGGTGCAGCGCTGCCCGCTGATCGTGGTGGTCGAGAACAACGGCTACGCCTATTCGACGCCGACCTGCCGGCAGACGGCGGCGGCACAGTTCGTCGACAAGGCGATCGGCTACGGGATTCCGGGCGTGCGCTGCGACGGCAACGATGTGCTCGAGGTCTACCGCGTGACGCGCGACGCCGTCGCGCGCGCGCGCAGTGGCGGGGGCGTCACGCTGCTCGAGTTGTTGACCTATCGCCGGAAGGGGCATGCCGAGCATGACAACCAGAGTTACGTCGCGCCGGGCGAGGTCGAGCACTGGGCGGCGACGAACGATCCGATCGATCGCTACATCGTGCGGCTGACGAGCGAATTCGGCTTCACCGCCGCCGACTTGGCTGAAGTCGACGCCGCCGTGGCGCTCGAGGTCGACACCGCGACGGACCTGGCGGAGCAATCGCCGGCGTGCGACGGGCCCGACGCGCTGGTGGGTGTCTACGCCGACCCGCCGCGGATGCCATCGCTCTGGTTCCGCGATGGGGTCGGGAGCGCGGTCGATGCGCACGAACGCCCCGCGGGCTGGGGGACGCACGATGGCTGAGATCACTTTCCTCGAGGCCATTCGCGAGGGGATCGCCGAGGAGATGGAGCGCGATCCGTCGGTCTTCCTCCTCGGGGAGGACATCGGCGGCTTCGGCGGTGCGTTCAAGGTGACCGACGGGCTGCAGGCGCGCTTCGGTGAGAAGCGCGTCATCGACACGCCGATCTCCGAGGCGGGGATCGTCGGGGCGGCGGCCGGCGCAGCCCACTACGGCATGCGGCCGGTGGTGGAGATGCAGTTCATCGACTTCATCTCCTGCGCCTACGACATGCTCACCAACTACGTCGCGACGGCGCGCTATCGCGCCTTCCTGCCGTGCCCGATGGTGGTCCGCGGTCCGTCCGGCGGGTACGTCCGCGGCGGCCCGTTCCACTCGCAGAACCCGGAAGCGGCGTTTCTCCACACGCCGGGGCTCAAGATCGCCTACCCGGCGACGGCCGAGGATGCCAAGGGGTTGATCAAGTCGGCGATCCGCGACGCCGACCCGGTACTCTTCTTCGAGCACAAGTACCTCTACCGGCGGATCAAGGGGACCATGCCCGCGGGCGACCACCTGGTCCCGTTCGGGAAGGCCCGAGTGGCCCGGGAAGGGAAGGATCTGACCATCGTGACCTATGCGGCCACGGTCTGGAAGGCGCTGGAGGCGGCCGAGCAGCTGGCGGCGGAGGATGGCCTCTCGGTGGAGGTGCTCGACCTCCGGACCTTGCTTCCGATGGACCACGAGGCGATTGTCGCCTCGGTGAAGAAGACCAACCGCGTGCTGATCGTGCACGAGGACACCGTGACCGGCGGCGTGGCGGGCGAGATCACGGCGCAGATCAGTGAACGCTGCTTTGAATGGCTGGATGCACCGATCCGCCGCGTCGCGGCCCATGACGTGCCCCTGCCGTATGCGCCACCGCTGGAGGACTTCGTCCTCCCGCAGACATCGGACATCGTGCGCGCGAGCCGGTGGCTCGCCGCCTACTGAAGACTGGACCAACGAGGGAGTCGGGATGGCTCGCATTGACGTGATCATGCCCCAGATGGGTGAATCCATCACCGAAGGGACGATGTCGCGCTGGATCAAGCAGGTCGGCGACGCGGTGAAGCGGGATGAACCGATCTTCGAGATCTCCACCGACAAGGTGGACGCCGAGATCCCTGCGCCGAACGCTGGCGTGTTGGTCGAGGTCCTCGTCACCGAAGGGCAGACCGTCTCGGTCGGCACCGTCGTGGCGCGCATCGACACCGAAGCCGCTGCCGGCGCCGTGGCCGCCGCGCCCCCGACGCCTGCGCCCGCTGCTGCGCCGGCGCCGGTCGCCGCCGCGCCGACGCCCGCTCCCGCACCGGCCCCCGCCGCACCGAAGCCCGCTCCCGCGCCGGCTGCTGCCGGTGCCGAGGAGACTGCGGAGCAGCGGCTGCAGCGGAAGTCGACGCCACTCGTCCGCAAGATGGTCGAGGAACATGGGCTCGACTTGACGCAGATCCCGGGCAGCGGCTCCGCCGGTCGCGTGACCAAGACGGACGTGCTCTCCTTCCTCGAGACCGGTGCGCCGGCCGCGCCCACTGCGCCGGCTGCCCAGGTGCCCGCCGCTGCCGCGCCCGCCGCTGCCGCGCCCGCCGCTGCCGCGCCCGCCCGCCGCGCCCGCCGCGCCGGCCGCCCCGCGCGCGCCGTCGCCCGCCGTCGAAGCCTGGGAAGGCGATCGGGTCGAACCGTGGGGGCGTGTCCGCAAGCTGACCGCCGATCACATGATCATGTCGCGTCGCGTCTCCGCGCACGTCAATTCGCTGATGGAGATCGACTACACCCACGTTGCCGGCATCCGGAAGCGGCTCAAGGGCGAGTTCGCCGAGCGTGGCGTCAACCTGACGTACCTCGCCTTCATCGTGAAGGCGATCGCCGACAACCTCCGCAAGCACCCGGTGGTCAACGCCGCGATCTCGGGCGACAACACGATTTACCGCCGCGACATCAATGTCGGCATCGCCGTCGCACTCGACTGGGGCCTCATCGTCCCCGTGATCAAGCACGCCGACGAGCTCTCGCTGCTCGGCGTCGCCCGCTCGATCCAGGATCTCGCCGAGCGCGCTCGCACCAAGAAGCTCGCCCCGGACGACATCCAGAAGGGCACCTTCACCATCACCAATCCGGGTGGCTTCGGCACCTACGTCGGCACGCCGATCATCAACCAGCCGCAGGTGGCGATCCTCGCGGTCGGCGCGATCGAGAAGCGGCCCTCCGTGATCACCCTGCCCGATGGCAGCGATGCCCTCGGCATTCGCACCAAGGGGATGTGGTGCATGGCCTACGACCATCGCATCGTCGATGGGGCCGATGCCGATCGCTTCCTCGCCGACGTCCGCGCAACGCTGCACGCCTTCCCCGAGCAGCAGGGGTAGGCGTGCCTCGGGTGCTGACGGCGGTGCGGGTGACCGTCGGTCCGGCGCAAGAGACCGAGTGGCTGGCGACGGTGCACGCGCTGGCCGCTCGGCTCGTCTCCCGAGGGATGCACCTCTGGGTCTTCCGCGCCCGCGACGAGGCTGGCGCCTTCCTCGAGTTCACCGAGGGCAAGGACGACGCACAGCACCGTCGACACGGTCCGGCCGACGCCGAGGAGGCGGGGCTGGAGCGGCGACTGCTTGAGCTCGCGCACTATCCCACCACGTCGGTGCCGGTCTGGGAAGAAGTTCCCACTCCATCGCCCGAAGCAAGGAGCTGAGATGGCCCGCCGCATCATCGACCCGCAGGGCACGGCTTGGCGCGTCGCCCTGAGTGGGCGCTCGACCATGTACGGTCGCGACGAACTCTCGCTCGAATTCCGTCCGGTCGAATCGCCGACACAGGTGCGCTACTGCCGCTACTCGCCGCGCGGTGCCAAGGCGGGTGAGCTGGCGCTCGACGAGAGCACCGACCGCGAACTGCTCGCCCTGCTCGCCTCGGCGCAGCCAGCGTGGACGTCGCCGGACGGGGACTACGGCCAGACGTGATTGATCTCCACTGCCACTCCACGGCCTCCGACGGGCATCTGGCGCCCGCCGAGGTCGTGAAGCACGCCGCCCGGGTCGGCCTCAGCGCCATGGCCCTGACGGACCACGACACGCTCGACGGTCTCGTCGAGGCAACCGCCGCCGGCGCCGAACTCGGCGTGCGCGTGGTGGGTGGCTGCGAGTTTTCCGTGGCCGCCACGTGGGGGGAGATGCACCTGCTCGGCTACTTCCTCGAGCCGGGCGACCGCGACATCGAACACTTCCTCGTGTCGGCGCGAACCGATCGCAGCCGGCGCGCGCGCGAGATGGTGACGCGCCTCGTGGGGCTCGGCGTGCGGATCGGCTACGACGACGTCGAGCGCGAGGCCGACGGCGGCGCGGTCGGGCGCCCGCACGTGGCGCGCGCGCTCCTCCGACTCGGCCTCGTGACCACGGAGCAGCAGGCCTTCGACAAGTACCTCGGACGCGGCCGCCCCTGTTTCGTCGACAAGGCGCTCCCCACCCTCCGCGAAGTGGCCGATCTCGTCCACGCGCGCGGGGGCATCGTGTCTGCCGCTCACCTGAAGTGGCACGGCACCAAGGTGACGCTGGCGGCGCTGCAGCTTGATGGGCTCGATGCCGTCGAGACGCGCCACCCCAGTCACGACGGTGAGACGCGCGCCACCATCACCGAGGCGGCGGCCGCGCTCGGCCTGGCGCGCAGTGGCGGCTCGGATTGGCACGGCGAGTTCGGCGCGGCGGCCGGTCATTCGATGCTCGGTGCGCAGGAAGTGCCGGACGAATGGCTCGACGAGCTCGAGGCCCGGCGACCGACTGGAGCACGCGCCGCGTGAGCACCGCGGCGCGGCGCGTTGCCCTGGTAACTGGCGGAGCGCGTCGTCTCGGCCGGGCCTTTGCCGAGGCACTCGCTGAGGATGGACTGGCGGTGGCGGTGCACTACGGTCGCGCGGCCGAGGAGGCCGAGGCCGTGGTCGCAGGGATCCGCCATGCGGGCGGGGAAGCGGAGGCCTTCGGCGCCGATCTGCGCGATGCCGACGCGGCGAAGGCGCTGCCGGGTCGAGTGGTGGCACGGTTCGGCCGCCTCGATGTGCTGGTCAACTCCGCCGCCGAGATGGAGCGGCGCACCGTCGCCGAGACCACTGTTGAGGATTGGGATGCCACCATGGCGCTCAATCTCCGCGCGCCCTTCCTGGTCGCGCAGCAGGCCGCGCCCCACCTCAAGGCGACCCAGGGCCGCATCGTCAACATCGCCGACCTCAGTGGCTTCGAACCGTGGCGCAACTACGTGGCGCACTCGGTGAGCAAGGCGGGCGTGGTGATGCTCACCAAGGTGCTGGCCGTGGCGCTCGCCCCGGAGATCACGGTCAACGGCATTGCACCGGGGACTGTCCTCGTCCCCGACGACTACGACGATGCCCGGCGCACCTTCCTCAGCGAGACGACGCCGCTCGGCCGACTCGGTACCCCCGGCGACGCCGTCGCGGCGCTGCGCTATCTCGTGCACCACGCGCCGTTCGTCACCGGCGACACGATCGTCGTCGACGGCGGCCGCCTCCTCAGGCGATGATCGCCCTCGGAGACGTCGCCATCATCGGTGGCGGCTGCTACGGCTCCTTCTACGCCACACAACTTGCGAAGGCCCACGCCAAGGGCGCCGTCAGGTGGCGACGACTGCTGATCATTGATCGCGCCGCGGATTGCGCCATCGTCCCCACGCTCCCGACGATTCCGGCTGCCGAACTGGTCGTTTCCGAGTGGGGCGCCTTCCTCGACGCGTGGCTCGACGACTCCACGCGGCAAGACGACGATCAGATCGTTCCCTCGCCGTTGATGCCGCACCTGCTCGCGCAGTGGCTCACGCGGCGCGCGGCCGAGGCGTGGCCGGAGCACAGTGTCAGCATGGTGAAGGTGGAGGCCGCCGTGGGCACGCCGTTCGACTGGCTGCACCCCGACGATGGCGTGCGGTATGTCTCCTTCGCCGATTGGCTCTGCCCGACCCACTGTGTCGAACCTGCGACCTGCCCGGTGATCGCCGCGCCTCGCACCTGGGAGATGGGCGACGCGGTCGTGGCCTGGACCGAGGCGCGTCGTGCCGAGCGGCCCACCGCGGGCCCGGCGCTCTTCACCTGCCGCCACATGGTCCACGGGGTGGGGATGTACCGCGCACGCCTCGCCTTCGAAGGATTTCAGGCGCTGGCCACCCAGATGGCCGGGACGCCGGATGGCGCCGACCTGGTCGTGGGGTCGGTGTCGGCGTGTCATGGGGCGGTGGGGGTGCTGCGGGTGACCAGTGACCAGTGACCAGTGACCAGTGACCAGTGACCAGTGAGTTGTTCCTGGTTACCGGTCACAGGTTACTGGTTACTGGTTACTGGCTACCTTCGGCCCCGGAACCCACCCCACCCCCCAATCGTTCTATATTCGCCACGCACCATACGACCCCTTTTCCGGATCTCCGCATGCGCACCGAAACTCTTGCCATCATCGGCTCAGGCCCTGCCGCCTGGACCGCCGCCATCTACGCGGCCCGCGCCAATCTTGACCCCGTGGTCTATGAGGGCGAGCCGTCGCGCGAGATGATCCCGGGTGGCCAGCTGATGTGGACCACGGACATCGACAACTTCCCCGGCTTCCACGAGGGCGTCGATGGCCAGGGATTGATGGAGCGGATGAAGGCGCAGGCGGTGCGCTTCGGCACGCGGGTCGTGAGCGAGAACATCGCGTCGGTCGATTTTTCCCAGCGCCCGTTCACGCTGCGGCCCAGCTGGAGCGAGCCGGTGCAGGCCCAGGCGGTGATCGTGGCCACGGGCGCCCGCGCCATCTGGCTCGACGTGCCCAACGAGTCGCGCCTGGCACAGAGCGGTGGCGGCGTCTCGGCGTGTGCCGTGTGCGACGGTGCCTTGCCGTTCTTCCGGAACAAGGTGCTCGCCGTCGTCGGCGGTGGCGACTCCGCGATGGAAGAGGCGACCTACCTCACCAAGTTCGCGCAGCAGGTGGTGATCATTCACCGGCGCGATTCCTTCCGGGCCTCGAAGGTGATGGCGGAGCGCGCGCTCAACCATCCGAAGATTCGCGTGGAGTGGAATTCGGAAGTCACCGCGGTCCTCGGTGATGACGAGATTACCGGCATCATCGTGCGAGATACCATCTCGGGTGAGGAGCGGACCCTGGAGGTCGGCGGCCTCTTCGTCGCGATTGGCCACACGCCCAACACCGCCTTCCTCGACGGGCAGATCGCGACGACCCCGAAGGGATACATCCAGACGCCGGTCTCGTGGCGCACCGAGACCAACGTCGAGGGCGTCTTCGCAGCCGGCGATGTGATCGACGAGTACTACCGTCAGGCGATCACCTCGGCGGGCAGCGGCTGCATGGCGGCGCTCGAGGCGGAACGGTGGTTGGCGCACCATGGGCTCGAGCCCGTCGCCACGCCAGCGTGATGGCCACCGCCGGGCTCGGCACGGCGTTGATCACCACCGGCGGCTTCGTGCAGAACTGCTGGTTGGTCTGGGACGAGTCGAGTCGCGAGGCGGTGGTCGTCGATCCGGGGGAGGGCAGTGACGAGATTCTCGCGGCGATCGCCGAGCGGAGTCTCGTCGTGCGAGGGATCTGGCTGACGCACGCGCACATCGATCACATCCTCGGCGTGACGGCGCTCCGCGAGGCCACTGGGGCGCCGGTCTGGTTGCATCCCGCCGACCGCCGCTGGTACGACGCGCTCCCCGAGCAGGGCCGCTTCTTCGGCATCTCCGGGCTCGAGCCGCTGGCGCCTCCAGAACATGAGCTGGCCGAGGGCGACGAAGTCGCCGTTGGGGAGTATCGCTTCGTCGTGCGCCACGTCCCCGGCCA
This sequence comes from Gemmatimonadota bacterium, assembly GCA_016704275.1. NCBI lineage: Bacteria > Pseudomonadati > Gemmatimonadota > Gemmatimonadota bacterium. Next base: position 50,941 of record JADJAK010000003.1, read on the forward strand.
CGCGCCGGGGCATGTCGCCTTCCTCGGCCATGGGGTCGCCATCGCAGGCGATGTCCTCTTCGTCGACTCGATCGGCCGAACCGACCTGGCGGGTGGTGACCTCCCGACCCTGGTCCGGAGCATCGCCGAGGTCCTGCTGCCGCTTCCGGATGAGACCCGAGTCCTTCCCGGACACGGTCCCGAAACGACGATTGGCCGCGAGCGACGGCTGAATCCCTTCCTCGCCGTTCACCTTCCGTCGCTCTGCCCTTAAGCTTCCCCCGGCCTCCGGGCCGGAACCTTTACCAGGACGCGACGCCCTCATGTCATTCCGCACCGAAAAGGACCCCCTCGGCGAAAAGCAGGTCCCCGCCGACGCCCTCTACGGGATCCAGACCCTTCGTGCCGTCGAGAACTACCCCATCTCCGGACTGCGCCCCCTCGCCGGCTTCGTCGAAGCGGTGGTGATGATCAAGCGCTCCGCCGCCGTCGTCCACAAGCACACCGGCCGCCTCGAAGCGGCGTATGCGGACGCGATCATCCAGGCCGCCGATGAAGTCCTTGCCGGCCAGCATCGCGACCAGTTCGTCGTCGATCCGTATCAGGCCGGCGCCGGCACCTCGCACAACATGAACTGCAACGAAGTGCTCGCGAATCGCGCCAACGAGATCCTCGGCGCGGCCCGCGGCGCCTACGCGCCGGTGCACCCGAACGACCACGTCAACATGGCGCAGTCGACCAATGACGTCATTCCGACGGCGATGCGCCTCGGGACGCTCCGCGCGTTGCCGAAGCTGCTGGCGTCGCTCGATCAGTTGGCCGAGGCCTTCCTCGCGAAGGGGAAGCAGTTCGACCATGTCATGAAGTCGGGGCGGACGCACCTGCAGGATGCCACGCCGATTCGCCTGGGCCAGGAGTTCACGGCGTACGGGCACACCGTCGCACGGCATCGCGCCAAGCTGGCGCAGGCGGCGGATTGGCTTCGCCCGATGAACATCGGCGGCAGCGCCGTCGGAACCGGCATCAACGTCGAAGTCGTCTATCCCGGGCTGATGGTCACGGAGATGAGCCGACTCTCCGGCGTCGCGCTCGAGGTCTCGTCCGATCGAATCCAGTTGATGCAGTCGATGGGTGACATCGCCACGTTCAGCGGCGCGATGCGCGCCTTCGTGCTCGACCTCTGCAAGATCGCCGATGACATCCGCCTGCTCGCCTCGGGTCCGCGCACGGGGCTCGCCGAGATCATCCTGCCGGCGGTGCAGCCGGGATCGTCGATCATGCCGGGGAAGATCAACCCGTCGATCGCCGAGATGGTCAATCAGGTCTGCTACCAGCTGCTCGGCTTTGACACCACGGTGGCGATGGCGGCGAAGGCGGGCGAACTCGAGCTCAACGTGATGATGCCGGTCATCACGCACAATGTGCTCTTCGGCATGGAGATCCTCAGCAACACCGCCACGGTCTTCGCCGAGAAGTGCATCAGCGGCATCGAGGCCGACGAGGCGATGTGCGCGCACTGGCTGGAGCGGTCGCCGGCGCTGGTGACGGCGCTGATGCCGAAGATCGGCTACGCCGAGTCGGCGAAGCTCTCGAAGGAGGCGCTCGCGACCGGCAAGACGGTGAAGCAGCTGGTCACCGACAAGAAGGTCCTCGAGGGGAAGGAGCTGGACGAGGTGCTCGACCTCCGCGCGATGACCGAGCTCGGCGTGCCGGGCGGCGGCAAGGGCGTGCCGGTCAGCGGGTGACCGACACCGACACCGCCCGATGGCGGCGGCTGGCGCTGCTCGCCTTCGCCGTCGTCGGGGGGATGTCCACCTGGTTTGCGGGGAGCGTCGCCGCTCCCCTCCGTGCAGCCGACCTCGCCCTCACCTCGGGCGAGGTCGGCTGGTTGGTATCCGGCGTGCAACTCGGCTTCGTGCTGGGCACGCTGCTGATCGCGGTGCTCAACATCGCGGACGTGGTGCCGGGGCGCCGACTCTTCGCGGTGTCTGCGATGGGGGCCGCGATGGCGAACGCGGCGTTGCTGGTCGCGCCCACGCTTCCATGGCTCGTCGCGTCGCGGCTCGCCACCGGATTCTGTCTGGCCGGCGTGTACCCGCCCGCGATGAAGATGGCGGCCACCTGGTTCCGTCACTCGCGCGGGCTCGCGATCGGCACCGTGGTGGGTGCGCTCACCATCGGCAAGGCGCTGCCCTACCTGCTGCAGGGGAATGGCGCCGTCGCCATCGAGCTGGTGGTCCTGGTCCCGTCGCTCGCCGCCCTCGCCGCCGCCGTGCTCATTGGCACCACTTGGCACGACGGACCGCACGCCTTCCCGGCCAGGCCCTTCCACTGGGGGCTGATCGGCGAGGTGGTGCGCGACGGACCACTGCGTCGCGTCACCGGCGGCTACCTCGGTCACATGTGGGAGGTCTACGCCTTCTGGGCGTGGGTGCCTGGCTTCCTGACGGCGGCGGCGGCCGCGCGTGGCGAGGTGGCGACCGCGCACGGGACGGCGGCCTTCACGATCGTCGCGATCGGCGCCATCGGCTGCGTGGGCGGCGGGTTGCTGGCCGACCGCATCGGGCGGCGCCAGGTCGTGCGCGGGGCGATGCTGCTCAGTGGCACCCTCGCCGCGCTCTCCCCGCTGCTCTTCGGCGCACCGGCCTGGCTGTTGATGGCGGCGCTGCTGGTGTGGGGCATCGCCGTGATCGCCGACTCGGCGCAGTTCTCAGCGCTCGCCACCGAACTCGCTCCGCCACACGCCGTCGGCACCGCCCTCGCGCTGCAAACGTCGCTTGGCTTCCTGCTCACCATCGCGAGCATCCAACTCGTGCCGATGCTCGCCGATGCGCTCGGATGGCGCTGGGCGCTGGCGGTGCTGGCGGTGGGGCCGTTGGTTGGGGTGGGGGTGTTGCGGAAGGGAAGTGATCAGTGACGAGTGACCAGTGACCAGGTCACCACAGGTCACAGGTCACAGGTTACAGGTTACGGTCACTCGTTACGCTCGCCTCCCAGCCCATTCAGAAAGAATCCCGCCAGTTCCGCGCGCCCGCTTTGCCCGGACTTGTCATAGACCGAGACCGCATGCTGTCGGACGGTTCGTTCGGCGCGGCCGGTGCGGGCGGCGATCTCCTTGTGGCCCAGCCCCTGAAGGAGGAGGAGGGCGACTTCGTGCTCGGCGGGGGTCAATTCCCACTTGGTGAGCTGCGCGGTGACCGCGTCGCCGAATGATCGAATGGCACCTTCCGCGCTCGCGCGCCAGGCATCTCGTTCGACCTGCCGCTCCTCGAGGGAGCGACGGGTGTGGCGGAGCTCGGCGGAGACGGCGCGCCACCGGAGCCAGAGGAAGGTGGCGAGCGTGGCGCTGGTCAGGACCAGGGCGACTTCGAGGAGGATATGGGCCGACCACCACGACGTCGGCTCGTCCATGAGGAGATCGACGACGCCCCCGATGCCAACCAAGGCGAGGACGCCGATGACCAGGGCATCCAGGGCGGCAGGGGCGGGCGGGTCGTCGGGGCTGGATGACGGCTGGAGGGGCATCCGGCAAATGTCGGAGTGTCATCCCGCCACCACAAGGCAGGCGGATGCCGGATGGCCGGGCGCGCCAATCCTCGGCACCTTGGTCCCACGCGATCGGCAGGGGGTGCCACCCGGGCGTCTCGCCACCGATCCAGCCAGCCAGGAGAGACCACCATGTTCGCTGACCTGCTTCCCGTCCCCCTCCATCCGGCCATCGTGCACCTGCCGATTGCCTTCGCCGTCCTGTTGCCGCTCTTCGCGATCGGTGGGCTGATCGCGGTTCGTCGGGGGGCGTCACCCCGGGCGGCCTGGGGGATCACCGTCGCCATGGCGGCGGCGCTGGTCGCCACCGGGCTCATTGCCAAGGAAACCGGCGAGGATGGCGAGGACCGGGTCGAGCAGATCGTCCCCAAGGCGGCCTTCGAGGCCCACGAGGAGGCGGCCGATCGCTTCGTCGTGATCGGCGTGGCCGTCTTTGCCCTCAGCCTGCTTGGCCTGCGGCGGGACGCCATCGGGAATGCCGGGCGCATCGTGACCACCCTGGGGACCGTGGCGGTCCTGGCCGCGGGCTACTCGGTCGGGCACGCTGGCGGGCAGCTGGTGTATCAGCATGGAGCCGCCTCGGCCTATGCCCAGACCCCGGGGGGAAGCGCACCGACTGTGGCTGGGGAGGCCGAAGACGGGGAGTGACTTCAGGCGGGCAAGCGATTCCCCCACCACTCCGGTCGGAATCGCTTACCTTCCGGGGGTAGGGAGTTGGGAATGACCCGACTCGATCATTCACCCTTCACCTCCGACCCCCCCTGTCGACTTTACCACGAATTCGGAGCAAAGTGATTTTATGCGCGTGACCACGTGGACTGAATATTCGCTGATCATTTCGCTGCATCTGGCACGGCGTCGCCGTGACGGTGCCCGCGCCATCGCCGCGCGTGAACTTGCGGAACTCGAGAAGCTGCCGCCGGACTATGTCGAACAGATCCTCCTGCGCCTTCGCCGCGGCGCGCTGGTCGAATCGATTCGCGGCGCCAAGGGCGGCTATCTCCTCGCTCGCGACCCCGAAGGGATCACGGTACATGACGTGATGACGGCGTCGGAGCACCAGACGTTCGAAATGAATTGCGCAACGCACCCGGTGAACTCCGAACGCTGTTCCCCGACGACTGCCTGCTCGATCCGTCCCGTCTGGCAGGCGCTGCAGGGTCGCATCGACGAACTGCTGCTGTCGATCACGCTCGCGGATCTGCTGGCCAATGACGAGGCCCAGCTTCCGACGCTGGTCACGCTGCAGCACACGACCTAGCCCGTGCGGCGCGTTGCGCCGCACCCCTCGCCTGTGACCAGACTCTCTTCCGACGAACTCCAGCGCTACGCCCGGCATCTCACCCTCCCAGAAGTGGGGGTGGCCGGGCAGGAGCGCCTGTCGTCCGCGCGCATTCTCCTGATCGGTGCCGGCGGACTCGGCTCGCCGGCGGCGCTCTACCTCGCGGCCGCGGGCATCGGGACCATCGGCATCGTCGATGCCGATGTCGTCGACGCCTCGAACCTCCAGCGTCAGGTGCTGCACGACACGCCATCGATCGGCCACCTCAAGGTCGTGTCGGCGAAGGCGCGCCTCGAGGCGCTGAATCCGTTCGTGCGCGTCGAACCGATCGCCGAACGGCTCACCGCAGCCAACGCCCGCGCGATCATCGCACGGTACGATCTCGTCGTCGACGGCAGCGACAACTTCCCGACCCGCTATCTGGTCAACGATGCCTGCGTGCTCGAAGGGAAGCCGTTTGTCTACGGTTCCATCTTCCGCTTCGAGGGGCAGCTCTCGCTCTTTGGGATGCCCGGTGGCCCCTGTTACCGCTGCCTCTTCGCGGAACCGCCATCGCCCGAGCTGGTGCCGTCGTGTGTCGAAGCGGGCGTGATCGGGGTCCTGCCGGGCCTCATTGGCACCTTGCAGGCACTCGAGGCGATCAAGTGGGTCCTGGGGATCGGCCGCTCCGCCGCGGGCCGCCTGCTGCTCGTCGACGCGCTGGGGCTCACGGTGCGGGAGATCGCCGTGGCGCGCGACCCGGCGTGCGCCGTCTGCGGCGACACCCCGAGCGTGACCGCCCTGGTCGACTACGACGCCTTCTGCGGCTTGACGCCGCTCACGCTGGCCGATGGGGAGGGGGAGGTCACGCCGACCGAGCTGTCGCGCGCCCTCGGGGCGAGCGAGCTCCCGGTCCTCCTCGACGTGCGGGAAGAGTGGGAGGTGGCGATCGCCGTGTTGCCCGGCTCCACCGTCATCCCATTGGGCGAGCTGCCGGCCAGGCTCCGCGAACTCCCCACGACGCGGCCGATCGTGACGGTCTGCCACCATGGCCTCCGCTCGGCCGCCGCCCGCGACCTGTTGCGGCGCGCGGGGTTTCCACATGTGACAAGCCTCGCCGGCGGAGTGGACGCCTGGGCGAGGCTTGTGGACCAGCAAATGGCGCGGTACTAACCGGCAGTGCCGGGTCCTGCGAGTGCCGAAGGGGGGACTCGAACCCCCACGGGCTTGCGCCCACTGCGCCCTGAACGCAGCGCGTCTACCAGTTCCACCACTTCGGCGAGGCGGCAAACCTAGTCCCGTCGCGGCCCGAGCGTCAAGCAGTCGACCCAATCGTCCGTTACTTTCGAAGCATGGCCCCCAAGGACACCGCCCCCGCCGCCGAGCCCAAAGCTCGCCTCTCCGTCGCCCGCAACCCCAAGGCGACGTATGACTATTTCGTCCTGGACACGATGGAAGCGGGCGTGGTGCTGACCGGGACCGAGGTGAAGTCGTTGCGTCGGCGCGGCGCGTCGATCAAGGAGGCCTTCGCGCGCGTCTACAAGGGCGAAGTCTGGCTTGAAGGGATGAACATCACCCCGTACGAACAGGGCAACCGATACAACCACGATCCGGTGAGGTCGCGGAAGCTGCTGCTCCACAAGAAGGAGATCGAGAAGTTGATCGGCTCCGTCGAGCGGCAGGGACTCTCGCTGGTGCCGTTGGAACTCTACTTCCTCGGCGGTCGGGCCAAGATCCAGCTCGCCCTCGCGCGTGGGAAGAAGGCGCATGACAAGCGCGAGACTCTCAAGAAGCAGATTGCCACGCGCGAGATTGCGCGCGCGGCCTCGTGGAAGGGACGCCAGTGAATCGCCCCGCGCTCCTGAGCGGCGCCCTCGCGCTGCTGTTCGTCGGCCCTCCACCGGCCAGGCTGCAGATCAACACGGCGCGTGGCACCGTGAGCGTGCCGTTGACGCAGGTCGCCGGTGAGGGGCCGTTGGTGCCGCTCGCCGCGCTCGCGTCGGCCCTGGCAGGCACCGTCGAAGGGCGCGATTGGGTCACCCTCACGGCGGGGCGCGCGAGCTACCGCTTCTTGGTGGGGACGACCGTCGTGCAAGATGGGACCGCGCTGCGCAACCTTCCCGCAGCATCGCGCCGGCGGAACGACACCATCTTCGTGCCGCTGGCCTTTGTCGCCGATGTGCTGGCCGACCCCGCGCGGCGCGCGTGGACCTACTCGCCGCTCACGACCACCTTGGCGGAGCTCCCGGCCGGCACGCCGATCGTGACCCGCCCCGCCCGCACCACGACCGGTGCCGAAGAGCGTGCTCGCCTCCCCGACGGATTGCGTCCCGGTCATCACGTCACCGTCGACGCGGGCCACGGCGGCACCGACGCCGGCAACCCGGGGTTGCAGTTCCCGCGCGGGATCCACGAAAAGGATGTCACGCTCGCCGTGTCGCTCAAGCTGCGCGCCGAGCTCGAGCGGCGCGGCGTGCGCGTGACGATGACGCGCACCACCGACACGCTGATCAACCTCAACCATCGCGCACCGCGCTACTGTGGCGGCAGCTGCGACCTGTTCGTGTCGGTGCACGTGAACTCGCTCGACAAGCGCCCGGGGTATGACCGCGTCCGCGGCTTCGAGACCTACTTCCTTGCCGACGCGAAGACCGCCGACGCGGCGCGCGTGGCGCGGATGGAAAACGAAGCGATCCGCTTCGACCTTCCCGATACCGATGCCCCCGCGCTCGGCAAGCTCGACTTCATCCTCAAGGACCTGCAGACCAACGAGTTCCTGCGCGAGTCGGCACGCGCATCGGAGCTGGTGCAGTCGCACATTCGCGAGGTGCACACCGGCCCCGATCGCGGCGTGAAGCAGGCCGGCTTCGCGGTGCTCGCCTCGGCGCGACGCCCCGCGATCCTGATCGAGCTCGGCTACAGCACCAACCCGGAGGATGGTCGGTTGATGTCCTCGCCGAACGGGCAGGCGGCGCTGGCCGACCGGATCGCCGACGCGATCGTGGCGTACCTCCGCGAGTACGATCGTCGCACCGGTGACGCGCAGCGGGGGATGGAAAAGTGATGCGCCGCCTCCTGGTCGGCGTAGTGCTGCTCAGTGGGTGCACCTGGTCGAACTCGCTCTACCAGGCGCGTCGCCTTGCGGCCGAAGGCGAGGCCGCCGCGCGCAGCGGGCAGCCGTTCGAGGCACAGCGCGCATGGGATCTGGCGGGCGTGAAGGCCGACTCGGCATTCGCGCGGGCGCGCGGCGTCGGGCGTGGCGCAGCCGAGGCGCTCTGGGTGCGCGGCCGCTCCGAGGCGCGGCGGCCCGATTGCCCGGCGGCGATCGCGACGCTCGATCAGGCGCTGATCGCGTACCCGGATGCCCCGTGGCGTGAGGGGCTGCTGCTGGAGCTCGGTCGCTGCCGAGCGGCGATGGGTGACCCGACGGCGGCGGCGCACTTCGCGGCGCTGCTCGAGAGCCGTGACCCCGCCCGACGTCGCGAGGCGCACCTCCGTGCCGGCCACCTCGCCGTGCAGGAGCAGCGGTGGGACGACGCACTCACCCTGCTGGCGAGCGAGGACACGGCATCGGCCCTGGTGGATCGGGCCGTCGCACTGAGCGCCCTGGGCCGGACGGACGAGGCCCTGCAGGTCGTCGCGCCGCTCCTCCTCGCGGCCGACAGCACCGTCGCCTGGGAACCGCTGGTCCGGTACTTCGCCGCGCGCAACACGGCCGATGCCGACCGCTTCCTCGATCGACTCGCGGCGCAACCCACCGCCAATGACGCGCGCCGCAGCGCCTGGCTCTTCGCCGCGATCGATGCGGGGTTGCCCGCCGACCCGGTCGCCGCCGAGCGGCGCTTCCAGTCGCTGGTGCAGTTGCCCGCGTCGCGCAGTGTCAACGAGGGTCGGCTCCGGATCGCCGAGTATCGCGTCGGCCAGGCCACCTCGATGGGCGGACTGCGCTCGGCGCTCGACGCCTTGGGCAATCTCGGCACCGGTGGTGGGCTCGCCGCCGCACGCATTGCGGAGCTGCAGCGTATCGGGGGGCAGATGGTCGCGGAGCACGACTCGCTGGTGGTGGGGAAGGGCACTGGCGACCTCACGCTCTTCGCGCTGGCGGAGGTCGCCCGCGATTCGTTGCGCGCACCGGCGCTGGCGTCGTTCCTCTGGTGGCAGCTCGAGCAGGGGTGGCCGGCGTCGCCCTTCGTGCCGAAGGCACTGATGGCGCGGATGGCGATCGTGCCCGACTCGGCCGAGAGCCTGCGCGTCCGGCTGGTCGCGATGACGACGAGTCCCTACCTGGCCTTTGCGCGCGGTGAGAACGACCCGCGCTTCGTGCAACTCGAAGACTCGCTCGGCGGCTTCATCACCGCGCGGGCACGACGACTCACCGCTGCTGCGGCCGCCGCCCAGGTGGACAAGGAGTGAGCGGACTCGCGCGCGAGGTGGCGGGCATCCGCTTCGCCAATCCTGTGCTGCTGGCCTCCGGGACCGCGGGATACGGCCGCGAGTTGTTGGGCGTTGCCGACCTGTCGTGCCTTGGCGGGCTGGTCACCAAGGCGGTGTCGCTCGCGCCGCGGGCGGGCAATGCCGCGCCACGCGTCGCCGAGTTCCACGGGGGGATGCTCAACTCGATCGGGCTCGCCAATCCCGGCGCCGATCAGGTTGCGCGCGACGAGCTGCCGTGGCTCCTCGCCAACGTGCGCGGGCCGCAGGTGCTGGTGAACGTCGTCGGCTTCACGATCGAGGAATACGCCGAGGTGATCGCACGGCTTGAGTCGGTGAGTGGGCACGCCGGGTATGAACTCAACCTCTCCTGTCCCAACACCTCGGCAGGTGGCGTCGAGTTCGGTGCCGATCCCGACTCGGTGCGTGCGGTGGTCTCCCGCTGCCGCGCGGCGACGACGCGTCCGCTCTTCGCGAAGCTCTCACCGGCGTTGCCCGACATCCCCGCGATTGCGGCGGTGGCGCACGACGCGGGTGCGGATGGCCTCACGTTGGTGAACACGATGCCGGGCTACCTGTTCGATGGCGATGCGCCGCGACTGGGCAACGGCTTCGGTGGCGTCAGCGGCCCCGCGCTGTTGCCGACCGGTGTGCTGGCGGTCAAGCGCACCGCCGCCCGACTTCCCGGGGTGCCGATCATCGGCGTCGGTGGCATTCGATCGGCCGCCGACGTGCGGGACTACTTGCGGGCCGGGGCGACGCTGGTCGCCATCGGCACGGCCGGGCTTGCCGACCCTCGGTGCCCGGAACGGATCGTCAGAGCATTGGAGCAGCACGGTGGCTGAGCTCTTTGTGGCGTTGGATCTTCCGGACGCTCCCACGGCGGTGGCGCTCCTCGATCTCCTGCCGGATCGCTGTCCGGTCAAGGTGGGGTCGGTGCTGATGACGCGGGCGGGGAGCGGCTTCGTGCGCTCGCTGGTGGCGAACGGTCATCCCGTCTTCCTCGACCTCAAGTGGCACGACATCCCCAACACGGTGCGCGGCGCCGTCGAGGCCGCCCTGGACCTCGGCGTCTCGATGGTCACCGTGCATGCGCTCGGCGGGCCGGCGATGATCGAGGCGGCCGCCAAGGCCGCTGGCGACCGGCTCAGGGTCGTCGCGGTGACGGTCCTGACCTCGCACACCCCGGCGGAGTTCGCGGCCGTGACGGGGCGCTCGGGGGTTGTCGCGGGCGATGAGGCGGCCCGGCTGGCCACCATGGCGATGGCGGCCGGGGCGGATGGCGTGGTCTGCTCGGCCGAGGAGCTGGCGGCCGTGGTGCCGGCGGTGCGGGGTGGCCGGGTGGTGGTCCCGGGGATCCGCCGGGCCGAGGACGCCGTGGGCGACCAGGCCCGGGTGGCGACCCCTGAGGCCGCGCTGGCCGGGGGGGCGACCGACCTGGTGGTGGGGCGCCCGATCACCTCGGCGGCGGACCCGGCGGCCGCGTATCTTGCCTTTCGACAAGTGTTTGCGTGAAAATGGTGCACGGGGTTGCGTGTCGCTGACCCCGCCGGTATCTTGTCGTGCTGTCCCGCAACCCTAGGGTCCGGAGTTCAATCGTGAAGGTTCGTTCGAGCGTGAAGCCGATTTGCGAGAGCTGTCGGGTGGTGAAGCGTCGGGGCGTGACGCGCATCATCTGCAAGCGCACCCCCAAGCACAAGCAGCGGCAGGGATAACATGGCGCGTATTGCTGGTGTAGACCTTCCGCGCGAGAAGCGCGTCGAAATCGGTCTGACGTACATCTTCGGGATCGGCAAGGTGACGAGCAAGAAGCTCCTCGCCGAGACCGGGATCTCGCCTGACACCCGTGTGCGTGACCTGACGGAGGTCGAAGTCGGCCGTCTCCGGCAGATCATCGAACGGACCGTGAAGACCGAGGGCGCGCTGCGCACCGAGGTCGCGATGAACATCAAGCGGCTGATGGACATCGGCAGTTACCGGGGCATCCGCCACCGGCGGGGGCTGCCGGTTCGCGGTCAGCGCACCCATACCAACGCCCGGACGAAGAAGGGCCCGCGTCGGGCCATCGCCGGCAAGAAGAAGGCGACGAAGAAGTAAATGACCGCACCCACTACTGCACCTCGGTCGGGCGCCAAGCGCTCGAAGAAGATTGTCGAGTCGGAGGGGATGGTGCACATCTCCGCGACCTTCAACAACGTGTTGATCACCATCACGGACCTGCGCGGCAACACGATCGCGTGGGGCACCGCCGGCAAGGCGGGGTTCAAGGGCTCGAAGAAGTCCACCCCGTTCGCCGCCACGGTGGCCTCCGAGAACTGCGCCCGCGAGGCGCTGAATCTCGGGCTCCGCAAGGTGCACGTCCGCGTCCAGGGTCCCGGGAGCGGTCGCGAGTCGGCCATTCAGGCCCTCGCGTCGGTCGGTCTCAAGGTGGCGTCGATCCGCGACGTGACCCCGATTCCTCACAATGGGTGCCGTCCCCCCAAGAAGCGGCGGGTCTGAGCCATGGCACGATATACTGGACCGGCCTGCCGTCTGTGCCGTCGCGAAGGGACCAAGCTGTTCCTCAAGGGGACCCGCTGCCTCACCGAGAAGTGCGCCGTCGAGCGCCGGGCGTATCCGCCGGGCCAGCATGGCCAGAACGCCGGGCGTGGCCGCAAGACGTCCGAGTACGCCAAGCAGCTGCGTGAGAAGCAGAAGGTGAAGCGGATGTATGGGCTCACGGAGACCCAGTTCCGCACCATCTACACGCGCGCCTCGCACCTGCCGGGCGTCAAGGGCACCAACCTGCTGGTGGCGCTCGAGACTCGCCTGGACAACATCGTGTACCGGATGGGCTTCGCCTCGTCCCGTCGCGCGGCGCGTCAGCTCGTCCGGCACGGCCATGTGGAAGTGAACGGGCGCAAGCTCGACATCCCGAGCTACAAGGTGCTGCCCGGCCAGGAAGTCCGTGTCGCGCCGGCCGATCGCGAGCTGCTCGCGGTCAAGGTGGCCCAGGATGCCGCGTCGCGTGGCGCCATGGTTTCCTGGCTCTCGGTGGATGCCGAGAAGGCCGCCGGCCGACTCCTCGAACTGCCCACCCGCGACGCCATTCCGGTGAACGCGACGGAGCAGTTGATCGTCGAGCTCTACTCGAAGTAAGAAGGGGAACACGCGGCCGATGAGCATTGACCTGACTGGTTTGGTCCGCCCGCACGTCGTCGAGATGACGAAGCGCGAGGACAACCCGAACGTGGCGGAGTTCCGCCTCCAGCCGCTCGAGCGCGGCTTCGGGCACACGATCGGCAACTCGCTGCGGCGGCTCCTGCTGTCGTCGCTGCGGGGCAGCGCGGTCTGGGGCTTCCGCCTCGACGGCGTCGTGCACGAGCATCAGACGGTGCAGGGTGTCCTGGAAGACGTGCACCAGATCGTGCAGCGCCTCAAGGCGCTCACCCTGGTCCTCGATCCGTCCGTCGACGAGTCGATCCTGCGCATCGTCGCGCAGGGCCCCGGCCCGGTCTACGCCCGCGACATTCAGTCGACCGGCCACGCGACGATTCACCACCCGGACCAGCTGCTCTTCACGGTGCAGGAGGATCGCGAGATCTCCTGCGAGCTCTACGTGAACAAGGGCCGCGGCTACGTCGAGTCCGAGATGCACCCGAGCGATCGGTCGTTCCCGGTCGACCTCGTCCGCATCGACGCGATCTACAACCCGGTCCGTCGTGCCAACTTCACCGTCGCGGAAACCCGCGTCGGGCAGCGCACCGACTACGACCGCTTGACCCTCTCGGTCGAGACCAACGGCACCATCTCCCCGGAAGACGCGCTGGCCTACGCCGCCGCCCTCGCCCAGGAGCATTTCCGCTACTTCGTCGAGTTCGGCAAGGTCCCGGTGCACGTGGCGCCGGCCTCCGACACCCCGGCCCCGGCCAGCTCGCCGGCGCCGACCGGTCTGGCCGCCTCGCTGGCGCGCTCGATCGATGACCTCGGCCTCTCGGTCCGGTCGCTCAACTCGCTCAAGAATTCCTCGATCCGCACCCTCAAGGAGCTGGTCGAGCAGACGCCGAAGACCCTGGACGATGTGAAGAACATCGGCGACAAGGCGATCCACGAGATCGCCGAGATGTTGCAGAAGGAAGGGCTCAAGTTCGGCATGAAGTTCGACGAGGTCGACGGCGACCTCCGGATCACCGATCACGGTTCGCTCCCGGCCATTCCGGCCGCCAGCGGCGAGGAAGCGTAAGCAATGCGGCACAACACGAAGGGACGGGCGCTGTCGCGGTCGTCCAGCCACAAGCGGGCGATGATGCGCAACATGGCGGCCTCCCTCTTCGAACACGAGGGCATCACCACGACCGTTGCCAAGGCGAAGGAGATCCGGCCGTACGCCGAGAAGCTCATCACCCTGGCGCGCCGTGGCGACCTCCACGCCATCCGGCAGGTCGAGCAGAAGATCCCGAACAAGACGCTGCTCACCAAGCTGTTCAAGGAAATCGGTCCGCGCTTCGCGGCGCGTCCGGGCGGTTACACCCGCATCCTCAAGCTCGGGCATCGCCCCGGCGACGGCGCCGAGATGGCGCGGATCGAGCTCGTCGGCGAGTGATGGCTCCGTGCCCTGCTCCGACGGTTGGACGAAAGGGGACCCTCGGGTCCCCTTTTTTTCCGTCCGCGGCCGTCCAGGCAAGCCAAACGGGTGGCACCCGTGAAGGGCGCCACCCGTTGATCACTCCGGGAGCAGAACGGTCAGGCCGCGACAGCGACCTTGGTGGCCTTGGCCACCTTCCCGCTCTTCATGCACTTGGTGCAGACCTTCACCCGGCGGGGCGAGCCGTCCACCAGGACGCGGACCGTCTGGAGGTTCGGGTACCAGCGGCGCTTCCGCCGGTTGTTCGCATGGCTGACATGGTTGCCGGTAGTCGGCCCCTTGTCGCAGATGGTGCAGACGCGCGCCATGATATCCTCGTTTGCGGCGGTCCAGAAAGACGGAACTCCAATAGCCCCCAAATCTATGGGATGGGGGCCGGTCTGACAACTCCCCGGAGCATACAATGCCAAAGGCCCTGATTACGGGCATCACCGGCCAGGATGGGTCCTACCTCGCCGAGTTCCTCTTGGCCAAAGGATATGAGGTGTATGGCGTGGTCCGGCGGACCTCCCATCACTCGTACGAGCGGATCGACCACCTGATCCCCCGGGTGCAGATCGTGGCGGCCGACCTGCTCGACCAGCACTCGCTGACGATGGTCATGCAGGAGGTCCAGCCGGACGAGGTCTACAACCTCGCGGCACAGTCCTTCGTGCCGACGTCGTTCACGCAGCCGGTGTTGACCGGCGAGTTCACCGCGCTCGGCGTCACCCGCATCCTCGAGGCGGTGCGCCTCGCCGCGCCGAAGGCGCGCTTCTACCAGGCGTCGTCGTCGGAGATGTTCGGCAAGGTGCAGGAGACGCCGCAGCACGAGGGGACGCCCTTCTATCCGCGCTCGCCCTACGGTGTCGCGAAGCTCTACGGCCACTGGATCACGGTGAACTACCGCGAGTCGTACGGCCTGTACGCGGTCAGCGGGATTCTCTTCAACCACGAATCGCCGCGGCGGGGCATCGAGTTCGTCACGCGCAAGGTGACGGACGGCGTCGCGCGCATCGCGCTCGGCCTCGCGACGGAACTCAAGATGGGGAACCTCGAGGCGCGTCGCGATTGGGGCTACGCCGGCGACTACGTCGATGCGATGTGGCGCATGCTGCAGCAGGATCAGCCCGCGGACTTCGTCATTGGCACCGGCCAGACGCATTCGGTGGAAGACCTCGTGCGCGTGGCCTTCGAGCGCGTCGGTCTCGATTGGCGAAAGTACGTGACCATCGATCCGCGCTTCTATCGCCCGGCGGAAGTGGATCTCCTCCTGGCCGATCCGCGCAGGGCGAAGGAGGAGCTCGGCTGGTCGCCCACCGTCTCCTTCGAGGGACTGGTGCACATGATGGTTGACGCCGACCTCGCGCGGTTGCGCCCGGCGTGAGTCGGCTGCTGGTGACCGGCGCCGACGGCTTCGTCGGCCGATGGCTGGTGCGGGCGGCGCGTGCCGCCGGGCATCACGTCATCGCCGCCGTGGCGCCCGACGGGGTCGCACCCGCCACGTGGCTCACCAGCGAGGAGCTGGCGGGCTGTGAGACGGTTCGCGCCGACCTGCGCGAGCCGGCGGGCATCGCGGCCCTCGTGGCCACGGCCCCGAGTGCGGTGATTCACCTTGCCGCGATGGCATCGGGGGCAGCGGCACGCCTCGATCCCGCCGCCGCGTGGGCGCTGAATGCCGGCGCGACTGCGGCGCTCGCCGACGGGCTCGTGCAGGTGGGGCGGCCGACCTTTCTGCTGGTCTCGACGGGCGAGGTGTACGGTCGCGACCACAGCGGGCCGATTCCCGAGACCGCGTCGCTGGCCCCATGCTCGCCCTATGCCGCGAGCAAGGTCGGCGCCGAGGTGGCAGTGCTCGAAGTGCGCCGCCGCACCGGTCTCCCGGTCGTGATTGCGCGTCCATTCCCGCACACCGGTCCGGGGCAGGCGCCGATCTACGTGCTGCCGGCCCTCGCCGCGCGGCTCCGCGAGGCCGCGCGCACCGGCGCCACCGAGATCGCCGTGGGCAATCTGGCCCCCGTGCGCGACCTCCTCGATGTGCGTGACGTCGTCACGGCCTATCTTGCGCTGTTGACGAAGGGTGTCCCCGGTGAGGCCTACAACGTGGCCAGCGGAACCGGCCACCGACTGACCGAGTGTTTCGAGATGCTCGCCCGACTCGCCGGGACCACGGCGCGTCCGGTGCAGGATGCCGCGCTGTTGCGCGCGGCCGATTTGCCGACCTTGATCGGGGACCCGACCCGGCTGCGCACCACGACCGGCTGGGCTCCCCAGATTTCCCTTGACCGCACCTTGCAGGACCTCGTACATGCCCAAGCGGACTGATATCTCCTCGATTCTCCTCCTTGGCTCCGGCCCGATCGTCATCGGGCAGGGCGCCGAGTTCGACTACTCCGGCACCCAGGCGGTGCGCGCGCTGAAGGAAGAGGGCTACCGGGTCATCCTGGTGAACTCGAATCCGGCGACCATCATGACGGACCCGGAACTCGCCGACGCGACCTACATCGAGCCGGTGACCCCCGAGTGGGTAGCGAAGGTGATCGAGCGCGAACGCCCCGATGCGCTGCTGCCGACGATGGGCGGGCAGACCGCACTCAACGTCGCGATGGCGCTGGTGAAGGACGGCACCCTCGAGAAGTACGGCGTCGAGTTGATCGGCGCCAACGAGCGCGCCATCCGCGTGGCCGAGGACCGCTCGGAGTTCGCCGACGCCATGGTGCGGATCGGCCTCGCCACGCCGCGCGGCAGCGTCGTGCGCACGCTGGAGGAAGGCCTCGCCGCGGTCGAGCAGACCGGCTACCCGGCCATCCTGCGGCCCTCGTTCACGCTCGGCGGCACCGGCGGCGGCATCGCGTACAATCGCGACGAGTTCGTCACCATGCTCGCGCGTGGTCTGGAACTCTCGCCGGTCACTTCGGTGCTGGTCGAGCGCAGCATCATCGGCTGGAAGGAGTACGAGCTCGAGGTGATGCGCGACGGCGCCGACAACGTGGTGATCGTCTGCTCGATCGAGAATCTCGATCCGATGGGCGTCCACACGGGCGACTCGATCACCTGCGCGCCGGCGATGACGCTGACGGACCGCGAGTATCAGGCGATGCGCGATGCCTCGATCAAGATCATCCGCGAGGTCGGCGTCGCCGCCGGCGGCTGCAACATCCAGTTCGCGGTGAACCCCGCCGACGGTGAGCAGCTGGTGATCGAGATGAATCCGCGCGTCTCGCGCTCCTCGGCGCTCGCCTCCAAGGCGACCGGCTTCCCGATCGCCCGCATCGGCGCCAAGGTCGCCGTCGGGTACACGCTCGACGAGTTGCCGAACGACATCACCAAGGTCACGCCGGCCTCGTTCGAGCCGGTGCTCGACTACGTCGTCGTCAAGATCCCGCGCTTCGCCTTCGAGAAGTTCCCGGCCGCCGAGCCGACCCTCACCACGCAGATGAAGTCGGTCGGCGAGGCGATGGCGATCGGTCGCACCTTCAAGGAAGCGCTGCAGAAGGGATTCCGTGGCCTCGAGACGGGGCGCGCCGGCTGGGTCATCGGCGCCGGTCCGGTCGACGACCGCCTCGACGCGATCGATCGCGAGACGCTGCTCGCCGCGATCCGCCGGCCGACGCCCGAGCGCCTCTTCCAGGTGAAGCGCGCGCTGATCGCGAAGGTCTCGGTCGAGGATCTCCATGAGGCCTCGGGGATCGACCCGTGGTTCCTGCATCAGCTCGCCGAGCTGGTTGCGATGGAAGACGAGTGGATCGCGCATCCGTACGGCGCCAACGACGAAGCCGACCGCGCCATCATCCTCCGGATGAAGCGGTCCGGCTTCTCCGACTGGCAGCTCGCCGACCTCAAGTCGCTGGTCGAAGCCGACATCCGCACCACGCGGCATCGCCTCGGCCTCCGTCCGGTCTACAAGACGGTGGACACCTGCGCCGGCGAATTCCCGTCGAGCACGCCGTATCTCTACTCCTGCTGGGACGAGGAGAACGAGGGCGGGCCGCGCCCGGAGGAAACCCGGAAGACGGTGATCATCCTCGGTTCGGGGCCGAATCGCATCGGCCAGGGCGTCGAGTTCGACTACTGCTGCGTCCGGGCGACGCTGGCCTTCCGCGAGCTCGGCTATCGCACGGTGATGGTGAACTCGAATCCTGAGACCGTCTCCACCGACTTCGACATCTCCGACGCCCTCTACTTCGAGCCGCTGACGCTCGAGGATGTGCTGGAGATCGTCCACCTCGAGAAGCCGCTCGGCGTGGTCGTGCAGCTCGGCGGCCAGACGCCGCTCAAGCTCGCCAAGGGGCTCGAGGCGGCGGGCGTGCCGATCCTCGGCACCTCCCCCGACGCGATCGATGCCGCCGAGGACCGCCAGCGCTTCGAGGCGCTGGTGAACTCGCTCGGCGTCCGCCAGCCGCCTGCCGGCACGGCCCGCACGATCGAGACCGCGCTCGAAGTCGCCGAGCGGATCGGCTATCCCGTTCTGGTGCGGCCGAGCTACGTGCTCGGTGGCCGCGCGATGCGGATCATCTACGACGCGCCGGAACTCCGCGGCTTCTTCGACGAGGCGGCGGCGGTCGCCCCCGGCCACCCGGTGCTGATCGACTCCTTCCTCGAGGACGCCTTCGAGGCCGACGTCGACGCCATCTGTGACGGCGAGTCGGTGATCATCGGCGGCGTGATGCAGCACATCGAGGAAGCGGGGATTCACTCGGGCGACTCGGCCTGCGTGATGCCGCCGTACCTGATCACCGAGGACCAGGTCGAACAGATGCGCGCCCACACCCGGGCGTTCGCGCTCGCGCTCGGCGTCGTCGGGCTGATCAACGTGCAGTACGCCGTGAAGAACGGCGTGGTCTACGTGATCGAGGTCAATCCGCGCGCCTCGCGCACCATTCCGTTCGTCTCGAAGACCACCGGTGTCCCGCTGGCGTCGCTTGCGGCGGCGGTGATGATCGGAAAGAAGCTGGTCGACCTCGGCCTCCGCGACGATCCGCTGCAGCCGTACGTCGCCGTGAAGGAAGCGGTGTTCCCGTTCACCAAGTTCGCCGGCGTCGATGTCCGCCTCGGCCCCGAGATGAAGTCGACCGGCGAGGTCATGGGCATCGCCGACTCGTTCGGGATGGCGTTCGCCAAGGCGCAGGCATCTGCCGACGGCGCGCTCCCGCTCAGCGGCACCGTCTTCGTGACGGTGAACGACCACGACAAGGGGTCGGTCGTGCCGATCGCCCGGCGCTTCCACGAGCTCGGCTTCCGCATCCTCGCGACGACCGGCACGGCGACGTATCTCCGGGCGCGCGGCATCCCGGCGGAACGCGTGCTCAAGGTCTACGAGGGGCGGCCGAACGCCATCGACTTGATGGTCTCGGGTGAGATCCAGCTGCTGGTCAACACGCCGCTTGGCAAGCTGACGCAGATGGACGACCACTCGATGCGGCGCGCGGCACTGCAGCAGCACGTGCCGTACACCACGACGCTCTCGGCCGCCTCGGCGGCAGTCGACGCGATCATCGCGATGAAGAGCCGTCCGCTCGAGGTGCGCTCGCTGCAGGAGTGGCATCAGTTGGCTCGCGAGGCGACACCGGCGTGACCACCGCGCGCGACCCAGGCTTCGCCGCCGCGTTGCGCGCACGCGTCCAGGGTGACCTGCGCGAGGGCGAGCCGCTCTCGCGCTGGTCCACCTATCGTATCGGTGGCCCGGCCACCGTGCTCATGCCGGCCAATGCGGAAGACGTTGCGATCGCCGTGCGGATGGCGGCTGAGGCAGGCGTGCCCTGGTTCGCCCTCGGACTCGGCTCCAACCTCCTCTTTCCCGACGCCGGCCTCGATGCGCTGGTGATTCGCATGGGGAAGGGGCTCGATGCGCTCCGTCAGGAGGGCGATCGCTGGACCCTGGGAGCCGGGCTGCCGGCGCCACTCGCCGCCAAGCGGACCGCAGCGGCGGGGTGGGCCGGCATCCACAAGATGGTGGGCGTGCCAGGGAGTGTCGGCGGGGGGATCGTGATGAACGCCGGCTGCCACGGGGCCGAGTGGCGCGACACCGTGGTCTCGGTCCTGGTCATGGACGCCGATGGGCAGGACCGCGTTGTCTCGGCGGCGGAGGCCGGCTTCTCCTATCGGCGCAGCCAGCTTGGACACGTCGTCGTGCTCGAGACGACGTGCGCGCTTGTTGCCGCGGACCCGACCCACCTCGAGGCCGAGACGGAAGAGCTGTACAAGTGGCGCCGCGACGGCACCCCGTTCAACCAGCCCTGCTGCGGCTCGGTCTTCCAGAATCCGGTACTGCCAGCCGTGTGGGCCGAGGGCAACCCGCGCACCAGCGGGCAGTGCATCGACGCGACGGGCCTCAAGGGACTCCGCGTCGGCGGCGTCGAGGTCTCGCCGATGCACGCCAACTACTTCGTCAATACCGGTGAAGGCACCGCCGCCGACGTGATCGCATTGATGGGTGAGGTGCGGGCGCGGGTGCAGGCTCGGTGGGGAGTGGAGTTGGTGCCGGAGGTGAAGCTGATTGGGGTCGATGGGAGTGTTGTGGGGCTGTCGTAGGTCGTAGGTCGTAAGTCGTAGGTCGTAGGTCCTCCAAGGCTGTCATCCCGAGCGCAGCGAGGGACCTGCGTTCCGGCGGGTACGCAGATCCCTCACGTTGCTCGGGATGACTTACGACTTACGACCTACGACTTACGACTTCTTTGCCACCGTATCCGCCCTGATCCGCTCCGCCTCGCCCTTCCTCCCCAGCGCCTCATACTCCGCCGCCAGATCCGTTCGCGCTGCCTTCAGGTAGGACACCGACGGCTCCGCTTGCGTGACCAGGATGTCGAACCCCGCCTTCGTTTCGTCCAGCGCTTCCTGGTATCGCGTCTGCCGCAGCAACGAGCGCCCGAGCTTGAGCCGGGCGATCGCAGTGTTGACGTGGGTGGCGCCCTGCGATGCGGTGAAGATCCGCTTCGCCTCGCGGAACTGCGCTTCGGCGGCACGATAGTCTTCGCGGCCATTGGCGACGGCGCCAAGGTTCGAGATGGCGATGCCGGTGCGCCAGTCGTCGGGCCCGTGCACCTGCTGGTAGATCGCACGGACCCGTCGGTACGACGCCTCGGCCTCATCGAACTGTTTGGCGGCCAGGTCGAGCGACGCCAGTTCGTTGAGGGCCGATGCCACGCGCGGGTGATTCGGACCCGCCGTGCGCAGCTGGATCGCGAGCGCTTCGCTCAGCAGCGCGCGTGCTTCGTCGGGACGCTCGAGCCGGCTGACCGCGCGCCCGACCTGCGTGATCGCCGAAGCCGTCGTGGGATTGTCGGTACCGTACCAGGCGCGGATGATGTCCAATGCCTGGCGTTGCTCCTGCTCGGAGAGCGCGTAGTCGCCGCGCTGGAAGGCGCTGGCGCCAAGGTTGGTGTGGATCTCTGCCACCGAGGGATGGCGTGGCCCACGGGTGGCGAGCAGCAAGGGGAGCGCCTCACGATGCAGCGAGTCGGCGCGCGCGTACTCGCCGGCGTAGAAATAGGTGGCGGCGAGGTGCACCATCGCGGTGGCGCGGAGCAGCGGGTCGGCGGTCCGACGAGCCACGAGCACCGAGTCCTGGATCGCTCGGGCCGCGGGGTACTCGCCACGTTCCTGCAGCACCGCGCCGAGCGCCGCCATCGCCTCGACAATCGCGGGGTCATCGGCGGGGTAGGTCGTGCGCGCCATCGCCAGGCCTGCGCGCACCAGCGACTCCGCGGGCGCCAGTTGTGCCTGATCGACGCGGAGGAGGCCGAGCGCCACCAATCCCGCGGCGACGTCGCGATGGATCGGGCCGTGCAAGGCGCGTTGCCGAGCCAGGGAGCGGGTGAGCAACGAGTCGGCGCGGTCGTAGTCACCGAGATGCTGGTGGATCGTGCCCAGCGTCGCGTACAGCTCGGCCTGGCCCTCGGGGTCCCGATCGAGCACCGCGGCTTCCTGTTCGCCGCGCTCGAGCAAGCTGCGCACCGAGAGCGAGTCTGCCGGGCCGGCGTCGTCACTGCCGCCAGAGAAGAGCCCCATCGTGAAGCGCTGAATCCGCTCGGCTCGGCGCGCCTCGAGTTGCGCCGCGTCGCGGGCGTCCGCGAGGCGCATCGTGTAGTAGGTCACCATGCCGATCGCCGCGATGGCCACGGCCGTGGCGGCCGAGACCTCGCGCCACCGGCGCCGGAGCAACTTGCCGGTGCGATACCGCCAGCGCGCCGGATGGGCCTCGAGTGGTTCGCCTGCGAGGAAATGGTCAATGTCCCGCGCGAACGCCTCGACCGTGCCATAGCGCAGCATCGGGTCGCGCTGGATCGCGGTGAGCGTGAGGATGTCGAGGTCGCGCCAGGTGGCGTCGTTCCCGGTCCGGCGGCCATGCCGTGCGGCGGCAAGGGAGGGTCGAACCGGGGGCTCGGTCAGGCGACGCGCAATGGTATCGGCGCCCCCGAACGGGCGCTGCCCGGCAAGCAACTCGTAGAGGATCACCCCGAGGGCATGGACGTCAGTCTGCGCGCTGACAATCCCTTCGGCGATCTGTTCCGGCGCGGCGTAGGCGGGAGTGAGTAGGCCGGCACCGGTCTGCGTCTGCACCGGGTCCTCGGTGTCCTCGAGTTGCTTGGCGATGCCGAAATCGAGAAGGGCCACGCGCCCATCAGCGCCCACGAGAATGTTGGACGGCTTCAGGTCGCGGTGGATGACGGCCCGCGCGTGGGCATACTGCACCGCCTCGCACGCGGCCCGCAACAGCTGGAGCCGCTCCGTGATCGACAGCTGGCGGCGCTCGCAGTAATCCGTCAGATGCTCGCCCTCGACATACTCCATCACGAACCACGGTGTCCCATCCTCGAGCGCGCCGGCGTCGTGCAACTGCGCGATGCCCGGGTGCACCAGGCGCGCCAACGTCCGCTGCTCCCGTCGAAAGCGCGCTCGGCGCGCTGGTGAGAGCCAGGCATCGCGGAGGATCTTCAGCGCAGCCTCGGTGCCGAGGTCATCGCGGGTGACGAGATAGACGATCCCCATCCCACCCTCGCCGAGCTGGCGCACGATGCGGTATGGCCCGAAGGAGCCGCCGGCAGGAGTGGTGGGCGCCGCCAGCAGATCGGCTGCCATCGCGCCGATGCCGACGCCGAGCAGGTCGCCTTCGGCCGCATCGGCGACGAGCATCGCACGCACCCGGGTCGCAACCTCCGGGTCGTCGCCGGCCCAGGTGTGGAGCATTGCCTCGCGTTGGTCGGCGGGTAGCTCGAGGGCCCGGTGGAAGAGGGCCATGGCGCGTGCATGGCGTGCCGCCGGTGAGGTCATGCGGGCGCGGCACCGAGTTCGGTGGCGAGCCACGCCCGGGCCGCGCGCCAGTCGCGCAGCACCGTGGCCTCGGAAATGGTCAGCAGCTCGGCGATTTCCTCGACACTGAGTCCGCCGAAGTAACGCGCCTCCACCACGGCCGCCTGGCGCGGCGACAACTTGGCGAGGTCCGCCAGCGACGCGTCGAGCGCGAGCAGACTGCCGGCCGTGCCGAGGTGGTTGGTCAGCTCCTCGTCGAAGGTGACCAGGATGGCGTCGGGGCCGCCGCGCTTCACGGCGTGGCGTTGGCGCGCCGCTTCGACCAGCACCTGGCGCATCGCCCGGGCGGCGATGCGGCGAAAGTGCAGTGCGGAGGTGACTTCGAATCCGGGCGAGCGGGCGAGCTTGGCCCACGCCTCGTGCACCAGCGCGGTCGGATTGAGCGTGGCGGTGGGATGGTCGCGGCGCACCTGCGCCGCCAGCGCCCGCAATTCGGCGTAGGCGGCAGTGAAGAGGACGTCGAGGGTGTCGCGATCGACTCGGGACATGCAGGGGCGTCCTCAAGGGGGAGGCGCTGGGGAAGGTCGGATGGACTGGGGTTGGAGACCTTCCGAATCTACCGCCTGCCGGCGGGGCGGGGGAGAGGCGGCGGGCGGATCGTGACGGAATCGCGGGGGTTCCAGCGCAAAGGAGAGTAAGCCTGAGCTTTTCCCCAATGGAGGTCCCCATGCGCCGTCTCGTTCTCTCGCTCTCCCTGGCCATCCTCACCGCCTGTGGCGGCGGCTCCCCCACCGGCCCCGGCGGGGGCGGCAACGGGACCGACAAGGTCACCGCCTCGATCGACGGGCAGGCCTTTACGGGGGGGACGGTGCTGGCGGTGCCGGTGTCGACCGTGCCGGGGAGTCTTGGCTTCCAGGCGACCCAGGTGGTCGGCAGCACGGCTCGGACGATCGCGGTGTACCTCGCCTTCATCCCCGGCCCTGGGACCTATCCGTTGGGGATGAACATCGGCACCTCCCCGGGCGGGACGGTCTCGGTGACGAGCGGCGTGAGTTCCTTCACGACCCCGCTCTCGGGTGCCGCCGGCAGCGTCACCATCACCTCACTCACATCGACCCGCGTGGTGGGGACGTTCACCTTCACGGCCACGGCGACCACCGGCTCGGCCACCACCACGGTGACCAACGGCGTCTTCGATGTTCCGCTCTCCACCGGCTACGTCGTGCCGACGGCCGACCTCGCCGGCAGCACGATGACCGCGACGATCAACGGCACGCCGCAGGTGGGTGCCACGTTGAGCGGCATCGGCGGCAACTCGACGACGCGGGTCGTGGGCGCGATGAACCTGGACTATTCGATCAGCATCACGGTCGGTCCGGTCACCGCGACGGGATCGGGCGCGCTCACCGGCTTCACGGTGCCGACGCGGCGGATCATGATCACCCGGGTGGGGACCGCGCAGTCATGGGGCGGCGTGGGCAATGATACCGGGACGCTCACCATCACCACGCTGACGCCGACCCGAATCGCCGGCACCTTCTCCGGCACGCTGGCACCCAATGCCCAGACGACCGGGACGATGACGGTGGCGAATGGGGCGTTTGATGTGAGGACGCCGTAGCGGATGATGGAGGATGGATGATGGAGGATGGATTGTGGTTGTCATCCTGAGCGGAGCCCGCGAAGCGGGCGTAGTCGAAGGACCTCTTTCCCGGCGTGCGGAGAGAGGTCCTTCGACTGCGCAGCCCGGTGGGCTGCTTCGCTCAGGATGACAACAGTTCAGGCAGGACGCCCCAATCCATCATCCATCATCCATCAGTCCGTCTTCACCCGATACCCCGTCTTCCGCACCGTCAGGATGTGCACCGGATTGGCGGGGTCCGCTTCGAGCTTCCGGCGCAACTCGAGGATGTGAACGTCGACGGTGCGCGAGACGATGTCGGGTTCGTACTGCCACACCGCGTCGAGCAACTCGGCGCGGGTGGCCACGCGTCCTTCCCGGCGCAGCAGCGCGACCAGCAGGTCGTATTCGCGGGGCCGCAGTGCGACTGCCTCGCCGTCGCGCAGCACCACGTGCGTCCCGGTGTCGACGCTGACCGTGCCGAACTGCCACCGTTCGCTCGCCGCCCTCGGCTCGCTGGGGTGCACTGGGCGGCGTCGGAGCATCGCGTTGACCCGGGCCAGCAGTTCCGGCAACGAGAACGGCTTGATGACGTAGTCGTCGGCGCCGAGGCGGAAGCCGCGCAACCGGTCGGTCTCGGCGGCCCGGGCCGACAGCACCAGCACGGCGACATCGTGTCCCTCCTCGCGGAGGGTGCGCAGCACGGTGAAGCCGTCCATGTGCGGCAGCATCAGGTCGAGCAGGATCAGCTCGGGGTCCCACCGCCGCGCCTGCGACAACCCTTCCAGTCCGTTGGTCGCGATCCGTACCTCATGACCGTCATGGGTCAGATTGAGTCGCAGCCCTTCGGCCAGTCCCGGATTGTCCTCGACCACCAAGATTCTGCGCATCGTCATTCTCCTGCCATCAGGGGGAGCGTGACCCGGAAGCACGCACCGTGTGGAGCCACCTCCTCGATCTGCACCGAGCCGTGGTGCAGCAGGACCAGTTGGCGGACGACGGCGAGCCCGATGCCGCTGCCGCTGCCTTCGCCACGCTCGAACGGCTCCCAGATCCGCTCCCGATCCTGCGGCGGGATGCCCGGTCCCTGATCCGCCACGGCGAACTCGAGGACGGTGGTGTCGTGCCGTGAACTCACGTGGACGGTGCCGCCACTGCCACCGTGACGGATCGCGTTGTCGAGCAGGTTGATCAGGATGCGGCGAACCGCATCCCCGTCGAGGGTCGCCATCGGCCCCGGCGTGATGGTCGTTTCGAGCACGATCCGATGCGCCCGCGCCAAGGGTTCGAAGAGGGCGGCGACTTCGCGCACCAGGCGGTCGACATCCTCCGGGCGCGGTGAGAGTCGATGCGCCGGGCGCCCCACGCGCGACAGCGCCAGCACGTTCTCGACCATCTGCCCCAGGTGACGCGTCTCGCGCACGATCGTGTCCAGTGCACCGCGTTGGGCCGCCTCGCCACCGGCCCGTTCCAGCAGCAGGGTCTCGGCGAAGAGCTGGATGTTGGCCAGCGGCGTGCGGAGCTCGTGCGAGATGCTCGATGTGAACTCTTCGCGCAGTCGACTGAGCGCCACGGCGCGCCACGCCGTGACGGCGGCGGCGCTCACCAGCAGCAGGGCCAGCGCGACGGCCAGCGCGACCCGCGCACCGGGCAGCGGTGGATATCCTCCCGGCATCAGGACCGGCACTGCACTCGGCAGGATGGCGTAGGTGATGCGCGCCATCAACGGTCCGAGGACCAGACGGTCACTCTTCCAGTTGCCGTTGGCGACATTGCCCGACTCGAGCAGCACCTCACCATGATCGCCGAACACCCGGACCGCGATCGGCTGCGAGTTGCTGTCGGTCGGCGCCATGCGCAGCGAGTCGCGCAGCCGCATGAAGGCGTTCAGCGTCGGGGTGATCGGCAGGCGGAGCACCTTGTCGCGAAAGCGGGCGAGTGGGATCTCGAGCCCGACCCAGCGTTTCCCGCCGCGCTCACGTTCAACGAAGGCGATCGACGTGTCAGCGCCGCGTGCGATGACCGTGCCGAAATAGGTGGCATCCCTGGCGCGCGGCTTGCCAAGGCGGGTGCGCAGCGACGTGGAGAGGATCGCATCGGCGGTGTCGCCCTTGGAGGTGGCGATCGCCGCGACGCTGTCGAAGACGAAGTAGCGATGCGGCGCCAGCTCGAGCACGTACGGTGAGAACGCCTCGGCACCGGTCAGTGTGGCAATCGAGTCGGACGTCAGCTGTCCCTTCGCCACCAGGGCCCGCTGTGCGCCGCGCAGCAGCGTGCGCAGGTCGATGAAGGTCCGGCTCTGCACGCTACCGGCGTACGAGTCGGCGAGGTAGGCGGCGTGGTCGCGGAGCGTCTCGTCGGCGGTGGCGCGGTGGCGCATCATCGTCGTCCAGAGAAACCACGCCCCCCAGCCGATGATCAGGACAGCCAGCAACGAGGCGCCGCCGACCAGGAATTCAGGACGGCGGCGCCAGTCGCGCAGCGAGCGGGGAGAGAAAGGCATCCCGTCAAAGGTACTCCCCAGGCCCGCTCTCCGGGGGCGGCCTGACAGGGCTCTGACCAGCCTCCCGGGCCGGTCGGGTCATGCGGTGTCGCGGTGTGGCCGAGACTCGGCGGCGACGGCGAGGAGGACCGCGATCAGCAACACGCTGTACTCCATCCCGTTCCGGCCGCCCCCCACCACGAACCATCCTTCCGTCGCGTGAATCAGGACGATGCCGGTGGCGAGTTCTGCCACGAAGAGCAGCGAGACCAGGCGTCGTCGCCAGCCGAACCAGAGAGCCACGGCCCCGGCGAGTTCGGCGCCAGTGATCGCGGCCGCAAGCAACTCACCGACGGGGAGGTGGAGCGAGGCGAGCCATTGCCCGAAGCCGCGCACGCGCTCTGGCGACGCCGCGCGATACGCTCCGTGCGCCGCCATGAGGCAGGCCACCACTCGGCGCAAGATGGCCAGCACCGTGGTGGCCGACATTGGGGACTCCGGCTGGGGAGGGGAACTTCCGCTGCGGCGCTGACGCCGCCCGGTGAGGGCGGCGTCCGGCCGCCGGAACCACCGAAGGAGCGGCAACCCCTGGGGAGTGGAACCGACGACCGGATACATGCACGCACATGGAGGTCAGGCTGCGTGGCCCTTCCCTCCGCAATCAGAATGGCCCCGCGGAGGAATCGGGAACAGGGGGGTCGTGTAAGGGGACGGTATGCAACCGGTTCGGGCAGTGCTGACGTCCTGCTGACGTGCGGCCCGTGCGCCGAGCGCGTCGGGGCGTTTGCTTGTCGCATGCGATCAATCCTTGCCCTCCTCCTGGTGTTCACGACGGTGCACGCCGTCCCCGCCCAACGGGCCGATTCCGCGGCCACCGCGCGTCGTCTCATGCGCGGCGCGGCGGCGGTACTGCAACGCGGCGACACGACGGCCGCCGCCGATTCCGTCCTCGCCGCCGCGCGCGCGTGGCCCGCGCAAAGCAGTTACTGGCTTGCGGCCGCGCGTTGGAATGCCGTGGCGCATCGACCCGAGGTGGCGCTCGATGCACTGACCACCCTCGTCGGTTTGGGTGCGGGGTGGCAACGTGACGACCCACGCCTGGCGTCGCTCGCGCGCGAGGCACGCTATGCGGCGCTGCAGCCACCATCGGCGGAAGTGCGGAGCCGGGTGGTGGTCACCCTGCCCGACGCCGACTTCCATCCCGAAGGGGTGGCGTGGGACGCGCGCACGAAACGCCTCTTCGTCGGCAGCGTGCATCGCGGGAGCGTCGTGGTGATCGGGGCAGACAGCACAGTGACCACCTTTGTGCCGGCGGGTACCGCTGGGATGCGCGCGGTCCTGGGCGTGCTGGCCGACACCGCTCGCAACCTGCTCTTCGTCAGCAGCGCCGATGTGCCCGAGCGTGATGGTGGCGTGGCGTCACCGCGCGCGGCGTCGAGTGTCCTCGCCTTCTCGCTCACCAGCGGCGCGCTCGTGCGGCAATGGGGCTTTCCGGAAGACGGCCATCAGCATCTCATCGGCGAGTTGGTCCTGGCACCCGACGGCACCGTGTGGGGCACCGACAGCGAGCATCCGGCGCTCTACCGCGTGCCGATTTCCGCAGCGGCCGCGCGACTCGAGCCGCTGGCGTTCTCGCATCGCGACTGGGTGTCGTTGCAGGGGCTCGCCTTCAGCGCGGACGGCCTGCAGGCCTGGATCGCCGACTGGACCACCGGCCTCTACCACCTCGACCTCGTGCGCGGCGTCGTCACGCCGGTTGCCGCCCCTTCCGGTGGCACGCTCCTCGGGATCGATGGGCTGTACCGACGCGGGCCGGGGCAGCTGATCGGTATCCAGAACGGCATCGCGCCGCACCGGATCGTCGCCCTGGAGTTGGACGCCGGCGGGATGGCGGTGCGAGCCCTGCGGCCGCTCGACCACCCGCCGGGGGAGGGCGAGCCGACCCTCGGTGTCCTCACCCCGGAGGGGCTGCTCTTCGTGGCGGGCTCCCTCTGGCCGTTCTACGACGGGGCGGGGCGCCTCGGCCCCGCCGAGGGGCGGCCACGGGGCGAAATCCGACGGATTTCCTGGCAGTAAGGCAGGCACGCCGCGGGCTCGGTCCGCACTATCTTTCGGCTCCTCCGTGAAGGGAGCCGGGAGATGGCAGATTTCTTCGTCCACGAATCCTCCTACGTGGACGCCGGGGCGGTAATCGGCAGCGGGACCAAGATCTGGCATTTCTGCCATGTCATGGGTGGTGCGGTCATCGGGGAGCGCTGCTCCCTGGGGCAGAATGTCGTGGTCATGCCGGGGACCCGGATTGGCCACAACGTGAAGATCCAGAACAACGTCTCGATCTACGAAGGCGTGGAGCTCGAAGACGACGTCTTCTGCGGCCCCTCCTGCGTCTTCACGAACGTGATCAACCCCCGCAGCCACGTCTCCCGGAAGGAGGAGTACCGGCGCACCCTGGTGCGGCGGGGCGCCTCGATTGGGGCCAATGCCACCATCGTCTGCGGGGCAACCCTCGGCGAATACGCATTTATCGGTGCCGGGGCCGTCGTCACCGGTACCGTCCCCGATTTTGCCCTGATGGTCGGGGTCCCGGCCCGGCGGATCGGATGGATGTGCCAGTGCGGGGAGCGGTTGGCGCTGGACGCAGGGCACGCGACGTGCAAGGCCTGCGGTTCGAGCTATCAGGAAGACGGCGACCGGCTTCGGCCGATTGTCCCGCCCGTGGCGCCGGGCTAACTTCCTTTCCTGTTGTCACTTACGCCACTTTGACGCGAGTCAGCGATGCCTGTTCCCATGCTCGACCTGGTTGCCCAGCACCGAATCATCGGCAACGAGGTCCAAGCGGCAGTCCAATCGGTCATTGATCGTCAAGCATTCATCATGGGGCCCGAGATTCCGGCCCTTGAGCAGGCCATTGCGACCCTGACCGGGGTGCGCCGGGGTATCGGCTGCGCCAGCGGCACCGACGCCCTCCTTCTCCCGATCCGCGCGCTGGACCTGGCGCCGGGCGACGAAGTGATCGCGCCCGCCTTCACCTTCTTTGCGACGGCCGGGGCAATCCACAATGCCGGCGGCGTGCCGGTCTTCGCCGACATCGACCCGGTGACCTTCAACATCACCCCGGAAGCGATCGAGGCCGCCATCACCCCGCGCACCCGCGCGATCGTGGTGGTGCACCTCTTCGGGCAGATGGCCCCAATGGAGCGCATCGTCCAGGTCGCCGCCAAGCACGGCCTCGCGATCATCGAGGACGGCGCGCAAACGATCGGCGCGCGTCGCCTGGTGGATGGGCAGTGGAAGCATCCCGGCCAGCTCGGCACCGTCGCCACCCTTTCCTTCTTCCCGACCAAGAACCTCGGGGCGTGGGGCGACGGCGGCATGATGCTGACGAATGACGAGGCGCTCGGTGAGCGGCTCGCCCGGCTCCGGTTGCACGGTGGCGCCAAGCAGTACCACCATGACGAGATCGGCTACAACTCGCGCCTCGATTCGCTGCAGGCGGCGGTGCTCCTCGCCAAGCTGCCGCACCTGGCCACCTGGAACGCGCAGCGCCAGTCGCACGCGGCGCATTACGAGGCCGCGTTCGCCGGCCTGGCCGGCGTCTGTCCGCCGCGCACCGATCCGGCGAACGAGCATATCTGGCACCAGTACACCATCCGCGCCGAGCGCCGCGATGCCCTGATGGCGCACCTGAAGTCGCGCGGCATCGGCTGCGCCGTGTACTACCCGCTGCCGCTCCATCTGCAGCCCTGCTTCGCGCACCTCGGCTACACGCGCGGTTCGCTGCCGGTGACCGAGGCGGCGATGGACTCCGTCCTCTCGCTGCCGATCTTCGCGGAACTGACGCCGGCCCAGCTCGACGAAGTGGCCGGCGGCGTCCGGGAGTTCTACGCGTGAGTCTCGGCACCCGACCGGCCTTCGTCTCCGCCGACCCGATCATCGGGCGGAAGATCCGCGTGGCCCTGGTCGGCTGCGGCCGCATCTCGGCCAATCACTTCGAGGCGTTCGAGGCGCACGCCGCCGAGTGCGAGGTGGTCGCGGTCTGCGATTCGGAGCCGGAGGCGCTGGCCAAGGCGGTCGCGCGCACTGGCGCCCGCGGCTTCACCCACCTCGACGCGCTCCTCGCCGGCAGTGATGCCGACGTGGTCGTGCTGGCCACGCCGAGCGGCCTGCACGCGGCGCAGGCGATCGCCTGCGCCGAAGCGGGTCGGCATGTGGTGACCGAGAAGCCGATGGCGACGCGCTGGCAGGACGGCAAGGCGATGGTCACCGCGTGCGACCGCGCCGACGTCCACCTCTTCGTCGTCAAGCAGAACCGCCGCAATGCCACCGTGCAGGCGGTGAAGCGCGCGGTCGAGGCCGGCCGCTTCGGCCGGATCTACATGGTCTCGGTCAACGTCTTCTGGCAGCGGCCGCAGTCGTACTACGACTCGGCGGCGTGGCGCGGCACCTGGGAGTTCGACGGCGGCGCGTTCATGAACCAGGCCAGTCATTACGTCGACCTGCTCGACTGGCTCATCGGCCCCGTCGAGAGCGTGCAGGCCTACACCGCCACCCTGGCCCGGACCATCGAGGTCGAGGACTCCGGCGTGTTGGCGATCCGCTGGCGCAACGGTGCGCTCGGCACGATGGCCGTCACGATGCTGGCGCATCCGAAGAACTTCGAGGGATCGATCACCATCCTGGGTGAGCACGGCACCGTGCGCCTCGGCGGCGTCGCGGTGAACCAGATCGACCATTGGGAATTTGCCGAGCCGCATCCGGACGACAGCAAGATCACCGAGGCGAGCTACGCCACGACGTCGGTGTACGGCCACGGCCACAAGGGATACTACGAGAACGTCTTCGCCACGCTGCGCGGCACGGCCCACGCCGACACCGACGGCCGCGAAGGACTGCATTCGCTGGAGTTGTTGATCGCCACCTATCTCGCGGCCCGTGATGGCCGGCGAGTCGCCCTGCCTCTGGAGTACTGACCGATGTCGCTTGCGAACGATCTCATTGCCCGCGCGGCCTCCCGCGACCTCACCTTCGGCATCGTCGGGTGCGGCTACGTCGGCCTTCCGCTCGCCGTCGAGCTCGGCCGTGCCGGCTTCAAGGTGATCGGTTACGACATCTCGGAACGGGTCTGCGACGCCCTCAACGCCGGGAAGTCGCACATCAAGGACATCACCGACGCCGACGTCGCCGAGCTGCGCAAGGATGGCCGCTTCCACGCGACCACCGACGCCTCGGAGCTTGGTCTCGCCGACGCGATCTCGATCTGCGTCCCGACGCCGCTCTCCAAGTACAAGGATCCTGACGTCTCCTTCATCGTCGCGGCCACCGAGTCGATCAAGGCGACGCTGCGGCGCGGCCAGGTGATCATCCTCGAGAGCACCACTTACCCGGGCACCACCCGCGAGATCATGCTCCCGGCGCTCGAGAGCACCGGCCTCAAGGTCGGCGAGGACTTCTTCCTCGCCTTCTCGCCGGAGCGGGTCGATCCGGGCAATCCGACGTACGGCACCCGCAACACGCCGAAGGTCGTCGGCGGCATCACGCGCGACTGTCACCGCGTCGCCTGCGCCTGCTACGCCCCGGCGGTCGATACCCTCGTCCCGGTGAGCACCACCGAGGCGGCCGAACTCGTGAAGCTGCTGGAGAACACCTTCCGCAGCGTCAACATCGGCCTCGTCAACGAGATGGCGATCGTCTGTGACAAGCTCGGCGTCGACGTCTGGGAAGTGATCGACGCGGCCGCGACCAAGCCGTTCGGCTTCATGAAGTTCACGCCGGGGCCGGGCCTCGGCGGGCACTGCATCCCGATCGACCCGCACTACCTCGCCTGGAAGATGCGCGGCCTGAACTACAAGACCCGCTTCATCGACCTCGCCGGCGAGCTCAACAGCGAGATGCCGCTCTTCTGGGTGCGCAAGACGATGGAAGAGCTCAACGGTCACAGCAAGGCGATCAAGGGCGCCAAGGTCCTGGTGCTCGGGGTGGCGTACAAGAAGGACATCGACGACCTCCGCGAGTCGCCGGCGCTCGACATCCTCGGCCTGCTGCACCAGTACGGTGCCGACGTGAGCTACCACGATCCGTACGTCGCCGGCTTCTCCGAGGCCGGGCATGACTACAAGTCGGTGCCGCTGACGGCGGCGACCGTCGCCGCGGCCGACGTGGTGCTGGTGGTCACCGACCACACCTCGATCGACTGGAAGATGGTCAAGCAGAACGCGCGGCTGGCCGTCGACACTCGCCACGTGCTGGCAAAGATCGACGCATGAAGGTCACGGTGATCGGCTCGGGGTATGTCGGGCTCGTGGCCGGGGCGTGTCTCGCGGAGACCGGCAATGAGGTGGTCTGCGCCGACGTCGACGCGAGGAAGATCGACGGGTTGCGGAACGGCATCCTCCCGATCTACGAACCGGGGCTCGATGCGCTGGTGGTCCGAAATGCCGCCGAGGGGCGGCTCCGCTTCACCACCGAGATCGGCGAGGCGGTGCGGCACGGCGACATCGTCTTCATTGCGGTCGGCACGCCCCCCGGCGAGGACGGCAGCGCCGACCTGCAGCACGTCCTGGCGGTGGCCACGACCATCGGCAACCACTGCGACCGCTTCAAGGTCGTGGTGACGAAGTCCACCGTGCCGGTCGGTACCGCCGAGAAGGTGCGCGGCGCGCTGACCGCCACCGGGGCGAAGGACTTTGCCGTGGCGTCGAACCCCGAGTTCCTCAAGGAAGGGGCGGCGATCGACGACTTCATGAAGCCGGATCGCGTGGTGCTCGGCACCGACGATCCGCGCGCTGAGGAGATGCTGCGCGAGTTGTACGCCCCGTTCGTGCGGAGCGGCGCGCCGATCCTCTTCATGGACATCCCGTCGGCCGAAGTGACCAAGTACGCCGCCAACGCGATGCTCGCCACCCGCATCTCCTTCATGAATCAGATCGCCGACCTCTGCGAACGCGTCGGCGCCGATGTCTTCGCGGTGCGGAACGGCATCGGCAGCGACTCGCGGATTGGCAAGGCGTTTCTCTTCCCGGGTCCGGGGTACGGTGGCTCCTGCTTTCCGAAGGACGTGAAGGCGCTGGTACACACGGCGCGCGGCGTCGGTATGGCGCCGGACCTGCTCGAGGCGGTGGAAGCGGTGAACGCGCGCCAGAAGCAGGTGATGTTCACCAAGCTGCAGGCCTTGCTGGGCGACGTGCGCGGGACGACCGTCGCCGTGTGGGGGCTGGCCTTCAAGGCCGGCACCGACGACATGCGTGAGAGCCCCGCGAGCGCCCTGATCGATGCACTGCTGGACGCCGGGGCCAACGTGCGGGCGCACGACCCGGAGGCGATGACGGTGGCGCGCGGCATCTGGGGCGACCGGGTCACCTTCGCCGGCGATCCGTGGGAGGCGCTCGAGGGTGCCGATGCGCTCGCCGTGGTGACCGAATGGCTGGTGTACCGCACGCCAGATTTCGACCGGATCAAGGCGGCGCTTCGGCGTCCGATCCTCGTGGACGGCCGCAATCTCTACGAGCCTGCGCGCATGGCGCGACTCGGCTTCCAGTATGCCGGCATTGGCCGGAGGACGAGCTGATGCGCGTCGTGATCACGGGGGCCGCCGGCTTCCTCGCCTCGCACCTGACCGATCGCTTCCTGGCGAACGGGGATGCGGTCGTGGGGATCGACAACTTCCTGACCGGACGGCCGGAGAACCTGGCCCACCTGGCCGGCAACCCGAAGTTCGAATTCATCGAACACGATGTCTCGACGCCGTACGATGTCGACGGCCCGGTGGACGGGGTGCTCCACTTCGCCTCGGCCGCCTCGCCGCCGGACTACCAGGAGTATCCGATCGAGACGCTGCTGGTTGGCTCCGAGGGGACGCGCTACGGCCTCGAGCTCGCCAAGCGGAAGGGTGCCCGCTTCTTCCTCGCCTCGACCTCGGAAGTCTACGGCGATCCGCAGGTGCACCCGCAGCCCGAGACCTACTGGGGTTACGTCAACTCGATCGGTCCGCGCTCCATGTACGATGAGGCGAAGCGTTTCGCCGAGGCGATGGTGATGGCGTATCACCGCACGCACGGCGTGGACACCCGCATCGTCCGGATCTTCAATACCTACGGCCCGCGGATGCGGCCCGAGGACGGCCGCGTCGTCTCGAACTTCCTGGTGCAGGCGCTGCAAGGGAAGCCGCTGACCATGTACGGTGACGGCTCGCAGACGCGCTCCTTCTGCTACGTGAGTGATGAAGTCGAGGGGATCTTCCGCCTCTTCCACTCCGACCGCACCCTGCCGACCAACATCGGCAATCCGATCGAGTTCACGATGCTCGAGCTGGCGCAGCAGGTGCTGGCCGTGACCGGCTCGTCGTCGAAGATCGAGTTCCTGCCGTTGCCGGGCGATGACCCGAAGGTGCGCCAGCCGGACATCACGGTCGCGCGCACGGTCCTCGGCTGGGAGCCGAAGGTGCCGCTGCGGGAAGGGCTCGAGAAGTCGCTGCCGTACTTCCAGGGCGAGGTCGCGGGATGAGTCGCGGCGCCTCGGCTCTGCTCGAAGGCGCGCGCGAGCGCTTCGCCAACCGCGACTATTACGGGGCGCTGCTCTGCCTCGATGATGAGGCCGCGGGCGAGCACGGCTGGGCCGACGTCTTTCACCTCCGCGGCGTCTGCTTCTCGCTGCTCGATCGCCATCTCGAAGCGGTGGCCGCCTTCGACCGCGCGATCGCGATCAATCCGCGCTACCTCGAGGCACACCTGCATCGTGCCTTGGCGCTCACGGCGTTAGGGCGCGAGGCCGATGCCGCCACCGCCTTTGCGGCGGCGCGTGAATCGGTCGGACCCGATGTGGCCGGCCTCTCCGCACCGATCGCCGCGCGCCTCGCCAATGAGCATGCCAAACTGGGCGAGCTCTACGCCGAGGCGGGTGCGGTGCAGGATGCCGTGCGCGAATACCGGCGCGCCTCCGAACTTGGCCCGGCATACCTCGACCTGCGGCTTCGTCTCGCGCGGTTGCTGATGGAGTCGGGGAATCCGCTGGAGGCGCGCGACGAACTGAGCGCCATCCTGGTGACCCGGCCCGACTGGGTCGAGGCTCGGGTGCAGCTTGGCCTGTCGAGGCATCTTGCCGGCGACACCGCCGGGGCGCGGGAGACGTGGCGGCGTTGCCTCGAGGACGCGCCTGGCCTCGATCGCGTCGCGGCCTACCTCGCCATGGTGGATCGGATCCCCGAATGAAGCGCGTGCTCCTCGTGGCCGTGTTGCTCGGCTGCGGTGGTGCGCGGAACACCCCCGAACGGCTCGGCGACGAGGCGTGGCATCGCGGGCAGTGGGCCGTCGCCACCGCCCAGTACCGACTCGAGGGCAACATCCCCCGCCTGTTGGCCAAGCGCGCCGACGCGGCGCTGCTCGGTGGAGAGTTGATGGGCGCGGCGATGCTCTACCGGCAACTGGGCGCGGCGGACCCGACCCGGACCGGTGAGGCCGCCGCCGGACTGGTCCGCGTGGCAGAAGTGGCTCAGCGGGTGGGGGATGTGCACGCGGTGGCCGCCTGCATTGCCGGGCTTGCCGAGGTTGCACCAGGATGGCCCCTCGGGCGGTTGGCACTTCGGCTTCCCCCCGATGCACCGTGGGATCCGTCGCTGGTCAGTGCCATCGGCCCTGCCGGGCTCGCCT
This sequence comes from Gemmatimonadota bacterium, assembly GCA_016704275.1. NCBI lineage: Bacteria > Pseudomonadati > Gemmatimonadota > Gemmatimonadota bacterium. The sequence goes on from JADJAK010000003.1 coordinate 87,754, forward strand.
CGGCCGGGGGAGGGGAGCGATGGTTGCTGGCGCTGGGCCGCGGCTATCGCGCCGCCAAACGCTGCCCGGAGGCGATTGCCGCGCTCGAGACCCTGCGCCGCCGCGAGCGCGGGCCGGCCGCTGACACCGCCGGGGCCGAGTTGGCGTCGTGTCAGCTTACCGTTGGCCTGGCCGCCCTTGGGGCCGGGCGGCCGGGGGAGGCCGATTTCTGGTTGCTGCAGGCCGCGACGGCCGATCCACTCGGTGCATCTGGTCGACGGGCGCTCGTCGCCTTGGGCGATGCGCGGCTCGCCGAGGGTGACCTCGCCGGGGCCAATCTCCTCTGGCAACAGGTCCTGACCGCGCCAGTTTCGCCCGATTCGATTACAGTAATGGCGCTCGAACGGCTCCGGGATCCGGGGGTGTTCGGGAGCAAGTCAGACTCTTCCGTCGTCCCGGGACGTCCCTGATGCGTCGTACGCTGTTGCCATCGCTCGCTGCTGCCATCGTCGCCCTTGCCGGCTGCAACCGCGCGCCGGCGGTCACGCCGGGTGCCGCTCGGCTTCGTCTGACCTCGCAAGAAATCGATTCGATGTGGAATCAGGCGCTCGCGCTGTACCAGAAGCGGGATTGGCGGAAGGCCGGTACGGCGCTGGAGCGGGCCCAGCTCGAAATGCCGGTCACCGACAAGCGCATTCCGGTCGCCCGTTTCTATCTGGCGGAGTCGCGCCTCGGCGAGAAGAGCAACCTGCAGGCGGTCCGCGAATTCCGCCGCGTCTCCGACGAATTCCCGAACGACACCCTCGCCGCCCCCGCGCTCGTGCGCGCTGGCGATGCGTATCTCAAGATGTGGCGCCGTCCCGAACTCGACCCGACCTACGGGCAGAGTGCCTACGCGACGTACCAGGAAGTGCTGAGCCGCTATCCCGGCACCGAGTCGGCCAAGACCGCCGACCTGCGCATCAAGGACATCGAGAACCGCTTTGCCATCAAGGAGTACAAGGCGGCGCTCTATTACATCCGCTTCAAGGCCCTCGACTCGGCGATCCTCTACCTCCGGAACATCATCGCCACCTGGCCGCGCGCGGAAACGGTGCCGGACGCGCTCGACAAGCTCGTCACCGCGTATCGCACCCTCGGCTACGTCGAGGACACCAACGAGACCTGCGCGTACTTCCGCCGGCAGTGGCCCGATTCGCCGAAGCTCGCCGTGAGCTGCCCGGAGTCGAAGGACTCTGTTGCCGCCCCGGCCGCCGAGATCAAGAAGGGTCCCTGACGTGCGGGTGGGGATCCTCGGTGGTTCCTTCGACCCGATCCACAACGCCCACCTGATCGCTGCGCAGCTGGCCCGGGAATCCCTCGGGCTGGATGTCGTGCGCCTGATGGTCGCGGCCCAGCAGCCTCACAAGCTCGGTGGCCATGAAGCCACCGCCGAACAACGCGCGGAGATGGTCGAGCTCGCCGTCGCCGGCCTCCCAGGGCTGGTGGCCGATTGGCGCGAGCTCCGGCGCAGCGGCCCCTCATATACCGTCGATACCCTCCGTGAGCTGCACGCCGAATCGCCCGGGACGGAGTTCACTTTGCTCCTCGGTGCCGACACCGCCAGCCACTTCGCCGAGTGGCGTGAGCCCGAGGCCATTCGTGCGCTGGCGCGGGTGGTGGTCTTCCGGCGGGGTGACGCGGCCGTTCCGGCAGGCTTCTCTGCCGAAGTGGCCGTCCCGGCATTGGAACTCTCCTCCACTGCGGTTCGTACCCGTGCTGCAGCTGGTTTGTCGCTGGTCGGATGGGTCCCTGACCGGGTGGCCGACTATATTTCAAGGTTTGGGCTCTATGTCAGTCACGGGGAGTAGTGCTGGATGATCAAGCGGCTCGTGGAATCGGTATTCGGCACGCGGCAGGCGCGTGAGGTCAAGCGCCTGCAGCCTATCCTCAATCAGATCAAGAGTCATGAGGATCGGCTCAAGGCGCTGGACGATGCCGGGGTGCAGGCTGAAACGCAGCGCTTCCGTGCGATCCTCGCCGAGCGGACCGACGCCCTGCGCGCCGAGGTCGAGCGGCTGCGGGCCGAGAAGCACGGCTGCCCCGATCCGGTGGAGCGCGACGCGCTCGACCAGCTGCTGCAGAAGGCCGAAGTCACCTGGAAGAACGAGGTCAACCAGACCCTCGACGATCTCCTCCCCGAGGCGTTCGCCGCGGTGCGCGAGGCGTGTCGCCGACTGGTGGGGACCACCGTCGACGTGACCGGTCAGCCGATCCAGTGGAACATGGTGCCGTACGACGTGCAGCTCATCGGCGGCATCGCGCTGCACCAGGGGCGGATCGCCGAAATGGCGACCGGCGAAGGCAAGACGCTCGTCGCCACGCTGCCGCTCTACCTGAACGCCCTCACCGGGCGCGGCGCGCACCTCGTCACCGTCAACAACTACCTCGCCCGCCGCGACTCGCAGTGGATGGGGCACCTCTACCGCTGGCTCGGCCTGACCGTCGCCTGCCTCGATGACACCGAGCCGTCGTCGCAGCAGCGTCGCGACGCCTACCTCGCCGACATCACCTACGGCACGAACAACGAGTTCGGCTTCGACTACCTGCGCGACAACATGGTCTTCTCGCTCGAGCAGCGGGTGCAGCGCGAGTACGTCTACGCGATGATCGACGAGGTCGACTCGATCCTCATCGACGAAGCGCGGACGCCGCTGATCATCTCCGGGCCGGTGGGTGACGAAGACTCGGTGCACTACCGCGGCTTCAATCCGAAGGTCGCCGAGATGGTGCGCCGCCAGAACGAGGTTGTCTCGGGGCTGGTGGCCGAAGGCGAGAAGCTGCTGGAGGACGAGAAAAAGAAGCACGACGCGGGCGTCATCCTCTATCAGGCGCAGATGGGTGGCCCGAAGAACAAGAAGCTCGCCAAGCTGCTGAATGAGACTGGCGTGAAGCAGTTGGTGCAGCGTGCCGAGCTGGACTACCTGGCGGACCGCAAGCTGCCGACCAAGCAGCAGTCGATGCGGAACATCGAGGAGTCGCTTTTCTTCGTCCTTGACGAGAAGGGGCACTCGGTGCACCTCACCGATCGCGGCGCGGCGGCGTTGTCGCCGAACGACCCCGATCTCTTCCTCGTTCCCGACCTCTCGCTCGAGATCCACCAGCTCGAGCACGATGAGTCGAAGAGCCTCGAGGAGCGCGCCGAGCTGCGCCGCCAGATGGAAGCGGACTACGCGGCCAAGAGCGAGCAGCTGCACGTGATCCACAAGCTGCTGCAGGCGCACGCCCTCTACGAGCGCGAGACCGAGTACATCGTGCAGGAGGGGCAGGTCCTCATCGTCGACGAGTTCACCGGCCGCATCATGCATGGCCGGCGCTGGTCGGACGGGCTGCACCAGGCCGTCGAGGCGAAGGAAGGCGTCGTGGTGAAGGGCGAGACGCAGACCTTCGCGACGATCACGATCCAGAACTACTTCCGGATGTTCGAGAAGCTGGCGGGCATGACTGGTACCGCCGAGACCGAGGAGACCGAGTTCTACTCGATCTACGGCCTCGAGGTGTCGGTGATCCCGACCAACCGGCCGATTCGCCGGACCGACCATGTCGACCAGATCTACAAGACGCGGCGCGAGAAGTTCAACGCGGTGGCGGAGGAAGTCGAGCGGATCCACAAGACGGGGATGCCGGTGCTGATCGGCACCACGTCGGTGGACATCTCGGAGACGTTGTCGCGGCAGTTGCAGCGGCGCGGGCTGGTGCACGAGGTGCTCAACGCCAAGTATCACCAGCGCGAAGCCGAGATCGTCGCGAAGGCAGGCATGAAGGGGGCGATCACGATCGCGACCAACATGGCCGGCCGCGGTACCGACATCAAACTCGATCCGGCGCTCGACCTCACCGCGTCGGAAGCGGGGCTGCACATCATCGGCACCGAGCGGCACGAGTCGCGGCGTATTGACCGGCAGTTGCGTGGTCGGTCGGGCCGTCAGGGCGACCCCGGTGTCTCGCTCTTCTTCCTCTCGCTCGAAGACGACCTGATGCGGCTCTTCGGGTCGGACCGCATTGCCCGGATGATGGACAAGGGTGGCGCCGAAGAGGGCGAGGTGATCACGGGCAAGCTGATCACCGCGGCGATCGAGTCGGCGCAGAAGCGGGTCGAGTTGCAGAACTTCCAGCAGCGGAAGCGGCTGCTCGACTACGACGACGTGATGAACCAGCAGCGCGAGGTGATCTACTCGACGCGGCTCTTCGCGCTGGAGCGTGGGGCGGAGCTGCAGGCCGAGGCGCTCAAGATGATCCGTGCGGCGCTGACCAAGGCGGCGGAGAACTACCTCGCCGACGCGGAGCGTCCGGAGGAGTTCGACCGGGTGGGGCTGCACGAGTCGTTGCTGCTCCAGTTCCTGGTGCCGGCCGATGCGGTGAAGGATGCCGACGCGACGCCGACGCGCGAGGCGGTGATCGAGGCGGCGGTGGCGGCGGGCGAGGAGGCCTTCCAGCGGAAGGTCGACTATCTGCAGGAGTTCGGTGGCAAGATCGGGATTCCGGAAGTGGACCTGCAGGTCTTGTCGCAGGTGACGCTCTCGGTGCTCGACGAGAAGTGGAAGGACCACTTGTACGATCTGGACCAGCTGCGCAACGCCATTCAGTATCGGGCATACGGCCAGAAGGATCCGCTGGTCGAGTACAAGAAGGAGGCCTTCGACATGTTCGAGGATCTCCTCCGCGACATCCAGGCGACCTTCTCGGAGCGTTACCTGAAGATCCAGGTGAGCGCCGATGGACCGCCGCCGCCACCGCCGCCGGTGATGGCGCCGCCGGTACTCAACGCGCCGTCGACGGATGACTTGTTCAACGGGCCGGTCACGCGGACCGTCGGTCCGACGGTGGTGCCGAAGATCACGACGCCGGGCGGGCAGGGGTTGTCGCACGCGTTTGGCGATCAGACGGGTGGTGCGCCGGACCCCGCGATCGGCCGGAACGATCCGTGCCCGTGCGGGAGCGGGAAGAAGTACAAGAAGTGTCATGGGGCGGGGGCGTAGCCTTTCAGGCGCCGTCTTCAGGCGCGGTTCTCAGGCGCGGATGTCAATCCGCGCCATCCGCAAAGATCCTGAATGAAGCCGCCGCAAGGCGGCTTCGCTGCATTCCGGGAGTGGCGCCGCCACCGGTTGTCGCAATCCGATTGTGGGTATTATCCGAGATCGTCCACCCACGCCTCCTCATGCCGGCGGTCCCATGAGCGTTTTGGTCTGGATCCGGGCAGTCAGCCTCATCGCCCTCTTGCCGGGTGTTTCCTGGGCTCAGGGCGTCGTCAGGCTTCAGCGCGGCGACACGTTGGTCCTCCGCACCACTGGGCCTGGCCGCTGGGGGCCACCGAAGCGAGCCGTCGAGCTCCGACGGCTCTCGGGCCCACGTGACCAAGAGGAGTTCGGTCGCATCGATTGCATCAGCGCGTTGCCTGATGGCGGCGTGGTCGTCTACGACGCGAAGGGTCTCGATGGTCCGACACTATTCGTGATCAATGCGGACGGGACCACCCGACGCACGCTGGGCCGCCTTGGTGCGGGGCCAGGTGAATATCGAGCGACGCAACTCACGACGTGTCTCGCTGTGCAGGCGGACGGCACGATCCTCTTTCTTGACACGGGGAACTCGCGGATCGATCGCTGGGGTGCAAAGGGCGAGGTGCTGCCCGCCATCCCACTCTCCGCGATCCCGGTCGGCCCGGAGCCGAACCTTCTCGCGGGCGCGAACGGGTCGATCTACGTCCGCGCCGGCCTGGGTCGTCCGCGGCGGCAGTTCGTTCCGTGGCACACGGACTTTTCGGCCTTCGGTTTCCTGCACCTGAGTCCATCCGGCGCGGTGTTGGACACGGTTCACGCGCAACGCACATGGCGTGACTACCAGGTGCCGCGGGAATTCGATCCATGGGATGTCACGTTACCGTTCGAGGATGGGACCCTCTTCATCTCCGGTGCCGACCGTCTCGCATTTCTGCTGCGATCGCGCGTGGGCCGAGATGTGCTTGTCGAGCATCCGACTGACCCTGTCCCGGTGACCGCGGCGGAGCGGAAGGAGTGGACCGCCATCAGAGGCTGGTACCAGGGTTCCGTTCCTCCGCCGGCGCCGAGTTTCGCGAATACCAAGTCAGCCTTCTTTGCTGTCGCGCGTGCGCACGACGGGACGATCTGGCTGCGGCTCCATGTCGCGGCCGTGCGCGATACACCCCGCGAGGCATTTCCGGGGGTCAAAGACCCACCCTCGCCGATTCGCGAGTGGTTCGAGTCGCCGGTCTTTGCGGCGTTCCTGGTCGACGGGACCTTCCTTGGCGAGGCGCAACTCCCGCTGCACTCCAGGATGCATGTCTTTGCGGGGGCGTTCGCGTGGGGGATTGCGGTGGCGCCGGACGGTCAGGAGACGCTGGTGCGGTGGAGGGTGCGCTGATCCGTTGCGTGGCGCCGCCAGCTTCCGCAACGCAGGGAATGGGGTGATACTGGGAGGGTAGTCCGCTTCGCCTCCGACCCGGGAGCTCCCCCTGACGAGCCTGTGTCACGCCCTCCAGCGCGCGCTGCCGCTCCTCGTCGCCTTGGCCGTCGGGGCGGCCCGGCCGCTCGCCTCCCAGGCGCTCACGCCCTCGCCGTCGGCGGGTTGTGCCGCGATCGTGTCGCTCTCGTCGAGCGAACTGCTCGAGCGCGAACGCCTCGCCACCTTCGACCGCCGGCAGCGCGAATCGACGGCGGGGTTCTGGCGCGAGCTCGGGTGCATTCGTCAGGCGCTCGACCTCTTGGGCCACAAGGGTCGCGAAGGGGCGCTGATGATCGCCGGCACGAGCTGGCACCAGGGCGCAATCAATGCCTACCTCCAGGCGCTGCGCACCGGACCAACGGATTCTCTCACGCTGACGCTCCTGGGCCAGATCGTCCTCGACGACTGGTACGCCGACTCACTCGGCGCGGTCGGCCGGGCGCTGCTGCGGGGTGCCGAGGGCGGCGTGCTCGACCGTGATGCGCTTAGGGGGTGCAGCACGGCCGCGTTTTGGGTCGGTGATCTGCCGACGGCTCGCGGTTGCGGCGAGGCGGGCCTCGCGAGTGGTCGGGATTCCACCTTCCACCAGCTCGCGGTGGCACGTGCCGCCGCCGGGGCAGGAGACACCGTGACCACCAGCCGCGCATTCGGTGCGGCCGTACGCGCGGTGCGCACTGCCGAGGACTGGGAGCTGCTCAGATGGCAGTTGCAGTGGTTCCTCTCGCCCGTCGAGCAGGCACGCGTGGACTCGGCGGCTGGGGATCGGCGGACGCAAATGGTTGCCGATTTGATCGCCAGTCGGGATGTCCGCGATGGTCGTCGATCGGGCGCCAGGGCCGTGGAGCATTTTCGTCGGCTGGACTATGCCACGGCGCACTTCGCGATGCAGATGCCGAAGTCCCAACGCGAGCGCATCCGGACCCTGCCCGCCACGGTCATCATCCCGGATAGCATCGCCGACCGCTTGCGTGGCGCGCGGATCAAGGATGGTCTCCCCGGCGATGTGTACAACCCGAATGATTCGTTTCCCCACAGCGTCCCGGCGCGCCCGCTACGCGAGTTCCCACGGTGGCAGGTCGATCTCGATGATCGTGGGGTCGTCTACCTCCGCTATGGGCAGCCGGTCCAGCGCATTCCGCGGATCGGGAAGTTCACGATGCGAGAGGTGTGGTTGTACGTGATCGATGACAAGAAACTGCTGGTGCACTTCGAGAGCGAGGCCTTTACCGGGACCCTCGAGGCGACCCGTCTCGTCACCGGCGTCCTCGGGGACTACCTCTGCGACGTGGATGTGCGGCGCTGTCAGGAAACGGCGGAGGCGGTGCATGGGAGGCTCAAGCCGGAGAACCTCGAGACCATCCGGGGTCAGGACCGCGAGTTCCTCGCGACCGCCACGACCAAGGACAACAACTCGAGTCAGCCGGCGAACCAGCTCCGGGTGATGGCGAACGCGTATGCGCTCTGGCGGCCGAGCACCGGGCAACCCGTCACCGTCATCCCGTATGCGGTCCGGTTGTCGGACATGGCGACGCTGCCGGGCGATTCGTTGCTGCAGCCGCTCCGCGTGGCGGCGCAGAGCTGGGACGGCACTGCCGCGGTGCGCTTCGACTCCACCATCACCCGTCGAGTCCGGAAGCCCTCCGGTGCGGGCAGGGATGTGTACCTGACCGGGGTGATGGCATTGCCCGGGACATCAGCATTGTCGGCATGGAGCATTGTCCTCTCCCAGGGGCCGGATCGCGGCGGCCGCTACTACGAGGAGCAGCACGCCCCGCTCGCGACAGGGCCGCTGGTGCTCAGCGACGTCGTCCTCGGCGCCCCGTCGCAGAAGCTGAATTGGGAGGATGGGGAACTCGTGCTCCCATTGGTGCCACTGCAGGGATTCAACCAGAAGGAACCGGTGGCGCTCTACGTCCAGGCGCGGTCGGCCGTGTCCCGAGCCGATGGCGTGGCCGTTGAGGTCGTCATTGCCCGGCCCTCAACTCCCGGAAAGGAGCGAAAGGTCGAACTCACCGTCGGCTTCAAGCGCGCGCTTGCGGCCGGGCTCAACGAGCTCCAACAGGAGGTCGACATTTCGCGCCTGGATCCCGGCGAGTACGTGCTGGAGGTCGCCGTGCGGCACGCCGCCACGGGCGCGAGTGACCGGCGGAGTGCGCGGTTGGTGGTGCGGTAGCGACGTCGATCGCGGCCATGAGGCACCAAGTGTTGCTGCCCGAAGGTCACCCTTTCTCAATTGTTTCGTGCCGAATCCACCGTACCCCTGAGGATCAACAATGCGCACCGCCCCTCTCGGAATCTCATGGTTGATGGTCACGCTCCTCGCCGCGCCTCCCGTGGTCGGCCAGGGGACTGCCCCACGCCCCGTCATCCTCACCGCCCCCACCTGCGCCACCTGCCGCGTCGAACTCACCTCGGTCGGGAAGCTCGGCGGCGACGGCGGACCGCTCGACGACGCGAAAGGATTCGGCGAGCTCAGGGCGATCAGCGACACCCTGATCGTCGTGACTCCCGCGAAGCCGCTCGGCGTCTGGGGTGTGCACCCCTCCGGGCGGATCATCTGGCGGAGCGGGCGGCAAGGGTCCGGGCCTGGGGAGTTCCAGCGGGCCGATCGGATCGGCGTGCTCCCTGGCGACTCGATCGTGATCTGGGATCAGGAACTCGCCCGGCTGACGCTGCTGACCAAAGGCGGCCGCCTCGTCCGCAGCGAACGTGTGATCGCCGGGGTACCGATTTTCGTCCCGACCTCCGGCACCGGAGGCTTCGCGCTGGGGAGGCTCGTCAAGCCGGCGCCAGGGAGCAAGACACCGCCGCTTCCGGTGCACCGCGTGCGGCTTGACTCTGTGCTCAGCAGCTTTGGCAGCGCGAACGCCACCAAGGATCCCGGGGATCCGTTCCGCTTCGATCGCATTGTGCTGCCGTACAAGGGCGGCGCGATCGTGATTCCGCGCGTCTATCAGCTCGCAGCTGAGATCTATGATCGTCGCGACCAGCTTACCACGCGATTCGAACGGGTCGCGAAGTGGTTCTCCCCCTATGAGAGTTATGTGGCCGGCATTCCCGACACGCCGCCAACGCCACTCGTGTACGATGCCTGGGTCGATGACCAGGACCTGCTCTGGCTGCTGATCCAGCGCGCCGCGCCAACATGGGCACAGGCGTTCAGCAAGGAAGCGACCGCCGGGGAAGGGGGGCGCAAGGTGCGCCGCCTAGACAACCCTGGGCTCTACCTCGAAGGCGTGATCGAGGTGATCGATCTTAAGAAGCGCCAGTTGCTCGTCTCGCAACAGGTGCCCCAACAGGTCTCCTACGCGCTGGGGCGCAACATGATCGCATCAAAGCAGTCGACCCCAGATGGCGATCGCTTCCTGGTGCTGCACCGGGCAGCGTTGCGGCGGTAGCAGGCGGGCAGGGCGGTCGACACTCGGTGTTGGCATTGGTCAGACCGCACTTGGTCGCATTAGTCGGTACCGCACCGCGCCGTGGATCCTGGGGATTCCTGGGCCCATCGTCCAGATCCCTTGCATGGGCGCGCATCTCGAATCACAATCCTCGGCATCCAACAGCGCCAACTACCGTTCGTTGTGACGAGCCACTCGAACACCACGGCGACGACCCGAGGAGGAGTGATGGCCACCCTGGAGTTGGTCGGAGTCCCTGAATCCCTGATCGAACGACTGACCGCCCTCGCTGTCGAGAACAATCGCAGCTTGAGCGAGGAGGCTGTCGCCGCCCTCGAGCAGTGGGTGGAGACGACTGCACTCATATCGCGGCTCCGGGAGCATCGCGCGAAGCTTCATGTTCCACCGTTGACCGACGCTCAGCTTCGTCGCATGAAGAACGACGGGCGCCGCTAACGCCCCATCCCGCCACCCCGTGCGCTCGTTCGCGCCGTTCCCCGCACACCCACGCCGCCACCTTGCGGCATGCCCACCCTCCTCGCCGATCATGACCGCCCCCGCGAACGCCTCTGGCGCCTCGGCCCCGCCGCCCTCAATGTCCGCGAACTCCTCGCCATCCTCCTCGGCACCGGCTCCGGTGAACAGGACGCGCTCGCCACCGCCGAACAGTTGTTGCACGCCGCCGATGGCGGGCTGCGCCGACTCGCAGCACGGCCCGGCGCCGAACTGATGAAGACCGCCGGCGTGGGCGAGGCGAAGGCCGCCCGCCTCCTCGCCGCGTTTGAACTCGCCGGTCGACTCGCACGCGAGGCACGCCCCGCTGCGCCACGCATCCGCGAACCGGCCGACGTTGCCCGCTTCGTTGGTGACCGACTTCGCGACCTCCCCGTCGAGGAGTTCCACCTGCTGGCGCTCGACACCCGGTCGCGCGTGCTCCGCGACGTGCTGGTCACCCGTGGACTGATTGACTCGTCGCTGGTGCATCCGCGCGAGGTCTTCCGCGCGGCGATCGCCGAGGCGGCGGCAGGGATCATCCTGGTGCACAACCATCCGAGTGGCGACCCGACGCCGTCCCCCGAGGATCGGGCGGTGACGCGGCAGCTGGTGGCGGCGGGGCAGCTGCTCGACCTGCCGGTGTATGACCATGTGATCATTGCGGGGGATCGGTTTACGAGCTTTGCGACGGCGGGATTGCTATAGGGGACGATGATCGATGATCGATGGTCGATGATCGATGATCGATCGAAGGGGCGCGCGGAGTCGGGGTCGTTGACGCGAGGACCGTCCAGTCGCTCGCCGGGCGACCATCTGTCCAACGGGGCGGCGACCCACCGGCGTGCGACGTCGGACCGCAGCGTCAGCGAGCCCCGACCCGTGCGCCCCCCGGGCCCTCCGGGCCGCTGACGCCCTGGGGCCGACCTCGCACGCCGGGGCGCGCCGGCCGGTGGCGAGACCGGATGGTCACCCGGCGAACGCTGGACTCCGGCCGGCTACGCCGTCGCTCCGCTCAGGATGACAATCCGTTGGGGTACCGAGGACAGCGAGTTCGGAGGCCCCGCCGCCCTGCGGGGGCGGGGAGAGGCGAATCGAGAGGTCCTTCGACTGCGCCCGCTACGCGGGCTCCGCTCAGGATGACAGCTACGGTTGTTGACGCCACGCCCGGGCCCCGCCATTGTCAGGCATGTCCCCGACTCCCGCGGCCGACCTCTCCGACCTCTCGCCGGGCTTCTTCGCCACCCTGGAGAAGCACGCCGACCGGCTCGACATTGCCCTGATCGACCGCGCCCTCCGGTATTCGGCCGCCGCCCACCGGGGACAGAAGCGGATGAGCGGCGAAGACTTCGTCGAGCACTCGATCGCCGTCGCGTCGATCCTCGCCAGCCTCCTGGTCGACACCACCTCGATCTGCGCCGCGCTGCTCCACGACGTCGTCGAAGACTCCGACATCAGCACCGATGACATCGCACGCGAGTTCGGCCCCGAAGTCGCCGGCCTGGTCGATGGCCTCACCAAGATCTCCTCGCTCTCGTTCAGGTCATCCGTCGAGGAGCAGTCCGAGAACTACCGCAAGCTGCTGCTCTCGGTGGCGAAGGACGCGCGCGTCATCATCATCAAGCTCGCCGACCGCCTCCACAACATGCGGACGCTCGAGCACCTGCAGCAGGCGCGTCGCGAACGGATCGCCACCGAGACGCGCGAGATCTACGCGCCGCTGGCCCACCGCTTCGGCATGGCGAACGTCAAGGCGGAACTCGAAGACCTGGCGTTCAAGTTCCTCGAGCCCGACGAATATCAGGCGCTCGCCGTGCAGGTCGCCGCCAAGCGCGCGCAGCGCGAGGAGATGATCGCCGGCCTCCGCACCCCGCTCGAACAGGAACTCCGCCGCGCCGGGATCCAATGGTCCGACGTCTCCGGCCGGCCGAAGCACCTCTGGTCCATTTACCAGAAGATGAAGAAGCGCGGCAAGCCGTTCGAGGAGATCTACGACCTCATGGCGATGCGCGTCACCGTCCAGACCGTCCCCGAGTGCTATCACGTCCTCGGCGTGATCCACCACCGCTGGACGCCGCTCCAGGAACGGATCAAGGACTACATCGCGAGTCCCAAGTCGAACGGCTACCAGTCGCTGCACACCACCATCTTCGGGCCGAACGGCCAGCTGTTCGAGATCCAGATCCGCACGCAGGAGATGCACCGCACCGCCGAGTACGGCATCGCGGCGCACTGGCTCTACAAGACGCTCAACAGCGGCGAGGAATTGGACCAGCAGCTCGGGTGGTTCCGGCAGCTGATGGAGCTCCAGCAGGAGAGCGCGTCGGCCGAGGACTTCCTCGAGTTCCTCAAGGTCGACCTCTACCACGACGAGATCTTCATCTTCACGCCGCAGGGCGACGTGAAGCAGCTGCCGAAGGGCGCCACCGCGATCGACTTCGCCTTCCACGTCCACACCGACGTCGGCTTCCGCACCCAGGGCGCCAAGGTCAACGGCCGGATCGCGCCGCTCCACCGCGAGCTCAAGAACGGCGACACCGTCGAGATCCTCACCTCGCCGCAGGCCAAGCCGTCGCGCGACTGGCTCGCGCACGTCCGCACTGGCCGAGCGCGCAGCAAGATCAAGCAGTGGATCCGGCAGGAAGAGGAGGCGGTGTCGTCGCAGCTCGGCCGCGAGATCCTCACGCGTGAGCTGAAGCGCCGCCGACTCGAGGCGCCGTCGGCCGAGGCGATGCATCAGGCGGGGATCACCCTCAACCTGATGGATGGCACCGCACTCGAGGTCTCACTCGGTCGCGGCGATCTCGCGATTGGTCAGGTGATGCGCGCGCTCTTCCCGGACCTGGCGCCCGATGCCTTGCAGGAGAAGCCGGCGACGATCTTCGGCCGCGTCGTCGATCGTTTCCGCCTTGGCCGCGGCATCAAGATCCAGGGCGTCGACGGCCTGATGATCCGCTACGCCCAGTGCTGCCAACCGGTCCCGGGCGACGAAGTGGTGGGGTACGTCACGCAGGGCCGCGGCATCTCGATCCACCGCGCCGACTGCCCCAACCTCCTCACGCTGGGCGGCGAGGGACGCCGGGTCGAGATCGACTGGCAGGAGCAGAGCGGCGAGACCTTCGCGGTGCGGCTCGTCGTCACCGGCGAGGACCGTCGCGGCCTCTACGCCGACGTGATGCAGGCGATCTCGCAGACCGGCACCAACATTCGTGGCGCCGACCTCCACTCGAAGGACGGCTCGGTCTTCGGCACGATCTTCGTCGAAGTCGACAACCTGCCGCACCTGGCGAAGGTGCTGAAGGCGATCCGAAGGGTGAAGGGGGTCAGCACCGTCGAGAGGCGGGAGGCTCAAGGGCCGTAGGGGAATGGTGAGGGGTGAGGAGTGAGGGGGAAGTTGTCATCCTGAGCGAAGCCCGCGCAGCGGGCGAAGTCGAAGGACCTCTTTCCGGTGCGCACGGTTAGAGGTCCTTCGACTGCGCAGCCCTTCGGGCTGCTACGCTCAGGATGACACCCGATGGCTCCCCTCACCCCTCACCCCTCACCTCAACACCCCTCACCTCAACACCCCTCACCTTAACACCATCCTCCGACTACTGATCCCCGCACTCCTCCCCACCACCCCATCCGAACTCGCCGGCGGTGCCTTCACGAAGCCCCCGTCGCGGCCAGTGATCCGCAGGATCCCGTCGGCGCCGAAGTCCAGGAAGGCGAAGAGCGGATTGGTGTAGGGATGCATCCCGCCTGACCAGAAGTAGCTGGCTGAGTTGATCGTGAGGCAGGGAATGCCGTCGACGCGTTCGAGGCGATCGACGTGGAGGTGGCCGCTGAGGCAGCAGGCGACTCGGCCCCGCGGATTGGCGCGTGCCGCGGCACGGATCAGGTCAAAGATCTCGCGCTGTTCATCGGGAAGCGCGTTGTCGGCGCCGCCGATGCCGAGCGGCTGGTGCCCGATCAGGACCACGGGCTCGCGCGAGGTGCGCAGCTGCCGGTCGAGCCAGGCGAGCTGTTCGGGGTCGGCGCGATTGAGCTCGCTGCCGGCATTGAAGTAGTTCCCGTTGGCGTAGGGGAGGACCTTGCCGTCCTTTCGGAAGTTGTTCAGGTCGAGCGCCACGAATCGCCAGCCGCCGATGACGGTGGCGTGATAGCGTGATGCCATTCCCCACGCCGCCATCGCCGCCGCCTTGTCGACCTTGTCCATGTCGTGGTTGCCGAGGACGGAGAAGCGGGGCAGCGTGATACTCCTCCACTTCGTCAGCAACTCCTCGGCGCCGGCGTCGGAGTAGCAGAAGTCGCCGAGCTGCCAGACGGCGTCGAGATCCTGGTGCTGGGCAATCGCCGCGAGGAAGGCGTCGAAGCGCGCGAGCGCATCGGGGGCGAGGCCGTGATGGAGATCGGTGATCAGCGCGAGCCGAGCGCCGGCGCGCGGGGCTGCGCCGACGGGAAGCCGCACGGAGAGCAGCGGCACGGCGGCGCCGGCAGCGGTGAGGAAGTCGCGGCGGGAGAGCGTCATCGAGGCCTCGGGGAGGGGAACCAACGCCCCGAATATATTCGGGGCATGCCAACCCTCCTGCTCAAGTCCGAACCCTCCGTCTACTCCTTCGACGACCTCCTGCGCGACGGCCACGCCGTCTGGGACGGAGTCGCCAATGCGCAGGCCCTCATCGTCCTCGCCGGCGCCAAGGTCGGCGACGAGGTCCTGATCTATCACTCGAACGACGGCAAGGCGATCGTCGGCCTCGCCAAGGTCACCAAGAAGGCCTATCCCGACCCGAAGCTCGCCGACCCGAAGCGGCTGGTGATCGAGATCGCCCCCGTGAAGGCGCTCCAGACCCCGGTCACCCTGGCCGACATCAAGGCGGTCCCGGGGCTGGCCGACCTGGCGCTGGTGAGGCAGAGTCGACTGAGCTGCATGTCCGTGAGTCGGGAACATCGATCCCTGCTGCGGGGGCTCGGAGTCCGATGATCGATGATCGATGATCGATGATCGATGATCGATTCTCAACTCGCAGCACCGTCCCCATCAACCGGGCCCGGGCCCGATCGATCATCGACCATCGATCATCGATCATCGGCTTCTCCCCCGAACATTCCCCGAAACCGATGTTATATTAGTCTCATGCCCGATTTCGAGGTCCAAGCCCCCTTCCAGCCTGCCGGCGACCAGCCGCGCGCCATCGCCGAGCTCACGGCGGGGCTCGTGCGGGGGGACAAATACCAGACCCTGCTGGGGGTGACCGGCAGCGGCAAAACGATGACGCTGGCGAACGTGATCGCGGCCTATCGGAAGCCGACGCTGATCCTCTCGCACAACAAGACGCTCGCCGCGCAGCTCTACGGCGAGATGAAGCAGTTCCTCCCCGGCAACGCGGTGGAGTACTTCGTCTCGTACTACGACTACTACCAGCCGGAAGCGTACGTCCCCTCGACCGACGTCTACATCGAGAAGGACGCCTCGATCAACCAGGACCTCGAGGCGCTGCGGCTCCGTGCCACGTCGTCGCTGATGGAGCGCGAGGACGTGGTGATCGTCTCGACCGTCTCGGCGATCTACGGCCTCGGCGACCCGGCGGCGTATCGCGCGCTGATGGTGAGCATCGGTGTCGGCGAGGAACGCGGCCGCGATGCCATCCTCACCGACCTGGTCGGCATCCAGTACCAGCGCAACGATGCCTCGTTCGAGCCCGGCACCTTCCGGGTGCGCGGCGACACCGTCGAGATCTTCCCGGCCTACGACGAGCAGGCGGTGCGGATCGAGCTGTGGGGCGACCAGGTCGAGAAGATCACCCGCTTCCACCCGATCTCGGGCAACGCGATTGCCCAGCTCGACCGCTGCGCCATCTATCCCGCCAAGCACTTCGTGACCCAGCGACCCACGGTTGAGAAGGCCGTCGGCCTGATCCGCGCCGAACTGCAGGGGCGGCTGCTGGAACTCCGCTCGGCAGGGAAGCTGCTCGAGGCCCAGCGGCTCGAGTCGCGCACCACCTTCGACATCGAGATGCTGCTCGAAGTCGGCACCTGCGCCGGCATCGAGAACTACTCGCGCTTCCTCTCCGGCCGCATGCCCGGCGAGCGCCCCGCCTGCCTCTTCGACTACTTCCCGCCCGAGTTCCTGGTGGTGGTCGACGAGTCGCACGTCTCGCTGTCGCAGATCAACGGAATGTTCAACGGCGACCGCGCCCGCAAGACGACGCTGGTGGAATACGGTTTCCGCCTTCCGTCGGCACTCGACAACCGGCCGCTGATGTTCGACGAGTTCCTCGCGCTCTCGCCGCAGATCATCAACGTCTCCGCGACACCAGGCGACCTCGAGCTGAAGATGAGCGGCGGCACGATCGTCGAGCAGATCATTCGGCCCACCGGGCTGATCGACCCAGAGATCGACATCCGCCCCGTGCGCGGCCAGGTCGACGACCTCCTCGGCGAGATCCGGAAGCGCGAGGCCGCGGGCGAACGCGTCCTCGTCACCACGCTCACCAAGCGGATGTCGGAGGACCTCGCCGACTACCTGCAACAGGCCGGCGTGCGCGTCCGCTATCTCCACTCCGACATCGACGCCATCGAGCGCGTCGAGATCCTGCGCGGCCTCCGCCTCGGCGACTTCGACGTCCTGATCGGCATCAACCTGCTCCGCGAAGGGCTCGACCTCCCCGAAGTCTCGCTGGTGGCGATTCTCGACGCCGACCAGGAGGGCTTCCTCCGCTCCGACCGCTCGCTGATCCAGACCTGTGGCCGCGCCGCACGGAACATCAACGGCCGGGCGATCCTCTACGCCGACCGCATCACCGGGTCGATGGAGCGGGCGCTCAACGAAATGAGCCGCCGCCGCGAGATCCAGCGCGCCCACAACATCGCGCACAACATCACGCCGATGGGGATCGTGAAGTCGCTCGACGAGGTGCGCCTCTCGACCCACGTCGCCGATCAGCGGAACGAGCGCACCGACCGCGCCGACACGCGTGCGGCCCGGAAGGGCGCGCCGGCCGAGCCGCTCGACCTGCACGATCCGGCGCAGCGCGCGGTGGCGATCGCCGCGCTGGAGCAGCAGATGCGGCAGGCGGCGGCGAACCTCGAGTTTGAACTCGCGGCGATGCTGCGCGACCAGCTCAACGACCTCCGCGCGGCGGATGCTCCCAACGTCAAGCGCAGCGGTTTCCGCGGCGGGCGGCGATGACAGCACCGGTGCTCGACCTCGCCGCGCTGCAGGCGGCCGGTGCGGCGCTCGGCGCGTCGCTGCCGAGCGGGAGCGTGGTCTGGCTCGAAGGAGAACTCGGTAGCGGCAAGACCACACTCACCCGCGCGATCCTCGAGGGCCGCGGCGTCACCACGCCGGGCGCCTCGCCTACGTACGCGCTGGTCCATCATCACGAGGGACCGCACGGCTCGGTGTATCATCTGGACTGCTATCGACTGCGCCACCCCGATCAGGCGGCCGACCTCGACTGGGAATCGCTCGCCACGGCCGACCTGCTGCTGATCGAATGGCCCGAGCGGGCGGGCGCCTGGGCGCCGCCGCCGACGCATCGCATCCACCTCGCGCATGTGGATGAGGACACGCGCTCCCTGGAGGTCATCTGATCACCCTCGCGCTGGATACTGCGACGGACCGCTGCACTGTCGCCGCGACCGACGAGACTCGCGTGGTCGAGCGGCATATCGACGGCGCACGGCAGCATGCGCGGTCGGTGCTCGGACTGATCGATGAACTGCTCGCCGAGCTGGGTGTGGCGCCGCGGGACATCGACCGGATCCTGACCGCCGACGGGCCGGGGTCGTTCACTGGATTGCGCGTCGCGGCCTCCGTGGCGAAAGGAATCGCCTGGGCAGGGCAGGTCGAGTGGCACACCGCGCCCTCGCTGCTGGTGCGCGCGGCGGCCCATGCGCCTGCGAACGGTGGCGTGGTGCTGGCCCTGAGCGATGCCCTGCGTGGTGATCTCTACGCGGGTTGCTGGCGGTTTGCCGAAGGGCGCGTCGAGCGCGTGGGCGATCCACCGCGCGCGCGGACGCCGGCGTCGCTGGCCGAGTTCGGCACGGTGGACGTGGTGGTGGGCAGTGTGCCGGAGCCGTTGCGGGCGGCCGTTGAGGCGGCCACGGGCCGGGCGCTGATCGGAGGCGAGGCGTCGCTGCCGAGCGCGCGGGCGCTGCTCGCGCTCGACATGCTCGCCGGCGGCACGGAACGCGTGGTGGACGTGGCGGGATGGGAGCCGGAGTATGGCCGCCCCGCCGAGGCGCAGGCGGTCTGGGAGAAGAAGCATGGACGGCCCCTGCCGTCTCCGCCCAGCATCGCTCGCTGACGTCGCGGCGATCGCCCGGCTCGAGCTCCGCGCCTTCACCGATGCGTGGACCGAAGCGCAGTTGGTCGAGTCACTCTCGGCCTCGGGTGCGGTCGGCCTCGTGGCGCAGGAAGACGACGACATCATCGTCGGTCACCTGATTGGCCGGACCGTCGTGGACGAGGGGGAGATCCTCACCTTGGCCGTGGCGCCAGAGCGGCGTCGGCGCGGGATTGCGGCGCGGCTCCTGGTCGAGGCGATGACGATCATGGCGGGGCGGGGGGTCGGCCGGCTCTGGCTGGAGGTGCGCGCCTCCAACGAGGCCGCACAGGCGCTCTACCGTGAACATGGCTTTACCCCGGCGGGACGTCGGCGAGGCTATTATCGTGAGCCGGTGGAGGACGCCCTCGTGTTGCGGCGCGACCTCCCCCTTTCTGCATCACCCGGTCCCCCACTGCCGTGACCGGTACCTTCGACCGGGGATTGGTCGCCTATCCTGCGACCGTTCACCGGAGTGCAATCCTTTCCGTCCGACGCTGGAGCGACGCATGAGCAAGAGTCTCAACAAGGTGATCCTGATCGGCAATCTCGGCGCTGAGCCCGAGCTCCGATCCACGACGGGTGGTGGTCGCGTCGCGACCCTCTCCCTCGCCACGGGCCGGCAGTGGAAGGATGCCAGCGGCCAGAAGCAGGAGAAGACCGCCTGGCACCGGCTGATCGCCTGGAACAACAAGAACGGCCAGCAGCTCGCCGACATCTGCGAGCGCTATTGCAAGAAGGGCGACAAGCTCTACATCGAGGGCGAGATCGACTACCGCTCCTGGGACGACAAGGACGGCACCAAGCGCTACACCACCGAGATCACCGTCCGCGAGCTGATCATGCTCTCCGGGAAGGGTGAGGGCGAGGGGGGCGGTGGTGGCGGCGGTGGCGGGTGGAGCGGCCGGGCCGCGGGCTCCGGCAGCTCGGCGCCGGCGAAGGGCGGGGGGGCCGCCAAGAAGGACGATTCCTTCGATGAGGTCCCCGAGGCGCTGGACGCCGAGGATGACGATCTGCCCTTCTAGACGGGCACAATGCGAGGGGGGGCCGGGGGGAATCCCCGGTCCCCCCTCCCCGCAAGGCAGGTATCGTACGATACTCCACTCATCTCCTTGTTCCGGAACCGTTTGGCACGCTTCGTGGTGCATAGGCGGCATCTCTACCAGCCCACGCGGAGGACCTTCATGCGGTCACAGCTCGCCCTGCTGCTCCTGATTGCCTCGACCCCGCTCGCTGCCCAGCAGCAGCCCCTGTCGTTCCTGCGGAAGAGCGGTGCGGCCGAACAGGACGCGGCGTTGACGATTTACAAGGAGCAGCCCTACCAGCCGGTTCGGCCTGGTGAGGTGCGCCAGTCCGCCTTCCTGACCGAGGGCCAGGCGCTCCCCTTCGGGAAGGTCCTCGGCCCGGTCTCCCCGACGCAGGTCCGCTCCTCCTCGACCGCTTCCCTGGCCCTGACCGGGACCCTGATCGGGATCCGGCCACCGGCGGGCGCCACCTACGCTCCGGGCGACACCGTCGTCCTGGCGATCGTCTCGCAGGGTCCGAAGGGGTGGGGAGAGATCATCACGCCGACCGGGCTGGCCCGGGTGGGTACCTCGAACGACCGGCAGACCTTGGCCACGGTGATCACCACCTACGGCCCGATCCGCGATGGTCAGGTGACGCTGCCGATCGAGCCGGTCAAGAATCCGGGCCGCGTGCAGCCGGTCAAGGCGAGCGGTCCCGCCGGCACGATCATCGGGGGCGCGTCGACCCGTGAGCTGGAGCAGCCGGGCGGCATCATGTTCTCCGACCTCGGCCGCGAGTCGGGCCTTCGGCCCGGGGACTTCGTCGAAGTCCGCCGCCGGCCTGCGCCGCGGCAGAACACCAGCGACACGATCGACGAGCTGATGGCCACCGGCCAGGTGCTCCGCGTCAACGCCCGCAGCAGCACGATCAAGCTGCTCCGCGTCGTCGCCCCGGGCATTGCCCCGGGTACGCCGGTCGTGCGGGTCGCCACCCTTCCCAACTGAGCCGTGGCCCCCGGCCACGGCTATCTTTCCCCGTCAATTCTTCCCACCCCAACGGCGGGCGCACTTCGCGCCCGCCGCGGAGGCGTTCCATGAGCGGTTCAGTCCTGATCACTGGCGGCGCAGGCTTCATCGGCTCCCACATCGCCGAGGCGTATCTCGCTGGCGGGTGGTCGGTCACCTGTCTTGATGACCTCTCGCGCGGCAAGCAGGAGCAGGTGCCGAGCGGAGCACGCTTCATCAAGGCCGACGTGCGCTCCCCCGAGGCCTTCCAGCTTGTCGCCGATGGCGGCTTCGATGTCGTGATTCACCAGGCCGCGCAGATCGATGTGCGCGTCTCGGTGCACGAGCCGGCACTCGACGCCTCGATCAATCTCGTCGGCTTCGCGAACATCCTCGCCGGCGTTGCCGCGGGGAAGGTCAAGCGCGTGGTGTTCGCGTCGAGCGGTGGCGTGGTGTACGGCGACCCGGCGGTGATTCCGACGCCGGAGCCGACGGCCAACCTGCCGATTTCCCCCTATGGCGTCAGCAAGCTCGCCGGTGAGCACT
Organism: Gemmatimonadota bacterium; assembly: GCA_016704275.1. Classification (NCBI taxonomy): domain Bacteria; kingdom Pseudomonadati; phylum Gemmatimonadota; species Gemmatimonadota bacterium. The sequence continues at coordinate 108,991 of JADJAK010000003.1, forward strand.
ACCTCCGCGTCCTCGGCACGCTGCACGGCTTCGAGGGCGTCGCGCTCCGCTATGCCAACGTCTACGGCCCGCGTCAGGACCCGAAGTCCGAGGCCGGTGTCGTCTCGATCTTCGTCTCGCGCCTGCTGGCCGGCCAGCCGCTGACGATCTTCGGCGACGGCACGCAGACCCGCGACTATGTCTTCGTTCGCGACGTGGCGCGCGCCAACTATCTCGCCGGGTCGGGGTCGGCCCCTGTGTCCCGTGGTGACCGCCTCGACGTCCCCGCCTACAACATCGCCACTGGCCGGGAGACCTCCGTGAACGACCTCGCACACTTCGTCGGCAACGCCATCGGCGTGACGCCCGTGATCGAATACGCCGATCCGCGCCTGGGCGAGCTGGCACGCTCCTGCCTCGACGTCTCGAAGGCGGAGCACGTCCTCGGCTGGACACCGCAGGTCTCCTTCGACGAAGGGATGAAGGCACTGGCCGGCTGGTTCGAAGGGACCGTCCGCTGATGGGAGATCAGGCAGCCCCGGCCGCCGGCGGCCTGCTCGATCTGGTGCTCAGCGCCAGCCCCGAGACGACGGTGGTGCTGATCATCTGCGGCATCTGCTCGATCGTCTCGTGGTACGTCATCGGTGCCAAGTGGTGGGAGTTCCGTCGGCTGGGTGCACAGCGCGTGGCCTTCGATGATGCGATCGCCCGGGCGCGCACCGTCGCCGATCGTGAGCAGGCCGCGACGGCGCTCGGGCGCTCGCCCTACGCCGAGGTGGTGCACACGGCCGGGTCGTACGTGGCCGACCTCCAGGCGGCGATGGCCCGCACCAATGTCACCCGCAGTGGTCTCTCGCTCACGCAGCTCGAGGCGCTCACCATGGCGCTCGACGGCGTGGTGCGTCGCGCCGCGGAGCGTGCAGGCCGGCTCATTCCGTGGCTCGCCATCATCGGCGCCACGGCACCGCTACTCGGCCTCTTCGGTACCGTCCTCGGCATCATCAACGCCTTCCAGGGCATCTCGGCTGGCGGCTCGAGCACCATCGCCTCGGTCGGCCCGGGCATCGCCGACGCGCTCGTGGCGACGGCCGCGGGCCTCGGCGCCGCAATTCCGGCGGTGGTGTTCTACAACATCTTCACGGCGCGCCTCGAGCGTGTCGAAGGTGAGCTCGAGCGGACGGCGCAGGAGACCATCGGCGCGCTCGGTCGCGAGGGGCTCCTCTAGCATGGCGGGGCTGGGTGGCCTCGGGCGCCGGCGCAGGCGCCGCACGCTCAACGCCGAGGTGAACATCATCAACCTCGTCGACGTCGTGCTGGTGCTGCTGATCATCTTCATGGTCACCGCCCCGATGATGCAGGGCGGCATCGAAGTGCGCCTGCCGAAGGCGGCCACCACGCCGATCGCCAATCGCGACGCGCTCACCGTGTCGATCACCCGCGATGGTCGAGTGGCCGTCGAGGATCAGGTGCTCTCGATGGCCGACTTCCGGCAGATGATTCCCGGCATCGTGCAGCGCAAGGCGCCGAAGGCGATCTACATTCGCGCCGATGTCGACAGCCGGGGCGGCGACATTGTGACCGTCCTCGGACTGGTCCGGAAGACCGGCATCAGCTCGGTGGGGATCGTCGCGGAGCCTGACGGCCGATGATGGGGTCGCAGCGCGCCGGCCTCGTGGGCACGCTGATGGCGCACGGTCTGCTCGCAGGCCTGGTCTTCGTCACCGTGGGCCGTGCAACCGAGGACGCGCCGCTCGTCTATGCGGTGGATCTGCTGGCGGCGCCGTTGCCGTCTAATGCCCCGCGCCGCGCGGCCACCGAGGCGACACCCACCAACGATCCCGACGTGGCCCCATCGGTCAAGCCGCCAAAGAAGGTGAAGCCCGAGCCCGAGAAGCCGAAACCGAAGCCGACGCCCGGCGTGAAGGAGGAAAAGCCCCTCCCGGTGCGGTCGACCAACACGCCGGCACCGGGCGAGACGCCGAGCACCGGGCGCGACCAGGTGACCGTGAAGCAGGCCGGCTTTCAGGGGGCGTTCCCGGGGTACGTCAACAACATCGTCGAGCAGGTGCGCGTCCGCTGGGCGCAACCGACCTCGCCGCGCCCGCTCAAGACCGAAGTCGCCTTCACGATTCTCAAGGACGGCTCGGTCGCCGGGATCGAGCTCGTGGTGAAGTCTGGCAGCTACGGCTTCGATGCGGCGGCGATGGCCGCGATCGAGGCGGCAGGCAATGCCAAGGCATTCGGGCCGCTGCCCGCGAATTTCCCCGGGGACGCGCTCCCCGTGACCTTCTTCTTCACCCCGAAGGGGCCGCAGTGACCCGATCGTTCCGCTTGGCTGTGCTCGTGCCGTTGCTCGCGCTGCCCCTCGCCGCGCAGGATGGCGTGCGCACCGGGATTTCCTACGGCCCGCCGGGCGTCCGTCCCGGGATCGTGGTCGCGGCCGCGGCTGGCCTCGACTCGGTGCGTGTCATCATCGAGCGGGACCTGACCTTCTCCGATCGCTTCGAGGTCATCGCCCTGCCCGACAGCAGCACCCGGATCACCGGGGCGCTGCAGGTGGGGATCTACAAGCTCCTCGGCGCGGCGGCGGTGGTGGAACTGCAGTTGGCCCCCGGGGGAATCGAGATCAAGCTGTACGATGCATCAACCGGCACGGTGACCCAGCAGGGTGTCCGGCCGCTGGATCGGGGTGGGGTCGGGGAGTCCCGCATGGCGATCCACCGGGTCAGCGACGAGGTCGTGGAGTGGATTACCGGGGCCAAGGGGATCGCGGCGACACGGATTCTCTTCAAGCTGGCCAAGGCCGACGGCACCGACGACGGGATCTTCCGCATCGACAGCGACGGGCAGAACATGGTGCGCGTCTCGCGGGCGGGAGGCATCACCCAGTCGCCGGTCTGGCATCCGGATGCGACCCGGGTGGCCTATACCGAGATGCGCGACCACGTCGGGACCATCATTTTGCAGTCGCTGGCATCGGGGAGCCGGGTCACGATTCCGACCACGACCACCGCCCAGAACTACACCGCGGCGATCTCGCCGGACGGCTCCCGGATGGCCTTCACCCGGAGCGGTGAGGAGGGGTCGGACATCTACGAGGTCAATCTGGCGCAGATGTGCTGCGTGCACCGTTTGACGACGGTCGGGAGGCTGGCGATCAACCTCTCACCCACCTATTCTCCCGACGGGAAACGGATCGCCTTCATCTCGCAACGGGGCGGCCGGCCGGGGTTGTATGTGATGGACGCGGATGGGTCAGGGCAGCAGGCGCTGATCTTCGACACCGACGATACCGCCGAGTCGCAGGCCCCGGAGTGGTCCCCGGACGGGACCAAGATCGTCTTCCACCGTGACCTGGCCGGTGGCCGACAGATCAACGTGCTGGATGTGGCGCGCGGCACCGTGCGCGCACTGACCAGCACCGGACGCAATGAGGACCCGAGCTGGGCGCCCGATTCGCGCCACGTGGTCTTCAAGTCCAGTCGCAGTGGACGGGATCGACTCTGGGTGCTCGACACCGAGACCTCCGCGTCCCGACAGATTTCCACCCCAGGGGGCGCCCGCGTCCCCGCCTGGTCGCCGTCGCTCCGCGCGACGACTCCCTGACCCTCGAGGACCGCATGTCTCAGCGTACTTTCGTCTCCGCCCTCATGGGCCTGGTGCTCCTGACCACCGCGTGCGGCAAGAAGGCCGAACCGGTCACGACGCCGCAGCCGGTCACCCGTCCGACGACCGCCGTCGATTCGGATGCGCGGGCCCGCCAGATCGCCGACTCGATCCGTGCCGCCCAGACGGCTGCCGCCGAGAAGCTCCGCGTCGCCGCTGCCGAGGCCGAGCGGCTGCGCGCCTCGCTGGTCAACGAGATCGCCGAGACGATCCACTTCGACTACAACATGGACGTCATCTCGACCGACGATCAGGCGCGCCTCGATCGCAAGGCCGCGATTCTCCGCGCCAACCCGGCGCTCAAGCTCCGCGTCACCGGCCACGCCGACGAGCGCGGCTCGGATGAGTACAACATCGCCCTCGGCATGCGCCGCGCGGTGGCGGCCAAGGCGTATCTGACGGGGAAGGGGATCGACGCGGGTCGCGTCGAGGTCGCGTCGCTCGGCCGCGAAGTTCCGATCGATGCGGGCTCCACGGAGGCTGCGTGGGCGCGCAACCGGCGCGATGAATTCGAGATCACCGCCGGTGGCCAGTCACTCGTGAAGCCGAACTGATGCGCACTCGATACGCCGCCCTCTGCCTCCTCGGAGCCGCGGCCTGCGCCACGCCCGGCCAGGTGCGGCGTGTCGAGACGCAGGTCGCCGTGATGCAGCGCAACCAGGAGCGCGCCGATTCGGCGCGCGCCGCGGAGCTTGCCCGCATCATCGCGATGCAGACCCGGGCCATGGACTCGCTGGTCGCGCTGACCCGCACCCTCGACCGCGTCGATCGCGGCAGCCGCGAGCAGACCGCCGAGTTGCTCGAGGCGCGCAAGCAGATCCTCGCGATCCAGCAGCGGATCGACCAGAGTCAGCAGGGCCTGCGCGAACTGCGCGCCCAGCTCGACGCACGCAGTGAGATGGCTGCCGCCGCGATCAGCATTGGTGACACGACGGCCGCACCCGTTGTCACGCCGGCCACGACCGCCCCGACCACCACGCCGGTTGCCGGCGCGCCGAGCGCGGCGGTGCTCTACGCCAATGGGCAGCAGTCGCTTCGGATCAACGCCTTCGGGACGGCTCGGAACGCCTTCCGCGAGTTGTTGAAGTCGTATCCGGCCTCGAGCTACGCTCCGGACGCGGCGTTCCACATCGGTGACGCCTTTCTTCGCGAGCAGCGGTCCGACTCGGCGCAGGTCTCGTTCGGCCGAGTGGTGCGCGAGTACCCGACGTCGATGCGGGCCGCCGCCGCGCTCTACAAGCTCGGCGTGATGGCGCAGGACCGCGGCGACCTGGCCGCGGCCCGCGGCTACTTCCAGCAAGTCGTCTCGCCGCGGTACCGGGCGGCCGACGAGTACGAGCTGGCGCAGGATCGTCTCAAGACCCTGCCGCTCTAGCCGCCCCGCAGCCCCCGACTCCGACCATGGCCACTTCCACCGGCGAGATGCCGTTCCTCGACCACCTCGAGGAGCTGCGCCAGCGCATCTTCTGGGTGCTCGGCGCGATCGTCGTCGGTGTCGGCATCGGCCTCTGGCTGGTGCTCCATTTCGAGTTGGTGATCAAGCTCGCCGAGCCGATCGCCCCCTACATCCCGGGCGGCAAGCTGACGCTGCACTCGCCGACCGAGTCGGTGATGGTGGTGATGAAGCTCGCCATCGCGCTGGGCCTGGTGCTCGCCTCGCCGGTCATCATCTGGCAGCTCTGGGGATTCCTCTCGCCCGCGCTGTACCAGAAGGAAAAGAAGGCGATCATCCCGACGCTGGTGGCGGGATTGGGCCTCTTCCTCTGCGGCGCCTGGCTCGGTTGGCGCTACGCCGTGCCGATGACGCTCAAGTTCCTGCTGACCTGGCTCGGTAACGACGCGTTCAACAACCAGATCACCTTCGACTACTACTTCTCCTTCCTGGTCCAGTCGACGCTGGCGCTCGGGCTCTGCTTCGAGTTGCCGCTGGTGATGATCCTGCTCGCCGCCTTCGGCGTGATGGATGCCAAGAAGTACCACGCGATGCGGCGCTATGCGGTCGTGGTCGCGTTCATCGCCGGGGCGTTCCTCTCGCCGGGCGCTGACGTCCTGACGATGCTGCTCTACACCGCGCCGCTCCTGATCCTGTATGAAGTCGGTGTGCTCGGCTCGTACGTGGCGCAGCGGAAAGGACGGAAGCGCGTCGCCGAGGCGGCGATGTTCCTGCTGGTGTTGGGTGGGTTGCTGGCGACGCCGGCGCGGGCCGCCGGGCAGGTGCCGCGACCGATCGGCGGCAGCGTGCTCGATGCGCGGCCGCCCGACACCATCCCACGCGGCCGGGCGCCGGGCGGTCGAGTCGTCGACTCCGCCACGGCCAAGCGGCTCGGCCTCCCGACGGGGCCGGTGCGCAAGTTCCCGGAGCCGGACTCATTGATGCAGGCCCTCCTCGATCGGGAGGGCTTTGCCGTGACGCGCTATCTCTCCGACTCGGCCCGGATGGTCGCGGACTCGAACTGGATCGACCTGCGCGGCCGGGCGGCGACGGTACGCGACTCCGCCACGCTCGAGGCCGAGGAGATCCGCTACGACGATGGGAAGGGGATGGTGTTCGCGAAGGGGGAGCCGAAGCTCTTCCAGGGCACCGACATCCTGATCGGACGCACCATCACTTTCGATACCGAGACAGGCGCCGAAAAGGCGATCCTCAGCGATGCGCTGACGTCGTTCGATGAACTTGGCGCCAACTGGTTCGTGCGCGGCAACCTGCAGGTCGACTCCACGGCGAAACGATTGTGGGCCGGCAGTAGCGAGTTCACGACCTGCGACCTGCCGATCGCGCACTACCACTTCGAGGCGCGCCAGGTGAAGTGGGTGGCGCAGTCGGTGCTGGTGGCCCGGCCGGCCGTGCTCTACATCCGCGACGTCCCGGTGATGTGGTTGCCGTTCCTCTTCCAGGACACCAAGGCAGGCCGCCGCTCAGGCATCCTGATTCCGCAATTCGGGCTCAACGATATCGTGCGGCCGTCGCGCAGCTACAACCGACAAGTCACCAACATCGGCTACTACTGGGCGCCGAACGACTACCTCGATGTCACGGCGCGGCTCGACTGGTATGCCAATCGGTACATCCGCTACGGCGGTCAGATGAGCTATCGCTGGCTCGATCGTTTCTTGCGTGGCGGCCTCGGCCTCGACCAGCAGCGGGAAAGCGATGGCGCGACCTCGCTCTCGGTGCACTGGGATCACCAGCAGAACTTCAGCGCCGCGACCTCGCTCAATCTGAGCGCCAACTACGTCAGCGACTCGCGGGTGCTGCAGAACAACTCGGTCGATCCGCTCCTCAGCACGCAGCAGATCAGCAGCGATGCGAACTTCACCCGCCGCTTTCGCTGGGGCACCGTGAACATCGGCGCCACCCGGCGGCAGACGGTCAGCGACGGCAGCGGCTCGATGACGCTGCCGAGCCTCGCGATCACGCCGGCGCAGCTGCGATTGGGGCCGGCGACCTGGTCGCCGACGCTGTCGTTCACGAATGCGACGACCTTCAAGCAGCCGATCGCAACGGTGCCACTGCTCGGTCCGGGGAATCTCGATTCGCTGGTGCGGACCAGCAGCGGGCGCAGCACCGACTTGCAGATCGCCACGCCGTTCAACATCGCCGGTTTCAACTGGCGCAACACGATCAAGGTCTCCGACAAGGTGACGCGCGCGCGGCGCGTCATCAGCGTCCTGGTGCCCGACCTCGAGACGGCCGACCCGAACGACTCGACTCGGATCACCACGATCCGCGGCGGCGATTACTTCGGGACCATCGACTGGGACACCGGCATTGACCTGAAGACGCTGTTCCAGAGCACGTGGAAGTTGACGCCCACTATTGGCATCACCAACATCGCCGCCGGGCCGCTGCTGGTGCGGACGCCGGGAAGCAACGGCCAGTGGGTGATGCAGGGGAAGAAGCTGCAGTTCGCCTTGCAGTCGATCCCGGTCTTCTATGGCTTCCTGAACAAGGGCATCGGGCCGGTAGCGCGTACGCGCTACAAGTTCGCGCCAACCTTCCAGGTGCAGTACTCGCCGGCCGCCAACCTGTCGCAGGAGTTCATCGATGCGATGACCGGGGCCGGCATCGCGGGGCTTCGGGCCAAGACCCCCGCGACGACGCTCGCCTCGTTCTCGCTGTCGCAGAACATCGAAGTGAAGCTGAAGCAGTCGGCCGCCGACTCGGCCGCGGCCGACACGACCGGGGGGAGGCTGCCGTCGGCCTCGGCCACGCCGGAGCGGCAGCCGGTCTCGGTGCTGTCGCTGACCACCTCGTCGTTCGGCTTCGACTTCGAGCAGAACAAAGAGCCCGGCCGGACTGGCTATGTCACGCAGGCGCTGACGAACTCGCTGCAGAGTCAGTTGGTGCCGGGCTTCCAGCTTTCGCTGACGCACGATCTCTGGAAGGGACGGGTCGGCTACGACACGTCGAGCTTCGAACCCTTCCTCTCGAACGTGCAGGCCAACCTGTCGCTGTCGTCGTCCACCTTCCGGTCGATCGGGGCGCTGTTCGGCCTCGCCTCGAGGGAGCCGACGCGAACCAACGCGCCGCCCCCGCTCACCCCGGCCGGCCCGCGGCGGTTCCGGCCCGGGGCGTTCTCCTCCTTCGACGCAGCGGCACCGACGGGCGGGCGTGGACTGACCGCGTCGCTCACCTGGTCGCTCTCGCGGCAGCGGCCCAACGGTGGCGCCACGGTCGTCGACCCGGTCAATCCGAACGATCCCTTCGGGAGCATCCCGATCTTTCTGCCGGGGCTCTCCACGACCCAGAGCAGCATCGGGCTCAACACGTCGTTCTCGCCGACCCCCTTTTGGAGCGTCACCTGGTCGACGCAGTACAACGCCACCCTGGGGCGGTTCGAGTCGCAACAGGTCCAGTTGACCCGAGACCTCCACGACTGGCGCGCCCAGTTCAACTTCGTGAAGAACGCCAACGGGAATTACGCCCTCTATTTCTCGGTCTTCCTGCTCTCCCTGCCGGACCTGAAGTTCGACTACAACCAGACGACCCTCCGGCCGTGAGGCACCCCGGGCGCGCTACCGCTCGGGGCGTCGCAACCGATACTGCCTCGGAGCCCGTGGACGGCCCGATTGCGGCCCGTGGCGCTTGCCCAGAGCCCATGCGGGGCCTACTCTTCAAGCGTAAGTCCCGTCGCCACTTGGCCCATTCCCTCACCCCGGTCGACCATGACGCTTGACAAGCTCAAAGTCGCTGCGCGCCAGCACGAACAGCGCGAGGAATGGCGCGAGGCGATCGAGCTGTACCGTCAGGCTGCCCGGGAGGGTGCCGGCGAGTCCGAGGGCGAGGACCCGTCGCTGTTCAATCGCATCGGCGATCTCGAACATCGCCTCGGCAACATCGCCGCCGCGTGTCAGGCGTGGGACCAGGCGGCCTCGCGGTACGGCGAGCACGGCCTCACCAACAACGCCATCGCCCTCTGCAACAAGATCCTGCGGCTCGAGCCGAGCCGGATCCGCACCTACCTTGACCTGGCGACCTATCAGGCGCGGAAGCGGATGCTGTTCGACGTGCGCGCCAACCTGACGGCGTATCGCGATCGGATGACGACGGTCGGACAGGGCGATGAATCCCGCGAGGCGCTCGAGCGCTTCGGGGCAACGTTTGGTGGCTGGCGCGAACTGCGCAAGGTGATGGACGAGTTGCTCGGACGCGACGCGGCGGATGGCGATGAGGGGACCGGGACCTCTGGCGGGAGCGAAGGTGGCCAGGGCCTGATCTTCATCGATACCGGACCGGTGGAATTCGAGCGGGCATCCGAGGTGGCGCCCACCACCCCGCTCCAGCTCGAGTCGACGGTGCTCGGTGGTGTGGAGATCGAACGTCCGAGCGACGGTGTGGTGCTCGATGGCCTCGAGTCCAGCAGCGCCGACGCGGCCGACCACCGCCCCGGCCCCGAAGGGGCGATCGCGGGGCTGCTCGACGTCGATCGGATGGCCGCGGAGATGGGGGATCAGGCGCAGGTGGAGGGATTCGACGGCGGTCGTCCCGAATCCGCGACCACGCCGGACAACGCCGTGCGCCTCGATGGGCTGGAGCAGAGCGAGTTCGTCGCGCCGACGGAGGCGATTGCGCCGTCGCCCGATGCGGCGGCGCTCAGCGACGTGGTCTTCATCGACATCGGCGGGGTGGGTGCGGTGCCGGCGTCGGACGCCGAGGCTGCCGCCCCCGCGCTGATGGAGCCGTCGGACGCCGACCCGAATGATCCCCTCGGCCAACGGGTCACCGCGGCGGCGCTGTTCGAGTACGGCGATCGGGCGCGCGGCATCGCGGCACTCGAGCGCGCGCTTGAGCTCTACATCGAGCGCGACGAACCGCTGCACGCGTGGCAGGTGTCCGGCGAGCTCATCCAGGCCGAACCGCAGTCGATCAACCGCTATCAGGCGCGCGTCGAAGTGGCGGCGAAGATGAAGGACACGCCGAAGCTGTGCGAGGCTTACCAGGCGCTCGGCGAAGCCCTCGTCCGCGCCGGCAGCGAGGAGAAGGCGATCGCCGTCTATCGCCGCCTGCTCGAGCTCGATGAGTTGAACCCGGCCGCACGCGCCGCACTGCGCGCCATGGTCCCCGAGGGGAGCACGCCGGTGGTGCCCGAAGGGTTCGTCGACTTCGGCGCGATGGTGATCGATGACGCCGGGCCGCGCAGCACCCGGATGCGCACCGAGACGACCGGGATCTCCGCCGACGAGGATGAGACGTTCCGCGAGGCGCTGGCCGAGTTCAAGCGCGCGCTCGACCAGAACCTCCCGATGGAAGATCATCAGGCGCACTACGACCTCGGCATCGCCTTCAAGGAGATGGGGTTGCTCGAGGAGGCCATCGGCGAGTTCCAGAAGGCGATGCGCTCCAACGAGGGGCGGCTGCGCACGGCGGAAGCCCTGGGCGCCACCTTCCTCGAGAAGGGGATGCCGCCGGTGGCGGAGGCCGTGCTGCGCAGCGTCGAGCGCGGTCCGGAGGACGACGCCGAGAAGATCGGCGTGCTCTACTGGCTGGGGCGCGCGCTCGAGGCGCAAGGGAAGGGCGAGGTGGCGCGGGGCTTCTACGAGCGCGTGCTCGCGGTCGAAGTGAGCTTCATGGATGCGACGGAGCGGATCATCCGGATTGCGGCGGAGCATTCCGCGTGACCATCCCGCAGCTGGGGCCCACCTCGCTCACCGATCTGCAGGCGTCGGTACGGAGTCGCCTCGACGACGTCTCGGCCGAGATGCGCCGGATGATCGAGGAGGACTTTCCGCTCATCAGCGAAGTCAACCAGCACCTGCTGCAGATGCGCGGGAAGATGTTCCGCCCGACGCTGGTGCTGCTCGCCGACCAGGCCACTGGTGGGCCGACCGAACGGGCGGCCACCTTCGCCGCCGTGATCGAGGTGATCCACCTCGCGACGCTGGTGCACGACGACTCGGTCGACCACTCCACGCTGCGCCGCGGCATGCCGACGATCAACGCCCTGTTCTCGCATCAGGTGTCGGTGATCATGGGCGACTTCCTCTACTCGCGCGCGGTCGTGGAGCTGGTGCGGTTGGGGAACCTCGACGCCCTGCGGATCCTCTCGCGTGTCACCACCGCGATGACGGTCGGCGAGATGCGGCAGCTGCTGGCAGACGACCCGCTCTCGTTCGGCGAGCCGGAGTACGACCTCCTGATCAAGGCAAAGACCGCCTCGCTCATGTCCGGGGCGTGCGAAGTCGGCGCCCTCGAGGCGCCGCTGGCCCAGCGTCGTGCGCTGGCCTCCTTCGGGGAGAAGCTCGGGATGATCTTCCAGATCACCGACGACCTGCTCGACTACACCGCCGACGAGACCACGACCGGCAAGCCGTCGGGGCTCGACCTGCACGAGCACAAGGTCACGCTCCCGCTCATCTATGCGATTCCCAGGCTCTCGCCGGTCGAGCGGGCCGAATTGGAAGCGCTCATGCGCGATCCGACCCCCAGCGAGGACGCGATCGCCAGCGTCGTGGCCTCGGTGCGCGCCCATGGCGGGCTCGACTACGCGCGGGATCGCGCCCAGCGACTCATCCTCGAGGCCGAGGAGGAGCTCGCGTTGCTTCCTGATACGCCCGCGCGCGACATCCTCCGAGCCTCGCTCGGCTACGTTCTCGAGCGGAGGCGCTGATGGCGTCCGGACCTCGTCGGCCTCGGTTCTATCTCGGTGTGCTTGCGGCCGGTTTCATCACCGGCGGCCTGCTTTCGGCGCTGCTGGAGCGGTTCCTGCCGGAAAGCGCCGCCCGCAGCTTTTTCACCACGGCCGTCACGCCCTCCCTGGGGCCTGTGTCCGTGGATCTCCTCGTGGTATCGTTCACCATTGGCCCCATGGGGCTGCATGTGACGGTTCTGAGCCTGATTGGCGTCGCGATGGCGTACTACGGAGCTCGATCCCTCTTCTGACCCGGAGTAGGCGATGTTCGGCAATCTTGGCTTCATGGAGATCATGATCATCATGGGCGTCGTGCTCCTGTTCTTCGGGGCGAAGCGCCTCCCCGAGATCGGGTCGTCCATGGGACGCGGCATCCGGGAGTTCCAGCGCTCGTTCAAGGACACGCAGGACGCGGTGTTGAACGTGCCGCCCGCCTCCGACGACCGGACCCCGAAGCGGATGATCGACGCCGCCGACGACATCCCCGCTGGTGGCGAGCCGAAGCGGCTGTCGCAGTAAGCGCCGCAACTCCCAGCAATGAAACGGGCCCCCGAGTCGATGACTCGGGGGCCCGTTTCAGTTTCCTTCAGCGAGGCGGTCGATCAGGGACCGGTTGCGCCGGGCTGCGCGATCGGCGCCGTGGCTTCGATCTGCGCGTTGGTCTTGAAGAGCGCATCACGCTTGTCGACGACCTTCGCCGCCTTGCGGATCGACGCCAGGTACTGGCGAATCCGCTCCTGGCGCATCCCCTGGATCGCATCGGCGCGCAGCTGGTCCTTGCCGGTCACGAAGGCGAGGGAGTCCGCCGGCAGACGCTGGATCATCTGCACGACGTAGAGGCCTTCCTCGGTCTGGATGACGTCGGAGGTCTGGCCGTCCCGCAGCCCGAAGATGGCGCCGACGAGCTTGGCGTTGCTGATCGGCGGTGCGACGCGGGCGAAGGCCGGGAACTCGCGATTCGAGAGGCCCAGGGCCTTCGACGCCTCGGGCAGCGGCGTGCCTGCCTTGACCCGACCGATCAACTCGTTCGCGATCGCCTTGGCCTTCTCGTCCTTCTTCTCCTCGCGGGCCTGCCGCTCCACCGTGCCGCGAATCTGCTGCAGCGTCGGCGTCCCGGCCTCGGCGATCGAGTCGAGGCGGAAGACGTAGAACGCCGTCTCACCTTCGATGACCGGAGAGGTCTCGCCCTGCTTGGCGCGCATCGACCACGCCCCGGCATCCGGAATCACGTACGGCCCGAGGAGCACGCGGCCCCCCTGCTGCACGGCGCCGGTCTGCCCGATCGGGAGGCGGAGCACCCGAGCCACCGTGTCGAGCGCGGCCGGATCGAGGTGCTCGGCGCCGAGGCGCTCCAGCGAATCGGCCATGGCGTCGACCTGGTCGCGGTGCGTGCCGGCCAGCTCGAAGGGAATCAGGACGTGACGCGCGGTCGCCGAATCGGCGGTGCGCTTGGTGACCTCGATCAGGTGGTACCCGAACGACGTCTTGACCGGCTGGCTCAGCGTGTTGAGCGGCAACGAGAAGGCGGCGGTGTCGAACGGCGCCACCATCGCGCCCTTCGCAAAGGTGCCCAGCTCGCCGCCATTGGCCGCGCTGCCATCGCTCGACTCGCGTCGCGCCACTTCGGCGAACGGCGCGCCGCCGACCAGCTCGGCGCGGACCGCGGTGACTCGCGCGAGCGCGGCCGCCGAGTCCGACGCGTCCAGGCCGCGCGGCACCGACACGAAGCTCATGAAGGAGGAGCGCGGACGCTCGAATTCCTTCTTGTGCGCGGCGTAGTAGGCCTCGACTTCGGCGGGCGTGACGCTGACCGCCGTGTCCGAGATCAGGCTCTGGCCGATGATGGCCGTGAGCGAGATCTTGGCGAGTTCCTTCTGGTCCCGGTAGCGCTCCCAGAGGGCGGCATCCGAGAGATAGGCATCGGCCGTGATCGCCACCAGCAGCTTCCGCCGCATCAGCTCTTCGCGATACTGCGCCTCGAGCTGCGGGATGAACTGCTGCCCGACCGGCGACGCCAGCCACCGCTGGTACTTCGACATGTCGAACTTGCCGTTGGTCTGGAAGTCCGGTGCCGTCTGCACCTCATCCGGCGGGACGTTGCGCAGGACATCGGCCACCTCGTCGGCGGTCACGGTGATGTTGCGGCGCTTGATCTCGCTGGTCAGCGAGACGTTCTGGATCAGCTGCTCCCAGACGTCGTTGCGGACCTGCTCGAGGTCGTCCATGCCGAGGCTGCCACCCTTCTGGGTGACGGCGTTCTGGACCGCGGCGGAGTAGAGGCGCGAATCGATCTTCTGGCCGTTGACCGAGCCGACGGAGGTGTTCGTCATGAACCCGCCCGACCCGGTGATGCCGCTGAGGTCGACGATCATCCAGACGAGGAAGGTGATCGTGATCAGCAGGACGACCGGCTTGGCGGCGTTGCGGAAGGCTTGCATCATAGGCGGTCAACCAGCTCCGGACTGAGAAGGAAACAGCCCGCAAAGCTAGGGTGGCGAGGGGGGAACCTCAAGCCGGGGGTCGCCTTGACACCGCCACCGGGGACGCTAGAGTTGGCCTCCCACCCCTTGTCCTCTCGTTGCTCAGGACCGGATGTCACACAGCCCCGAACTCGACCACCTCGCCGCCCGCTGGGCGGAAGCCCCCGACGGGACGGCATTCGCCGCGCTCGCCGATGGGCTCCGCAAGGCCGGGGCGCTCGCCGAGGCGGAGGCCGTGGCGCTGGTCGGACTGTCGCGGCACCCCGAACTGGTCCCGGGCCTGATTGCCCTGGCCAAGGTCCGCGAAGCCCAAGGGGACCTCGCCGGGGCCGCCGCGACCCTCCAGCGCGCCCTCGGGGCGGATCCCAGCCACCCGGTGGTGCTGGAGGCCCTCGCCGGCCTCGCAGCGGCCTCCGGCGACCCCGAGGGCTCCCGGGCGTGGTTGGTGGTCGCCGAGGCCGCCGAGGCCGCCGAGGACGACCCCGAGGTCTTCCCGGCGCCCGACCTCGTCGAGTCGACGGTCGAGACGGAGGCGATTGCGGCCTTCGAGGCGGAGGTGGCGGCCGACGACGACTGGAACGAGGGCGGCCTCTGGTCCGAGGACGATGCGGCCGATGCCGAAAGCGAGGCGCCGGAGCTGGTGACCGAATCGCTGGCCAACCTCTTCTTCCACCAGGGACACCTCGATCGCGCGGCGGCGGCCTTCCGGACGCTGGCGGATCGTCACCCCGAGCACACCGAGTTCGCCAGCCGGGCCGAGGCAATCGAGCGCGACCTGCAGGCCCGTCGCCCGCGTCCCTTCGACTCGGCCGTCAGCGGCGGCACCCCGCTCGGCGAGTGGCTCGCCCGGGTGGCCGCCGCCGCCCCGGCCGTGTCCGCGCGGGACGAGGGTTTCGACGCCTTCTACGAGGCGCCGCTGCCGGCCGCCCGGGACACGGCAGACTTCACGGCGTTTCAGGACTGGCTCAAGGGGCTCGGCCGATGATCCGGATCACTGTCCTCAACGGACCGAATCTCAATCTCCTCGGCCAGCGCGAGCCGACGATCTACGGCGCCACGACGCTCGCGGAGCTCGAGGCACAGGTCCGCGCCCGCGCCGCGACCCTCGACGTGGCCATCGAGTGGATCCAATCGAACCACGAAGGGGAGTTGGTGGACGTGGTGCAGGGGCTGCGCGCCCATGCCGATGGCGCGATCGTCAACCTCGGTGCCTACACCCACACCTCGCTCGCGCTCCGCGACGCATTCCTCGCGGCGCCGATCCCGTTCATCGAAGTGCACCTCTCCAATCTCTATCGTCGCGAAGCCGCGCGGCATCATTCGCTCACCGCCGACCAGGCGATCGGGATGATCAGCGGACTGGGCGCGCGCGGGTACCTGCTCGCCCTCGACGCACTCGCCGGCATCCTGCGGGATGGTTGACCGCCGCCAGGCGAGGCAGGCTGCGGTGCGTCGGGCGCTGGTCGCCGAGGGACTCGACGCGTTGCTGGTGAGTCACCTCCCCAACATCCGATGGCTCACCGGCTTCACCGGCTCCGCGGCGCAACTCCTCCTGACCGCCGAGCATGCGCTGCTGCTCACCGACTTCCGGTACGCCACGCAGGCGCCGCAGGAAGCGGGGAGTGCGGCCGATGTCGTCATTGAGCGGGCTTCGGTCTGGGAGCGGATCCGCCGCGAGGTCGAGCGGCGCAAGCTGGAGGCGATCGGCTTCGAGGCCACCAGCCTCACGGTGCGTGACGCCGAACGCCTCGAGGGCGCCGCCCGGGGCCGCTTCCGCCCGGTCAGCGAGTTGGTCGAGGGGCAGCGCCAGGTGAAGGACGACGAGGAGCTCGCGGCGATTCGGGCGGCGGCTGCGCTGGCCCACGAGGCGCTGGACGCCGTGCTTCCGACGATCCGGGTCGGTGACCGCGAGATCGACGTCGCCGCGCGACTCGAGGCGGCGCTGCGGGTTCGCGGCAGCGAGTGGCATCCGTTCCAGACGATCGTCGCCTCCGGACCGCGCTCGGCGCTCCCGCATGCGGGGACGTCGGAGCGGGTCATCGGGCGGGGGGAGTTCCTCCTGATCGACTACGGGGCGATCGTCGACGGCTACTGTTCAGACATCACGCGGACGGTGGTGGTCGGGGCCGCGCCGGATGAGCGTCAGCAGCGGATTTACGGCTTGGTGCAGTCCGCGCAGCGGATCGCCCGGGAGGCGGTCCGGGCCGGGATGACCGGTCGGGAGGCCGATGCCCTGGCCCGGACGCCACTCGCCGAAGCGGGCTACGGCGAGGCGTTCGGCCATTCGCTGGGGCACGGGATCGGATTGGAAGTCCATGAATCACCACGACTTGCCGCCACCTCCGACGGGCTCCTCCCGGTCGGGGCGGTGGTCACGATTGAACCGGGGATCTATCTTCCCGGTTGGGGTGGGGTCCGCCTCGAGGACGACGTCTGGCTCTCCGCCGACGGTCCGGTCCTCCTGAGCAACGGCCACACCGATTTACTCACGATCTGAGAGCCAGGGGCAGGAGACGGCGTGGCAAGTACCGCGGACATCCGCAACGGGATAGTGATGGAGCAGGACGGCAAGCTGCTGCAGGTGGTCTACTTCCAGCACGTGAAGCCGGGGAAGGGAAGCGCCTTCGTGCGGACCAAGCTCCGGAATGTCCGGACCGGTCTGGTCGTCGAGCGGACCTTCCCGTCGGGCGAGCGCTTCACCGAAGTCGAGCTCAACCGTCGGCCGATGACCTATTCCTACAAGGATGGCGATTCGTTCCATTTCATGGATCTGCAATCGTACGACGACATCCCGCTCACGGCGGCGTTGATCGGCGACGACCAGTTGAAGTACCTGAAGGAAGGGATGGAATGCATCGGGCTGGTGCATGACGAGCAGGTGATCCTGCTCGAGCTGCCGATGTTCGTCGAACTGCAAATTGTGGAGACCGACCCGGGGATCCGCGGCGACACCGCCACCGGGGGGACCAAGCCGGCCCGCCTGGAGACCGGCGCGGTGGTGCAGGTGCCGCTCTTCATCGAACCCGGGACACTCATTCGCGTCGACCGGCGCGAGGACAAGTACCTGACCCGCGTATGACACCTGACGACATGCAGGAACTCGCCCGCGCGATGGAAAAGATGCCCGGTCTCAAGGGGATCGACCTTCGCGACGTCCGTCGGCTCGCCGCGCTCCTCCGGGAGCAGCCCGAGATCGGCTCGATCGAACTGAAGGGCCTCTTCGGCACCGGGGTGGTGATTACCCGGACCTCGCACGGCGTCGCGTCCAGCGCGCCGGCGGCCCCGATGTATCAGCTCCCCGTGGCTGCTCCGGCGCCCATGGCCGCGCTGCCACCCGCCGGGTCGGACTCCGCGCCGGCGGCGTTGCCGTCGACACTCAAGGAGGTCCGCTCGCCGATGGTGGGGACTCTCTATCTCCAGCCAGAGCCGGGTGCGGAGCCCTACGTCCGCATCGGGTCGCGCGTGACGGCGGGGCAGACCGTCTGCATCATCGAGGCGATGAAGATCATGAACGAGATCGAGGCCGAAGTGTCGGGCATCGTGCGCGAAATCGGCGTCGAGGATTCCTCGCCGGTGGAATACGGCCAGGTGCTCTTCCGCGTGGACCCGAATGGCTGACGAGGCCCCGGCGGAAGTCGTCGGCGTCGGCCCCGTCGCCACCGATGCACCGGGCGGGGGCTTCCAGTTCCGCCAGGCCATCGTGCAGATGGTCCAGCGGGGCGCGTCCGACCTGCTCCTCAAGGCGGGGCGGCCGCCGACGGTCCGCGTCAACGGCAACCTCGAAGCCTTGCCGATGCCGCCACTCAAGCCCGAAGACTTGAAGCAGCTGGGCGAGCAGTTGATGACGCCGCGGCAGGCGCGCGAGTTCGCCGAGACCAAGGAAATGGACTTCGGCATCGGCGTGCCCGGCATCGGTCGTTTCCGGACCAACCTGTACAATCAGCGGGGCACCGTCGCGTTCGCGTTGCGCGCCATTCCGTACGAAGTGCGCACCATCAGCGAGCTGCAGCTTCCCGCGGTCATCGAGGCGCTGGCGTCGCGTCCGCGCGGCCTGGTGCTCGTCACCGGCGTCACCGGCTCCGGCAAGTCGACCACGCTCGCGGCGATGATCGAACACATCAATCGCACCCGTCGCGTGAACATCATCACGGTCGAGGACCCGATCGAGTTCCTCCACCGCGACCAGCTCTCGAGCGTGTCGCAGCGTGAGGTCGGTTCCGACACGATGTCGTTCGGCGGCGCGCTCCGCCACGTCCTGCGACAGGACCCCGATGTCATCCTCATCGGCGAAATCCGCGACTCCGAGACGATGGACACCGCCCTCAAGGCGGCCGACACCGGCCACCTGGTGCTCTCGACGATTCACACCACGGATGCCACGCAGACCATCTCGCGCATCCTGTCGTTCTATCCGCCGTTCCAGCACGGCGAGATCCGGATGCTCCTCTCCACCGCGCTCGCCGCGGTGATCTCGATGCGCCTGGTGCCGCGGGCCGATGGTCGTGGCCGCGTGCCGGCGATCGAAATCCTCGTCAACTCCGCCGCCGTCGCCGACAACATCCGCGACATGAACAAGGCGCTGAACATCCCCGACCTGATCGCCGAGGGCGGCGTCTCCTACGGGATGCAGTCCTTCGACCAGTCGCTGATGCGCTGGCTGCAGGAGGGGACCATCGCGTACGACGAGGCCGTGCGGAACGCCACCAACCCGAGCGAATTCGCGCTGCGGGTGTCGGGCATCAGCGCCGCCTCCGATCGCACCTTCAACGACCTGGGACGCTGATGTTTCGCAAGGTGATGGTGGCCAATCGCGGTGAGATCGCGCTCCGCGTGATTCGCGCCTGTCGGGAACTCGGCATCCGGACCGTCGCCGTGTACAGCGAGGCCGATCGAGAATCGCTGCACGTGCGGTTTGCCGACGACGACGTCTGCATCGGGCCGCCGCCGGGGCGGCTCTCCTATCTCCGGATCCCGAACCTGATCGCCGCCGCCGAAGTGACCGGCGCCGACGCGATCCACCCGGGCTACGGCTTCCTCGCCGAGAACGCCGAATTCGCCGACACCTGTCGCGCGTCGAACATCGCCTTCATCGGTCCGACGGGCGACCAGATCCGCTCGATGGGCGACAAGGCGTCGGCACGACGCCTCGCCGCCGAAGCCGGCGTGCCGACGGTGCCGGGCTCGCCGGGGATCATGCGCGACGTCGAGGAAGCGCTGCCGGTGGCCGAGGGGATCGGCTTCCCCGTGATCATCAAGGCGACGGCCGGCGGCGGCGGGAAGGGGATGCGGATCGCGCACGATGCCGACTCGTTCCCGCAGCTCTTCTCGCTGGCGCAGAACGAGGCGCTCTCCGCCTTCGGCAACGGCGATGTCTACGTCGAGAAGTACCTCGCACGGCCGCGCCACGTCGAGATCCAGGTGCTCGGCGACTTGCACGGCACCGTGATCCACCTTGGTGAACGTGACTGCTCGGTGCAGCGCCGCCACCAGAAGCTGATCGAGGAATCGCCGTCGCCGGCGCTCACGCCCGAGTTGCGGGCGCGGATGGGCGAGGCGGCGGTGCAGCTCGCCTCCGCAATCGACTACGCCGGCGCGGGGACGATCGAGTTCCTCCTCGACGAGGACGGCTCGTTCTACTTCATGGAGATGAACACGCGGATTCAGGTCGAGCATCCCGTGACCGAGATGGTCACCGGGCATGACCTGGTGAAGGAACAGATCCGCGTGGCGGCCGGCGAGCCGCTCTCGTTCGGGATCACGCCGCTGGTCGGGCACGCGATCGAGGTGCGCATCAACGCCGAAGATCCCTACCGGAACTTCCAGCCGTGCCCGGGGCTCATCACCGCCTACCATCCGCCCGGCGGCCCCGGCGTCCGCGTCGACACGCACGTCTACGCCGGCTACACCGTGCCGCCGTACTACGACTCGCTGCTCGCCAAGCTGATCGTCTGGGGCCGCGACCGGACCGAGGCGCTGGCGCGGCTCGGGCAGGCGCTCGACTCGTTCATCCTCGAAGGGGTCACCACCACGATTCCCTTCCTGGCGCGCGTCATCCGCCACCCGGACTTCGTCGCCGGCAACGTCGACACCAAGTTTCTCGAGCGCGAGGCCCAACTGCTCCGTCCGGAGCCCGCGCCCAGCGAGTCGCGCGAGGGATGACCGTCCACGTCGCCTTCACGCCGCTCGGGCTCCCGACAGCGGACGTGGCGGGGCGCACGGTCGTCGTGATCGACATCCTGCGTGCCACCACCACCATGACGGCGGCGCTCCATCATGGTGCGCGCGCCGTGATCGTCGCGGCCGAGACGGACGAGGCGATCACGCTGGCGCAGTCGCTGGACCGCACCGACGTCCTCCTCGCCGGCGAGCGCCACTGCGTGCGCATCCCCGGCTTCCAGCTGGGCAACTCGCCGGGCGAGATGCTGCCCGAGACCGTGCGCGGCAGGACCCTCGTCATGACCACCACCAATGGCACCCGCGCCCTCCTCGCCACTGCCGGCGCGCACGAAGTGCTGGTGGGTGCGGCGGTGAACCTGAGCGTCGTCGGCGCACGACTGCGGGACGCCGTGGCCGCGGGGCGGGACGTGTTGGTGCTCTGCGCCGGCCGCGAATCGGGCTTCGGCATGGATGACGCGTACCTCGCCGGCCGCTTCGTGACCGAAGCACTCGGCGGGCGTCGCACGCGGAAGGGACTCAACGACGCCGCGATCGTTTCGGTCGACCTGGTGCGCCGCTATGGCCATCGCATCGACCGCGCCCTGGCGCTCTCGGCCGCGGGCCGCGAGCTGATTCGCCTCGGCTTCGGCGCCGATGTCGAGGCTGCCGGTCAGATCGACACCCATCCGGTGCTCCCGACCTACCACGATCGCCGCGTCACGCTGGCGGCAGCCGCATGAGCGGCGAGAATCGTCGCAAGCTCTGGGCGGTGCTCGCGCTCGTGGCCGGCGCGTTCCTCGCGCTCGCCCTGCTGCCATTCAACATCACCGGTCCGCTCGGCTCCGCCATCGGGCCGGCGCTCTGGCAGGCGCTCGGGCTCGGTGCCGTCGGTGCCCCGCTCCTCGGGTTGTTGCTGGGACTCGCCGGCTTTGATCGGCTGCCGCGCCTCGACATGAAGCGCGCCGCGATTCTCACGCTCGGTGGCGCGATCCTGATTCCGTACGTCATCGCCGTGCTGGTGCGGGCCGAGCAGTCGTTCTATCTCGTGCCGCCAGCGGAGTGGAGCTGGGCGGCGCGGGTGACGGGCTGGTTCCCCGGCTTCCTGGCACGCAGCGCTCTGGATTCGATCGGCACCGCCGGCGGGCTGCTGGTCGGCTTCGTCGTCCTGACGGCCACCACGCTCGGCACCCTCGCCTGGCATCCGCTGCAGCGCCTCGAACGCCCCGCCGAGCCGGCGCCGCTCAAGGTGGGGCGTGCCGTGCCGGTGAAGCGCGTCGTCGAGCCCGAGCCGGTCGCCGCCGACGAGGAGGAGGAGGTCTCGCAGGAGGAACTCTTCCAACCCTCGAAGGCGAAGCCGAAAAAGCGCACGATGGCGGAGGAGCTGGAGCTGCCACTGCCGCCGCCGCGGCCCGTCGACGAGGCGCTGCCCCCACTCGACCTTCTCGACCTCCCCAAGGGCGGCAACGTCGAGGCCGATGAGGCGGAGTTGCAACGGCTGGGCGAGTTGCTGCTCGCCACGCTGAAGACGTTCAAGGTCGAGGGGACGCTCGCCGGCATCACCAGCGGGCCGACGGTCTCGCAGTTCGAGGTGGTCCCCGCGTCGGGTGTGAAGGCCGGGCGCATCGTGGCGCTTGCCGATGACCTCGCGATCACCATGCGCGCGCAGTCGTTGCGCGTCGCCCCGATTCCCGGGCGTGGCGCCGTCGGCGTCGAGATCCCGAACCCGAAGCCGCGCATGGTCACGTTGCGCGAACTGCTCGCGAGCGACACCTGGCGCAGCTCGACGGCGCTGTTGCCGATCGCGATCGGACGCGACGTCGAGGGGAAGCCGGTCGTCGCCGACCTCGCGAAGATGCCGCACTTGCTGGTCGCCGGCGCGACGGGCTCGGGCAAGTCGGTGGCGATCAACACCATCGTCACCTCGCTGATCTATCGCTACACGCCGCGCGAGCTGCGGCTGCTGATGGTCGACCCGAAGATGGTCGAGCTCTCGATGTACAACGACCTGCCGCACCTGCGCCACCGGGTCGTGACCGACAACAACGACGCGGCGACCTTGCTCAAGTGGGCCGTGTACGAGATGAACCGTCGCTATGCGCTGTTGCACGCCAATGGCGCGCGCCAGCTGCTCGATTTCAACAAGAAAGTGCGCGACGGCAAGCCGCTGAAGAATCCGGCGTCCGCCAAGCCGTCGCTGACGACCATCGCGAAGGAAGCGCCCGATACGCCGCCGGGCGAGCCCTGGAACGACACGTACAGCGAAGGCGAGCTCCCGATGATCGTGCTGATCGTCGACGAGCTGGCGGACCTGATGATGACGGTGCAGGCGGAAGTGGAGCGGCCGCTCGCGATGCTGGCGCAGAAGGCGCGCGCGATCGGCATCCACTTGATCCTCGCGACGCAGCGACCGAGCGTGAACGTCCTCACCGGCCTGATCAAGGCGAACTTCCCGTCGCGCATCGCCTTCCGCGTGGCGAGCAAGGTCGACTCGCGCACCATCCTCGACCAGAACGGCGCCGAGGCGCTGCTTGGCAACGGCGACATGCTCTTCCTGCCGCCGGGGCGCAACGAACCGCAGCGGATCCAGGGCGCCTACATCAGCACCGACGAGACCGAACGCGCGATGGCGTGGTATGCGGCCCAGCGCGACGTCGCCGCGCATGGCGGTGAGGAGCACGACATCCTCGAGCTGGTGCGCGCGCAGTCCGGGGAAGGGGAGGACGGCGGTGGCGTCGACGAGGGTGACCGCGACGCGCTCTTCAAGCAGGCCGCCGAACTCTGCCTGCAGCATCAGGGTGGCAGCACCTCGCTCCTCCAGCGCCGCCTCGGCATCGGCTACGGCCGCGCCGCGCGGATCATCGACCAGCTCCACGACGCCGGCATCCTCGGCCCGCCGAACGGCAGCAAGCCAAGAGATGTGATGATCGGAATGCATCAGTTGGATGAGTATACGTAAACGATGATCGACCATCGATGATCGATCATCGATCATCCAGTTTCTCGTACCGCTCCGCACTCCCCCGTACCACGCCGCTCCTTCCGCACACGCGATGTTCCTCGCGTGTCCACTCCCCGCCGCCCTCCCGACCTCTGGACTGACCCCCGCCATCGTGATGGCTGGGAGGCGGAGCTCGTGGCCGGCCGGTGGCTCACCAAGCACGGCTGGCGCGTCGAGGCCCACCGCTTCCGCCTCGGCCGCCACGACCTCGATCTCGTCGCCCGCCGCGGTTCGCTGGTCGCCTTCGTCGAGGTCAAGTGCCGCCGTTCGGCGACATGCGGCATGGGGGCCGAGGCGGTCGGCCCCCGCAAGCGGGCCACGATCGAGCGCCTCGCCTGGGCCTGGCTCCTCCGTCACGGCCAGACCGGCGACCAGTACCGCTTCGACGTCCTGACCCTCGACGGGATGGGGCCAGCGGCCCAGCTGACCCACATCGAGGACGCTTGGCGTCCCGATTGGCGTTGAAATGTCACATATGGCGCAAAATACTACACATTGAGACTCTTGCTTCGGAGTAGTTTCGGTTGTAGCTTGGTAGAAGCTAGATTGGTGGAGTGAAATGCTCCACTGCGCGATGATCGATGATCGATCATCGATGATCGATCATCCCGTGTCGCCCTTCAATCACCATTCGCCAGGATCCCAACGCCATGTCCGTCACCGAATCCCGCGTCGACACCGAGAAGAAGAAGGCCCTCAACCTTGCCATCTCCCAGATCGAGAAGCAGCTGGGGAAGGGCTCGATCATGCGGATGGGGGCGGACCGGCCCCGCGTGAAGATCGACGCCATCTCCACCGGCGCCATCAACCTCGATGCGGCCACCGGCATCGGCGGCGTCCCTCGCGGCCGGATCACCGAGATCTACGGCCCCGAGTCGTCAGGCAAGACGACGCTCTGCTTGCATCTCGTCGCCAACGTGCAGAAGTCCGGCGGGGTGGCGGCTTACGTCGACGCCGAACACGCCCTCGACATCGAGTACGCCAAGAAGCTCGGCGTCGACATCGAGAACCTGCTGGTCTCGCAGCCCGACACCGGCGAACAGGCCCTCGAGATCGTCGAGATCCTGGTCCGCTCCGGCGCTGTCGACCTGGTGGTGATCGACTCGGTCGCCGCGCTGGTGCCGAAGGCCGAAATCGAAGGCGAGATGGGCGATTCCCACATGGGCCTCCAGGCGCGCCTCATGAGCCAGGCCCTCCGCAAGCTGGCCGGCGCGATCAACCGGACCCACTGCTCGGTGGTCTTCATCAACCAGCTGCGCGAGAAGATCGGCGTGATGTTCGGCAACCCGGAGACCACCACCGGCGGCAAGGCGCTCAAGTTCTACGCCTCGCTCCGCATGGACATCCGCCGCATCGGGCCGGTCAAGGAACGCGAGGCCGTCATCGGGTCGCACGTCCGCGTGAAGGTGGTGAAGAACAAGGTGGCGCCGCCGTTCAAGCAGGCGGAGTTCGACGTCATGTTCGACGAAGGGATCTCGCACACCGGCCTGCTGGTCGACATCGCCTCCGAGGCGGGGATCATCCAGAAGTCGGGCGCGTGGTACTCCTACGGCGAGCAGCGCATCGGGCAGGGGCGCGAGAACGCCAAGCTCTTCCTCAAGGACAACGCCGCTCTGATGGCCGAGGTCGAGGCCAAGGTGAAGGAGTCGCTGGGCATGCTGGCCGCCGCGGGTCCGGGCGTCCCCGATGAGGAAGACGGCGAGTGATCATCGAAGCACTGGTCCCCGATCCACGGCGTCCCGGGAGCACCCGGGTCATCGTGGATGGGCGGCCCGCCTGGACCGTGCCGGCCGATGTCGTGGCAGCCCTCGGGCTCGCCCCGGCTCGGCCGCTCCCGGCCGGTGGGGTGGCGGCACTCGATGCCGCGGCCGATGAAGAAGCCGCATTCCGCGCCGCCATCAAGGCGATCGAGCAACGGGCCCACGGCACCGTCGAGTTGACCCGGAAGTTGGGCCGACGGAGTCATGGCCCCGACGCGGTGGCGGGCGCCGTGGCTCGGCTGACCACGTTGGGGTTGCTCGACGACGCGGCGTTTGCCCGCGGCTATGTCGAAGTGCGAGCGCGTCGGGGCAGCGGCCCGATGCGCATCCGGCACGACCTCGCGCGGCTGGGCGTCCCGAATGAGCTGGTGGCTGCCGCCCTGGTCACGCTCCAGGACGAGGAAGCCCCCGACCCGATGGCCAAGACGCTGGCACAGGCCGAGCGTCGCGTGGCCGGCATGAAGGGACTCACCCGTGACGCCAAGCGGCGTCGGTTGCTGGCCTTCTTCGCACGCCGGGGGTGGGCCGGGGCCGTGGCCAACGGCCATGTCCGGCGGTTGGTGGGGGAGGGCTGACGGGCCGGGGTTGGTTAGATTCCGCCCCATGAATGCCGCCCAGATTCGCCGCCGATTCCTCGACTATTTCGTCGCCCAGGGTCACACCGAGGTCGCCTCGTCGACCCTCGTTCCCGCCGACGACCCGACGCTCCTCTTCACCAACGCCGGCATGGTGCAGTTCAAGCGCACCTTCCTCGGGCAGGACCCGCGCAGCTATGTCCGCGCGGTCACCTGCCAGAAGTGCGTGCGCGCTGGCGGGAAGCACAACGACCTCGAACAGGTCGGGCTGACCCGCCGTCACCACACCTTCTTCGAGATGCTCGGCAATTTCTCGTTCGGCGACTACTTCAAGCGCGACGCCATCAAGTTCGCCTGGGAGTTCGTCACCTCGCCCGAGTACCTCGGCATCCCGGCCGATCGCCTGCGCGTCACGGTGCACCACACCGATGACGAGGCGCGCGCGCTCTGGCTCGAGCACTCGACGCTCCCCGCCGACCGGATCTACGGCCTCGGCGACAAGGACAACTTCTGGCAGATGGGCGATACCGGTCCGTGCGGCCCCTGCTCGGAGATCTACGTCGACCTGAAGTGGACGCCGGGGAGCACGCCCGTCGCGATGTCGCAGGCCGATTTCGAAGTGGAAGCCGAAGCAGGCCGGTTCCTCGAGATCTGGAACCTGGTCTTCATGCAGTTCGATCGCTCCGCCGACGGGACGCTCACGCCGCTGCCAAAGCCCAGCGTCGACACCGGGGCCGGCCTGGAGCGGATCACCGCCGTGCTGCAGGGGCAGGACGACAACTTCCACACCGACCTCTTCCGTCCGCTGATCGCCGATGTGGAGCGGCTCGTCGGCGCGCCGTATCCGGGTGGGCCCGAGGGGACCGGTATTTCGTACCGCGTGCTCGCCGACCACGCGCGCGCGGTGTCGTTCCTGCTGCTCGATGGTGTCTATCCGAGCAACGAGGGACGCGGCTACGTGCTGCGCCGCATCCTCCGCCGCGCGGTGCGCCATGCCTGGCTGCTCGGCCGCCGCGAGCCGACGCTGGTCGAGCTGGTGCCGACCGTCGTCGCCCTGATGGGCGAGGCCTATCCGGTGCTCGTGGAGAAGCAGGCGTTCGTCGCCGAGACGATTCGTCAGGAAGAAGCCCGCTTCCTCGAGACGATCGAGGCGGGACTCTCGCGGCTCGAAGAGATTCGCGCCGCCGGCACCACGCGCATCGCCGGCGACGAGGCCTTCAAGCTGTTCGACACCTTCGGCTTCCCGCTTGACCTCACGGTGCTGATCGCCGAGGAGATGGGGATCAGCGTCGACACCGCCGGCTTCGACGTCGCGATGACGGAGCAGCGCGAGCGGAGTCGTGCCGCGGCCGGGAAGGGCCAGAAGCTCCAGGCCGAATCCGGAACATTCACGATAGTCGGTGGCGATGCATCGCTCGTTCACGGGCGAGTGTCAAAGTTCGTCGGCTACACCGAACTCGCCGCCGAGACCGAAGTGCTAAGCAATGTCGAGGCCGCCGCGAACGGCATCCTCGTCCTGCGCGAGTCGCCCTTCTACGCCACCAGCGGCGGCCAGCAGGCCGACCATGGCATCGTCGAGGGCGAGGGGTGGCGCTTCCGCGTGACCGACGTCGTCAAGGACGCCGAACTTGGGCAGCGGTTGCTGGGCACGCTCGAGGGGAGCTTCGCGCCCGGCGCGGTGCACGCCACGGTCGACGCCGCGCGTCGCGCGGAGATCGAGCGCAACCACTCCGCGACCCACCTCGCGCACATGGTGCTCCGCCGTCACCTCGGTGGGCACGTGCGGCAGCAGGGGTCGCTCGTCGAGCCCACGCGGCTCCGTTTCGACTTCTCGCACGGTGGTCCGGTCGACGCAGCGCAGCTCGCCGACATCGAGGCCGAAGTGAACGACCTCGTGCTTGCCAATGCGCCGGTCGACATCCGCGAGATGTCGTATCCCGACGCGCTCGCCAAGGGAGCGATGGCGTTCTTCGCCGACAAGTACGGCGACGTGGTGCGGGTGGTGACGATGGGCGACTCGATCGAACTCTGCGGCGGCACGCATGTGCGGACCACCGGGCAGATCGGTCTCTTCCGCTTCACCGCGCAGGGTGGCGTGGCGGCGGGTGTGCGTCGGATCGAGGCGATCACCGGTCACGGCGCCTACGCGGCGGTGCGTGCGGCCGAGGGGCGGATCGCCGCCTTGGCGCAGAGCCTCAAGGCACAGCCCGACCAGATCGAGCGGAAGCTGGAGGCGATGCTCGCCGAGCGCGAGAAGCTCGAGGCCCGACTCGCCGAGGCGCTCAAGGGTGGCGGCACGGCAGAGGCCACGTTGCTCTCGGCCGGTCCGGTCACGATTCACCTGCGCAGCACGGTCACGGAGGATCGGGCACAACTGGGTGAATTGGCCGATGCCTTCCGCGGCGCGGAGAAGGCGCAGGCGATGCTGATGCTGGTCAACCCGACCTTGCCCGCCGCGATCACGCTGGCGGTGTCGGATGACCTCATCGCCGCCGGCAAGGATGCCAACGCCGCGATGAAGCTCCTCACCGGCGCGTTTGGTGGGCGCGGTGGCGGGCGGCCGACCTTCGCGAGCGGCTCGCTCGGCGTCGACAACGTCGAGGCCGTGGTCGTTGATCGCATCGTGCCGTTGGTGGCGGAGTGGATCGGCGCGTGAGTGATACCTCGGCGGCCTGGTTCGCCGCGCGGACCGAGGGCGCACCGGCGCGGCTCGTGGCAGCGAGCGCCGGATGGTTGCACGGGAGTGCGGGGGCGACCGTGGGCGATCGGCTCACCGACGCCGGACACCGCGCACTCGGCGCGGCCATCGCGGCCGGGGCCACGCGGGACGCGGCGCTCGACCTGCTGGCGGCCGATGCCCTCATCACCTTGGCGCTGCTGGCCGGGGCCGAGGACGACCCGATGGCGCTGCGGGAACGCGCCGTCGCCATCCGGGCGGCGGTGACATCGGCATGATCGACCTCCACTCGCATGTCCTCCCTGGCGTCGACGACGGATCACGAAGCGTCGAGCAGTCGGTGCGCGTCCTCCGCACCTTCGCGATGAAGGGCATCACCGACGTCGCCTGCACGCCGCACCTCCTCTCGTCGCAGCTCGCCGCCGGCTTTCCGCCCGCCTACGATGCTGCATGGGCGGCGCTCACGGCAGTGGCCCCGCCCGAGGTCCGCCTGCACCGCGGCGCCGAGGTGATGCTGGACCGTCCGGTGCCGGCTGCGGCGGCGGAGCGGGTGGTGACCATCCGGAACTCGCGTTACCTGCTGGTGGAGTTTCCGCGGATGGTCCCGGCGGAGATCGTCGGGCGCGCCCTGTACGAGGTGATTCAGCTCGGGCTGGTGCCGATCCTCGCGCACCCGGAGCGCTACACGTCGTGCACCGTGCCGAGTGTGCGCGCCTGGCGCGAACTCGGCGCCGTGATGCAGGTCGACGCGACCACGCTGACGCTGCCGCGGAGTCGGGGAGACCGCGCGCGCGACATCGTCCGGCACGGGCTGGCCGACATTCTCGCGGCCGACAATCACGGCGACGAACGCAATGTGGCCACCGCGCTGGAGTGGCTGGGCGAGCATGAGGGCGCCGAGCAGGCGTTGCTCCTGCTCGATGCCAATCCGCGCGCCATTCTCGATGACCAGGCGACCTACGAGGTGGATCCGCTCCCCGTGCGCGATTCCCTCTGGCGCAAGATGCAGCGGATGTTCGCCTCCGATGAGTGACGCCTCCCGGATCAGCGCCGGCCTCCGCGAGCTCGCCCTCCTCACCGAGCTCGTGGCCGCCCACCCCGATGGTCTCGACGCCATCGTCGCGGCGATGCGTCGCTGCCTGGCCGAGGGCGGCACGCTTTTCTTCGCGGGCAATGGCGGTTCCGCCGCCGACGCGCAGCACCTCGCGGCGGAATACGTCGTGAAGTATCACGCGACCCAGCGGAAGGCGTTGCGCGCCCTGGCGCTCACCACCGACACGTCGATCCTCACCGCGTCCGCCAACGACCTCGGCGCCGATGCGCTCTTCGCGCGGCAACTCGAGGCGCTTGCCCGACCCGGCGACGTGCTGGTGCTGCACAGCACGTCGGGGAATTCGCCCAACTGCCTCGTGGCGGCACGGCGGGCCCGCGAGCTGCAGGTCACGACCGTGGCGATGCTCGGCGGCGACGGTGGGGCGCTGCTTGGGTTGGTGGATCATGCGTTCGTGGTTCCGGACCGCCGCGTGAACCACGTGCAAGAGGTACACCTCGCCGTGCAGCACCAGATCGCCGCCATTCTGACGACCGAATTCGGCGGATGATCTCGCTGCAGGGGAAGCGCATCCTGGTGACCGGTGGCTCGCGAGGGATCGGGCGTGCCACGGCGTTGCTCTGTGCCAAGGCCGGGGCCGACGTTGGCATCACCTACCACACCCGTCGAGCCGACGCCGATGCGGTGGCCAAGGCGGTGCGGGCGATGGGACGCCGGGCGTATGTGGGCGGCGGCGACCTCGGCGATCCGAAGCGCGTGGCGCAGTGCTTCGCCGAAGTGCAGGCCGCCTTCGGCGGGCTGGATGGCTTCGTGGCGAACCACGGCATCTGGCCGGCGGCCGAGACGCCTCTTTCCGCGATGGCGCCGGAGCGGTGGCGCGAGACACTGCGTGTCAATCTCGATTCTCTCTTCCTCACCACGCGCGCCGCCATCGGCTTGATGCGGGGCAGCGGGCGCATCGTGATGATTGCCTCGACGGCGGGGCAGCGCGGCGAAGCGTTCCACGCCGACTACGCCGCGTCGAAGGGGGCGATGATCGCCCTGGTAAAGTCCCTCGCGATTGAATGCGCGCCGGGGGTTGCCGTCAACGCGGTCGCGCCGGGGTGGGTCGACACCGAGATGACCACCACCGCGCTCGGCGATCCGCAGGCGCGCGACGCCATCGCGGCGACGATTCCGGTGGGCCGCGTGGCCACTGCCGACGACATCGCCGGGCCCGTGCTCTTTCTGCTCTCCGATCTCGCCCGGCATCTGACCGGCGAGATCCTCAACGTGAACGGCGGCAGCGTACTCTGCGGCTGATGTCGGAGGCGTCCACGCCAGGTCCCGACGCGATTCGGATTCCCGAGCAGGTCATCGGCATCGTGCGCCGCCTCGAAGAGGCGGGGTACGAAACGTGGTGCGTTGGCGGCGCGATTCGCGACGCGTTGCTCGGTGGCGCGGGCAGCGACGTCGATCTCGCGACGGCGGCACCACCGACCGTGGTGCGCTCGCTCTTCCGGCGGACGATCGCCGTCGGGATCGAGCACGGCACCGTTGGTGTCCTCGATGAGCAGGGCATCCTCCACGAGGTGACCACCTTCCGGCACGACGTCGTGACGGATGGACGGCATGCCGTCGTGGCCTTCGGCGCCTCGCTGGAAGAGGATCTTGCCCGCCGCGATTTCACCATCAATGCGATCGCGTATCATCCGGTCCACGACCGGTGGGCCGATCCCTTTGACGGCCGCGCCGACCTGCAACGACGCGTGGTCCGCGCCGTCGGCGATCCGGTCCAGCGGTTTCGCGAAGATCGCCTGAGGATCCTGCGGGCACTCCGCTTCGCGGCACGGCTCGATTTCACGATCGACCCCGCCACGTGGGAGGCCGCTGTTGCGCAGTCGGGCGACATCGCGCATCTCTCGGCGGAGCGCGTACGGGACGAATGGGTGAAGGGGCTGCGCACCGCCCGCGACCCCGCCTCGCTGCTGCGGCTCTGGCTCAGTTCCGGGGCGGCCGCAAGCTGGGTCCCCGAATTGGATGCCGCGCGCGTGGCCCAGCCGGCGCCGACGAGCGACGACCGCGATCCACCACTGCTGACGGCGTACTACTGCGCGCCCTCAGCGAGCGTCTGGCGCCGGCTCAAGGGCTCCACGGCCGAGATCCGCCGGGCCGCGGCGATCGACGCCGGGCCACCGGCGCCGGCGGCGGCCGACGGCGAGTCGGTGCGGCGCTGGATGCACCGCGTTGGCGATGCCGTCAGCGATCTCGTCCGATTGGCGCAGTGGGGCGGCGAGGTGGCGGATGGTTGGGATGATGAGGTCGCCGCCACCACGTTGCGCGGCGACCCCACCACGCGCGGGCAGCTCGCCATCACCGGCAATGACCTGATCGCGGCTGGGATTGTGAACCCCGGACCCGCGCTGGGGCTACTGCTTGACCAGCTCCTCGATGCCGTGTTGACCGACCCCGCGCGCAACAGCCGGGAGCAGCTGCTGGCCCGTGCCCGCGACCTCGCGCACGAGCTGGACCGGTGACCGACTCGCTCTTCGCCCCGCCGGAACCGCTCGCGGCCCGGATGCGGCCGCGCACCCTCGATGACTACGCCGGTCAGCAGCATCTCCTCGCCGTCGGCAAGCCGCTTGGCGATGCCATCCGTCGTGGTGATGTCGGGAGCATCGTGCTCTGGGGGCCGCCCGGCACCGGCAAGACCACACTGGCCCGCTTGGTGGCGCGGCACACGGAACGGGCCTTCGTCCCGTTCTCGGCGGTCAGCGAAGGGATCCCGCGTGTCCGGGAGATCATCAAGGAAGCGGAGGAGCGCCGCCGCCTCGGCCGTGGCACCATCCTCTTCGTCGATGAGATTCACCGTCTCAATCGCGGCCAACAGGATGCCTTTCTTCCGGCGGTGGAGCAGGGGATCGTCACGCTGATTGGTGCCACCACCGAGAACCCATCCTTCGAGTTGAACGCCGCGCTGCTGTCGCGCGCGCGGGTGTGGGTGCTCCAGCCGTTGGCGCCAGAGGAGATCGCCGCGGTCGTGGACCGCGCGGTGGCCAGTGATGACGGACTCCGCAACGGCGTGACGATCCCCGCCGACGCGCGCGACCTCCTGGCCCGCGTCGCCGATGGCGATGCGCGGCGGGCGCTCACCATTCTGGAGGCCGCGGCGCAGCATGTGGGCAGCGGTGGCACGATCACCCCCGAAGTGATCGAAGCGACGATGGCCCGTCGCCTCGCGTCGCATGACAAGGCGGGTGAGCAGCACTACGACCTCATCTCCGCGCTCCACAAGGCGGTGCGTGGCAGCGATCCACAGGGCGCCTTGTACTGGCTCGCCCGGATCCTGCAGGGTGGTGAGGACCCGATGTTCCTGGCGCGACGGTTGGTGCGCATGGCCACGGAGGACATCGGTCTCGCTGATCCTCGCGCACTGGAAGTCGCCATCGCCGGACGCGATGCCTTCCATTTTCTTGGCAGCCCCGAAGGCGAGCTGGCCCTGGCGGAGGTGGCGGTCTATCTCGCGACGGCGCCGAAGAGCAACCGCGTCTACGTGGCGTGGGGCGCCGCACAGGCGGCCGCCGCCGACTCGCCCGCCGCCCCGGTGCCGCTGCACATTCGCAACGCGCCGACCGGCTTGATGGAGGAGCTCGGCTACGGGGCGGGCTACAAGTATGCCTTCGATGATCCCTCCGGCTTCGTCGCCCAGCAGTACCTCCCCGATGCCCTCAAGGACGCCGAGTTCTATCGGCCGGGACCGTTCGGGCAGGAGCAGCGGATCGCCGAGCGGATGAAGTGGTGGCAGGAGCGCGGCGCTGCCGACCCCCCGCGCCCCCCATCGAAGGACTGAGTGCGGCCGACCCCGGGCACGGCGTCACTATCTTGAGAATCATCCCTGTCGGAGTCGAGCATGCGCGCGCCAATTGAAGTCGTCCCCCCGCGGGAGCGTGTCATCCTCGTTGCCGCCCCCCGCAAGGGGAGCAGCGACGCGCAGAAGCTCGAGGAACACCTCGGCGAACTGTCGCGCCTGGTCGATACCGCCGGCGGGGAGATCGTTGGTCGGCTGACACAGCAGATCGCCTCCGCGTCCGCGGCCACCCTCATCGGCGAGGGCAAGGTCGAGGAACTCGCCAAGCTCGTCTTCGACACCAAGGCGACGCTGGTGGTGTTCGACGAAGAGCTGTCGCCGGCGCAGGGGCAGGGGATCGAGGAGCAGACGCGCACGCGCGTCATGGACCGCGCCGAGATCATTCTCGACATCTTCGCGACGCGGGCACGCAGCCACGAGGCGAAGCTGCAGGTCGAACTGGCCCAATTGCAGTACATGCTGCCGCGACTCACACGGATGTGGACGCACTTGTCGCGGACGCGCGGCGGCATCGGCCTTCGGGGTCCGGGCGAGACGCAGCTCGAGACGGACCGTCGGATGATCCGTACCAAGATCGCCCTGCTCCGCGAGAAGTTGCGCGACGTGCAGCGGCACCGCGAGACGATCCGCTCGGGCCGGAGCGTGATGCTCGGCGCGGCGCTGGTGGGGTACACCAACGCGGGCAAGTCGAGCATCCTGCGCGGACTCTCCGGCGAGCACGAGATCTTCGTCGAGGATCGGCTCTTCGCGACACTCGACACGCTCACCCGCGAAGTCGACCTCGGTGACAACCTCCGGGTCCGCCTGAGCGACACCGTCGGCTTCATTCGCAAGCTGCCGCACCATCTCGTCGCGTCGTTCCGCGCCACCCTCGAGGAGGCCGGCGAGGCCGACATCCTCCTCCACGTCGTCGATGCCTCCCACGATGAGTGGGAGGACCAGATGCACACCGTCGAGGAAGTGCTGACCGAACTGGGGCTGGAGGAGAAGCCGGTCCAGGTCGTCTTCAACAAGCTGGACGCTCTGGCGGACCCGAACGCCTTCGCGACCCTGGCCCACGAGCGTTACCCCGACGCGATCTTCACGAGCACGATGCGGATTGACGGCCTCCAGTCGCTGAAATCGGCGCTGCGGGGCCGGGCAGAGGCGATCCGCCCCGTGGTACGGGTCCTGCTGGATCCGTCGGACGGGAAGCGGCTGGGCCAGTTGCACCGGATCGGCGATGTCCTGCGGCAGTCGTTGGAGGAGGGGCAGTTGGCGGTGATGGTCCGCCTCGAGCCCTGGCGGGCCGAGCAGCTGCGGCGCGACGGCGTCACGGTGCGCTAACACATTTCGGGGAGTGGGCATGAAGCACTTGGTGACGGGCGCGGCGGGATTCATCGGCTCCCACGTCAGCGAAAAGCTGCTGGAGCGGGGCGATGAGGTGGTGGGCCTCGACAATGTGAACGCCTACTACGACCCGACCCTCAAGGAGGCACGGCTCGAACGCCTGCGCCGCTTTCCCAATTTCCGGTTTGTGCGCCTGGATTTGACCGACCGGACCGCGATGGAAGAGCTCTTTCGCGTCGAGCGCTTTCCCCGGATCATCCACCTCGCCGCGCAGGCGGGGGTTCGCTACTCCGTCACCCATCCGCACGCCTACGTCGACAGCAACATCACCGGCTTCCTCCACGCCATCGAGGGCGCTCGGCACCACGGCGCGGAGCACTTCACCTTCGCGTCGACGTCGTCGGTGTACGGGCTCGACACCGCGATGCCGTTCTCGGTGCACCAGGGCGTCGACCACCCCGTCTCGCTCTATGCCGCGACCAAGAAGGCCAACGAGTTGATGGCGCACTCCTATGCCCACCTCTACGGCCTGCCCTGTACGGGGCTTCGCTTCTTCACGGTGTACGGTCCGTGGGGACGCCCCGACATGGCGCTCTTCCTCTTCGCCAAGGCGATCCTCGAGGGACGCCCGATCGAGGTGTTCAACCACGGCCAGATGCGCCGCGACTTCACCTACGTGGGTGACATCGTCGAAGGGGTGGTGCGGGTCTCCGATCGACCGGCCGCGCCAAATCCCGACTGGGATTCGGCCAACCCCGATCCGGCCTCGAGCTCGGCGCCGTACCGACTCTACAACATCGGCAACAACCACCCGACGCCGCTGATGGACTTCATCTCGGCACTTGAGAAGGAACTCGGGATGACCGCCGAGAAGATCTACGCGCCGATGCAGATGGGCGACGTCCCCGAGACCAGCGCCGACGTGAGCGATCTGGTCCGCGATACCGGCTTCCATCCGGGGACGTCCGTCGAGGTCGGCGTCAAGCGATTCGTGGAATGGTACAAGGAGTTTTACGGGGTCTAGCTACCTCGCCACCCGCCGCCACATCGCCACCATCGCCTCGGCGATCGGTCCGTCGCTGTAGCGTTCGAGTGCCCGCTGGCGCGCGGCGGCCCCGAGGGGGCGGCAGCGCGCCGGTTCGCTGACCAGCCCCTGCAGGGCGCGGGTGAGGGCAGGGCGGTCGTCCTCGTTCACGATCATCCCCGCCTCGCCGACCACGTCCGGTAGCGCGCCGCAGCGCGTCACGATCGCCCCGCACCCCTGGGCCATCCCCTCGAGGACGACCATTCCGGTCGGCTCCACCCACTGCGGTGTCGAGCGCGATGGGGCAACCAGGACGTCCACCGACGCGAAGAAGGCCGCCAGCTCCTCGCGGGGGAGGGCGCCGAGCCACTCCAGGCGGGACGAGAGCCCGAGGCGCTGGGCCTGGGCCTCCAGTGCCTCCTGGGCGGGTCCGGTCCCGAGGATCCGGAGGCGCCAATCGCCGTACGTCTCCGCCAGCGCGTCGAGCAGGAGGTCGACCCCCCGTTCGCGGGTCAGCCGCCCGATCACGCCGAAGACAACGGGCGGGGGATCGAGGCGCGGCGGCGTGGTCGGCGGAATCACCAATCCACTCGGCGGAATCACCGCGGTGGGCAACGGCGTGCTTCCCCCGATCAGGTGGTCGAGCGCCGGACGCGAGATACCGGCGAATCCGCCGGCACCATCGCGGACGCGGCGCGCCTGCCACCGGGCCGTGAAGCTTGTGGGTCCGCCGAGGGACGAGGTGCCCACGAGGACGTAGGGCACCTTGAGATCGCGCGCGGCGGCCGCGCCGACCTCGGCGGTGGGTGTCCACGGGTCACCGACGATGTGCAGCAGCGACGGGCCGGTGTCGCGCACCGCGGCGCGCAGTGCCTTGCGTGACCACCGCAGGTCCATCGGGTCGCGCACATCACCCCGGGTCGCCACGCGCAGGTATTGGATCTGCCCGTCAGCGGAGGTGTCACCGGTTGAACGTGCGACGACTGGGGCGATCCCCAAGGCGACGAGGGCGCGCAGGACATCGCGCGCGGGGGACTCCGGGGCAAGCAGGAAGACTCTCACGGGGACAAAGATGGGGGAGTCGGGCTTACTTTCCACCCCATGCGGATTCTCCATCTCGCGAAGTACTACTGGCCCCGCTCCGGCGGCATGGAACGCGTGGTCCAGGGATTGGCCGAAGGCGCGGCCGAACGCGGCCACGAAGCCGAGGTAATTTCGGTGACGGCGTTCGGTGATGCGCCGCCCGGCCAGCGTCGTCGGGCGGCCGTGACGCGCGCCTGGTCGTTCGCCCCCGTGGGGTCGCAGGAACTGGCACCTACCTATCTCGCCGCCGCGTGGCGGCGTGCCGACATCATCCACCTGCACCATCCGAACTCGCTGGCCGACGTCGCCTACGCGCTGCGACCGTCGCTCGCGCCGCTCGTGGTGACCCAGCACGCCGACTACCCCTCCTTCCAGTACCGGCTGCCGTCGAAGTACGTGCTGCACCGCGCCGAGGCGATCGTCGTCCCGTCCACCGCCCACATCGCCCTTTCGCGAGAGCTGCGGGGCTTCGAGGAGAAGGTCCACGTCATCCCGTTCGGAATCGACGAGCGTCGCTGGGAGCTGGTCCCGCCGCCGCCGCCGGGGAACCCGCCGAGGGCACTCTTCATCGGCCGGCTGGCCGCCTACAAGGGGGTGGATTTCCTCCTTCGTGCCCTGGCCATGGTCCCCGATCTGCGGCTCGACATCGTCGGCAGCGGCCCCGAGCGGAACCGCCTCCAGACGCTGGCGCAGGCCCTGGCCGTCTCGGACCGGGTCAAGTGGTGGGGCGAATACCCCGACGAGGACCTCCCCCGGCGGATGGCGGACGCCGACTTCCTGGTGCTGCCATCGGTCGGTACAGAGGAGATGTTCGGGATGGTGCTCCTCGAGGCGATGGCGGCCCGTCGCCCCGTCATTACCACCGCGGTCCCCTCAGGCGTTCGGGAGGTCAACGAGGCGGGGGTCACCGGACTCGAGGTGCCAATCCGGGACGCCGGGGCGCTGGCCGAGGCGATGCGGACCCTGGTGGACGACCATGATCTGCGGGAGCGGATGGGCATCGCGGGGCGGGGAAGGGTGCAGGAGCGCTTCACGGTCGCCCGGATGGTGGATTCCCACATTGAGCTGTACCGTAGGGTGCGGGGACCGAAGGGGTAGGGAGCGGCGTCAGGGGGGGCCGGCGGGCAGGTCAGGAAGGCCATTTCGCCTGTGGATAACTGCCTTCGTTTGCAGTTTTCGGTGCCCAACTGTCGTATTTTGGATGGGGTGGGGGGTATCGGCGGAAGGGGACGTGGAAAAGAATTCACGTGAACGCTGCGCTGTAACTTATTTGTCCACAATGTTTTCGGCCCCGTAGCTCAGGTGGTTAGAGCAGCGGACTCATAATCTGACGGTCGGGGGTTCGAATCCCCCCGGGGCCACTGGGTTGTCAGGTCGTTCGAAGCGTGGTAATATCCCCGGGCTCGGTTCGGGCGATTAGCTCAGCTGGTTAGAGCGCGCGCCTCACATGCGCGAGGTCGGGGGTTCGATCCCCTCATCGCCCACTCGGTCCGAACCACCTCGCTAGGTGGCGTAGGACCGCCGAGTCAGTCAGTGAGTGGAGCCTCCCGGGCTGGCTCGGAACGGCAGGACAACAAGAAGGCGGCTGCGATCCCAGGATCGCGGCCGCCGTTCTTGTATGCCAGAACATCACAAATGTGGAAAACGCCGATGTTGATAAGTTGAGTTTTCCACAGGGTAAGTCATTGAACAGTAGGATGATCGATGATCGATGATCGATGATCGATCATCGCCCATCGATCATCGATCATCGCCTACTTCCTCCTCCCACGCCTCCATCACCTCATCCGCCGACACCGTCGCCGTCCCTTGCTTCCCGACCTCGACTCCGGCGGCGAGGTTCGCCAGCCAGACCGCGTCGGTGACCTCCGCCCCGGCCGCGAGGGCGGCCGCGAGCCACGCCGTGACCGTGTCACCTGCCCCCGAGACGTCGAAGACCTCCCGGGCGATCGAGGGCGTCCGCCGGAGCGGGGCGTCGGCCGAGACCAGGACCATCCCCTCTGCGCCGAGGGTGAGGAGGAGGTGGTCCGCCCCGAGGCGGGTTCGGGCATCGGCCAGGTCGCGGTCGTCCCCGGCGAAGTGAGTGCCCAAGGCTTGCTCCAGCTCGCGGCGGTTCGGCTTGAAGACGGTCGCGCCGGCGTAGCCGAAGAAGTTGCGTTGCTTGGGGTCGACGACGACCGGGATCCCCTGGGCCGTCGCGGCGGCTATCACGGCGGCCGCCAGCCCGGGGTCCATGACCCCCTTGTCGTAGTCCTCCAGGACCACAGCGCCGCAGGCCGGCATCGCGGCAAGGGCAGCCTGGAGCAACGCCTCGCGGGTCCGGTCCGGCAGGGGAGTGGTGACCTCGAGGTCGATCCGCACCACCTGCTGGCCGCGGGCCACAATGCGCGTCTTGGTCGTGGTTGGCCGGCCGCTCTGGGTCTGGACGCCGTCCGTCGGGATGGCGCGGTCCGCCAACGCTTGAAGCAGGGCCTCGCCAGCCGCGTCGTCGCCCACCACGCCATGCAGCATGGGGGAGGCGCCGAGAGCGGCCAGGTTGGCCGCGACGTTGGCGGCGCCACCCGGGACGGCGTGCTCGTCCACGACGGTCACGATCGGGACCGGCGCCTCGGGAGAGATTCTTTCCACATCGCCCATGAGGTAGCGGTCAAGCATGACGTCCCCGACCACCAGGACCACCGTTTCGGAGATGGCGTCGAGGAGCGCCTCGAGGCGCTCGCGACTGAGCGGATGCAGGGTCTGAGTCATCGAGGAAAACTACCCGATCTCGGGCGAGGGCGGGTATCTTGGCCCCATGTCGGACTTTGCGATCGTGGCCGTCCGCGGCCCCTGGATGAATCGGTCCACCACGTCTCAGCGGCGGTGGTGACCACCGAGGGCACCCTGGTGGCCCACGCCGGGGACCCGGAACTGGTCACCTACTGGCGATCGGCCTCCAAGCCGTTCCAGCTCGCCCCGCTCGTCGAGGATGGCGGGATCGAGCGCTTCGGCCTCGATCAGGAGATGCTGGCGTTGGCCTGTGGTTCCCACAACGCCGAGTCGGAGCACCGGGTGGTTGGCGCGCGGTGGCTTGAGGCGGTTGGGCTGACTGAGGACCAACTCTCCTGCGGCGGACACCCATCACTCTGGCCGGAGCAGGCCGATCGGATGATCCGCGAGGGCGTCACGCCGACCCCGCTCTGGAGCAACTGCTCCGGGAAGCATGCCGGGCTGTTGGCCCTCGCTCGGCTGCACGACTGGCCCACCGATGGCTATGAGGCGACGGGCCACCCGGTCCAGGACCGCGTCGCCCAGTCGATTGCTCGATACGCCGGAGTGCCGGTCGAGCAGCAAGTGTGGGGCGTCGACGGCTGCACCGCCGCCGCCGTCGCGCTGCCCCTGGTCGCCATGGCCCGCGGCTACGCCGCGCTCGGCGCAGGGGAGACCCCGGCCCTGGCGGTGCTCCGCGACGCCATGATGGCCTGGCCGATGATGGTGGCCGGTAGCGAGCGCCTGGATACGCTCCTGATGGCGGCCTGGCCCGGTCGGGTCGTGGCAAAGATCGGCGCCGAGGGGGTGTTCAGTGCGGCGCTCCCGACGCTGGGGCTCGGGCTGAGCCTCAAGGTGCACGACGGCGACATGCGCTGTGCCGGGTACGCGCTGATCGCCTTGCTGGACGCCGTGGTGGCGCGCTTCGATCCCTCCGGCGACTGGCCGATGGACGAGCTGGCGCGGTGGCGCTCGCCAAAGATTCGCAACACGCGCGGCGTGGTCACGGGGTCCTACGAGCCCCGCCTCACGCTGCGCTTCGCCTGAGACGATCTCCCCATGACCCCTGATACCACCTCCGCCCTGGACGAATCCACCCGTTCCCTTGTGACCCTGGCCGCGGCCATCGCGCAGGGTGAGGAACCGACCGTCCGGGACCGCGTCGCCGACACGGTCGCGCGTGGTGTCGACCCGCTCTGGGTGGACGAGCTGTTGCTCCAGTCCGTGCTCATGGTGGGCTGGCCACGCACGCTGGTTGCCGCGACGCTCTGGCGGCAGGCCATCGGCACGCCGGCGACCAACGACACCGCCGACCTCGATTACGCCGCCTACCCCGACTGGCAGGCCCGTGGCGAAGCGACCTGTCGGATGATCTATGGCGACAACTATCGCAAGCTCCGCGAGAACGTGGCGAAGCTGCACCCGGCGCTCGACCAGTGGATGGTCACCGAGGGATATGGTCGCACCCTCTCGCGTCCCGGTCTTGAACCCTGGCGGCGGGAACTCTGCGTGATTGCGCAGACCGCCGTCCTCGATACGCCGCGCCAGTTGCATTCGCACCTGCGCGGTGCCCTGAATGCGGGAGCCACCATCGCGCAGGTCGACGCGGCGCTCACGCTGGTCAATCCCTTCCTCTCCTATGACGACTTCAAGCGCGTCAAGGACTTGTGGGAAGGGGTGCGCGACAACTGGAGTCCCCTGGCATGAGCTTCGTCGATCGCGTGGTGGTGGAAGTACACGGTGGTGGTGGTGGCGACGGTGCCTCGTCCTTTGCCCGCTTCAAGTTCAAGGCGAAGGGTGGCCCCGACGGCGGCGACGGCGGCAACGGCGGTTCGGTCTATGTGCGCGCGGAGGCCAACTTCGCGACGCTGCTCGACTATCGCTATCGGACCTCGTGGAAGGCGGAGCGCGGCGGGCACGGCAAGGGAAAGAACATGACCGGGCCGTCCCGTGACGACGTCATCATGCCGGTGCCCCCGGGTACCCTCATCATCGACGACGCGACCGGCGAGACGCTCGGTGAAGTGATGCGCGCCGGCGATCAGGTCCTGGTGGCGAAGGGCGGTCGCGGCGGCCGCGGCAATGCGCGCTTCACCTCGGCGACGCACCAGGCACCACGGGAGTGGGAAGAGGGAACCCCCGGCGAAGAACGGCGGCTGGCGTTCGTGCTGAAGTTGATCGCCGATGTCGGTCTGGTCGGCGAACCGAACGCGGGAAAGAGTACCCTGCTGTCGGTGATCAGTGCCGCGCGTCCCAAGATCGCGGACTATCCCTTCACGACACTGGAACCGAACCTCGGCGTGGCCGGGCTCTCGGGATCGCGCTCCTTCGTCGTCGCCGACATTCCGGGGATCATCGAAGGCGCACACGCCGGCAAGGGGCTCGGCCTCCGCTTCCTGCAACACGTGGAGCGGACCCGATTGCTCGCCTTCCTCGTGCCGCTCGATTCGCCCGATCCGCAGGCGGTGTTCGACCAGCTCCGGCGCGAGGTCGCGCTCTACAGTGACGTGCTGGCGACCAAGCCGTATCTGGTCATCCTCAGCAAGGGTGACCTGCTCCCCGAGGGCGATCCCGTCCCGGAGCTGGTGGCGCCGGACGCCCGGATGGTGGTGACGATTTCCTCGGTCTCGGGCCATGGGCTCGAGCCGTTGAAGGAGTCGCTCTGGAGTGCGGTGCAGGAGATTCGCGCCGAGGATGCCGAGGAAGAACCGTGGTCACCAAGCGATGAGGACGATGCCGCAGAAGCCGCCGACATTCCCGATCCCTTCACCGACGAGTCCGCCGCCTCCGACGACGAATGACCTCGCGGAGCGCCACGCCTACCTGGCGTTGGCGCTCCTCGAGCAGTTGGGTCCCCACCGCCTCGCCGCCCTCTTTTCGCATTTCGGTTCCGCGCAGGCCGTGCTCTCGGCCTCCTCCGCGCAATTGCAGAGCGTAGGCGGCATTCCCACCGCCGTCATCAGCGCCATCCGTTCCACCAACGCCGAGGCCATCCCCGCGTTCCTCGACGAGGCGGCAGCGGCGGGGCAGATGTTGCTGGTGCCACCATCACCAGATTTTCCGGCGGCCCTCCGCTCCATCCCCGATCCGCCCGTGCTGCTCTGGGCACGCGGTGCACTGCATCTCCTCGACGCGCCGGCCGTGGCGATCGTCGGGAGTCGCGATCATTCGCGCTACGGCGAGGAGATCGCGCGCGAGTTGGCCATTGTGGCCGCGCGGGCCGGAATCGCAGTCGTGAGCGGGATGGCGCGCGGGCTCGATGCCGTCGCGCATCAGGGGGCGCTCGACGTCGGCGGACCGACCATCGGCGTGCTCGGCTGCGGCGTTGACGTGATGTATCCACGACAGAACGCCGAGCTCTTCCGGCGGATGTACCTCGAGGGATTGTTGGTCAGCGAACATTCGCCGGGGCAGCGTCCCGATTCCCCCGGTGCCTTCCCGCGACGGAATCGTCTCATCAGCGGGCTCGCGCAGGTGACGGTGGTCGTGGAGGCCGCCGAGGGTTCGGGGACGATGCTGACGGTCAACTCCGCGCTCGAGCAGGGACGAGAGGTGCTGGTCGTGCCCGGGCCGGTGAATTCGCGGACCTCGCGCGGGACCAACCGACTCCTGCGGGACGGCGCGACCCCGCTCCTGGAACCGACCGAGCTGCTGAGGCTCTTTGGCGCGAGGGTTTCCGCCCCGGCCGCCGCCGCGCGAGAGGTGCCGCCCTGCACCCTCTCGCCCACGGAGGCGCGGGTCTTCGCCGCACTCGGCCCGGTCGGCATGCACGTCGATGAGCTGGCGCTCGTTGTCGGGTTGCCGGTGGGGGAGTTGCTGGCGACCCTGCTGGGGCTCGAAATCGGCGGGTTGGCGCAGTCGCTGCCGGGCGCCCAGTATCGACGGGCCGCCCGTGCGTGAAGGGCAGGGAGTCGATGTCGACGTTACCATTCGGGTATGCATGTCTATGTCCACGTCCCGTTCTGCGCGCGCCGCTGTTCCTACTGCGACTTCGCGATCGCCGTGCGGAAGGCCTCTCCCGATGCCGATTTTCTTGAGGCGCTGCGCGCCGAGTGGCGCCTGCGCCGCAGCGTGGCGGCGTGGGATGTCTGGCCCAGCATCAGCACCTTGTACTTCGGCGGTGGGACGCCGTCGCGGCTCGAGGGCGACACCATCGG
Organism: Gemmatimonadota bacterium; assembly: GCA_016704275.1. Classification (NCBI taxonomy): domain Bacteria; kingdom Pseudomonadati; phylum Gemmatimonadota; species Gemmatimonadota bacterium. The sequence continues at coordinate 152,650 of JADJAK010000003.1, forward strand.
TCGACTGATCCAGATGATCACGGCCGACCGGCCGCTTGCCTCCGATGCCGAGGTGACACTGGAGGCCAATCCGGACGACGTGACGCCTGACCGCGCGATCGCCTGGCGCGAGGCGGGCGTGAACCGGATCTCGCTCGGCGTGCAGAGTCACGAACCCGCCGTGCTCGAGTGGATGCACCGGACGCACACGGCCCAGCAGGTTCCGTTCGCCGTTTCGATCCTTCGCAATGCCGGCTTCGACAACATCTCGATGGACCTCATCTTCGGGGTGCCGGTCGCGCTGCGTCGTGACTGGCTCCGCGACTTTGACTTGACCCTCGAGCTCGAGCCGACGCACATCTCGCTCTACGGCCTCACCGTGGAGCCGCACACGCCGCTGGCGCACTGGACCTCGCGCGGAGAGGCCGCCGCCATCGGCGACGATCGCTACGCCACCGAGTTCCTCCAGGCGCACGACCTCCTGGTGAACCAGGGCTTCGAGCATTACGAGGTCTCGAACGCCGCCAAGCCCGGCTACCGCTCGCGGCACAATTCGGCGTATTGGCGTGGGGCCGACTACATCGGCCTCGGCCCCTCGGCGCACTCCCTGCTGCATGGCATTCGCTCCTGGAACGTCCGCGAGTGGGCCGAGTACGCCCGGCTCGCCAGCCGCGGGGAACCCCTGATGGCGGGTGACGAGGCGCTTGACGGGGACGCCCGGCGCCTCGAACGCCTCTACCTTGGCCTCCGGACCACCGAGGGGCTGGCCGAGTGGGAAGTGCCCGAGGGAGCCCGCGCCAACTGGATTCGCACGGGGTGGGCGGCGCTGGCCAACGGCCAGATTCGGCTGACCGCCGAAGGGTGGCTCCGGCTCGATGCGCTGGTATCCGCGATCTCGGATTCCTAGCTTTCCCGGATGGCCGATCCCGAATCCCTGTCCGACCGCGAGCGCCGGGTGCTCGAAGCGGTCATCGAGACCTATATCGCGACCGCGGAACCGGCCGGGAGCCAGACCGTGGCCCGTCGTTCGGCGCTGGGGATTTCGCCCGCGTCGATCCGCAGCACGATGTCCGATCTCGAGGCCAAGGGGTTCCTCTTTCACCCCCACACCTCGGCCGGCCGGATCCCGACCGATCAGGCCTATCGGGTGTATGTCGATCGGATGGTGCGGGGCACGCCGCCCGACGCCCAGCTGCGCGAGCAGCTCGAGGTCGAGTTGGTCGCCGCCAACGCCAGCGAGGAGCTGCTGAAGCGCGCGGCTCAGGTGCTCGGGATCCTGACGCAGGAGCTTGGCGTTGCGGTGGGACCGGCGCTCGATGAGATCGTCCTCGAGCGGGTCGACCTCGTGGCGGTGTCGGTCGAGCGGCTGTTGATGGTGCTCAACCTGCGCAGCGGGACGGTGCGGACGATCTACGTGCGCCTGCCGAGTGCGCTGACGCGGGACCAGGTGGACGAGGTGCAGCGGTTGTTGAACGAGCGGCTCGGTGGGCTCACGCTGCGCGAGGTGCGTGCGACCCTCGGCGATCGGCTGCGCGACGCGGCGTCCTCACCGGAGGCGGCGGAACTCCTCGACATCATTCTCGCCGAGGGCGACGGCCTCTTCGATCCGTCGGATGCCGGTGGCGCGGTGCTGCTGGGCAGCGCGTCGGTGCTCGTCGACCAGCCCGAGTTCGCGTCGAGCGAGCGGATGCGTTCGCTGCTCTCGCTCACTGATCGACGCGACGTGCTGCAGGCGGCGCTGGCGCAGCGGAAGCAGGATGGCATGACCATTACCATTGGTGGCGAACACGGCGATCCCGGCCTGGCCGGGTTCACCCTCGTCACCTCCACGTACCGGCGCGGCGGCGCGACCGGTGTCATCGGCGTGCTGGGACCGACGCGGATGCCTTACGACAAAATCATCGGCCTCGTCGAACATACCGGACGACTGGTCGAGGGACTCTTGCAGTGAGCGATCTGTACGAAATGCTGGGCATCGCGCGCGGTGCCTCCGACGATGAGATCAAGAAGGCCTACCGCAAGCAGGCGATGGAATTCCATCCGGACCGGAATTCCTCGCCCGATGCCGAGGCCAAGTTCAAGGAGATCTCCGAGGCGTACCAGATCCTCTCGGATCCGGACAAGCGCGCCTACTACGATCGCACCGGTGCGGCCCCCGGCGGTGGCGGCGGCTTCGGGGGCGGGCCCGGCTTCCAGCACATCGATCTCTCCGAAGCGCTCAACATCTTCATGCGCGACTTCGGCGGGTTCGGCGGACTCGAGAGTCTCTTCGGCGGCGGGCGCGCGCAGGGCGAGGCGAATCGGGGCCAGGACATCCGCGTGACCGTCAAGCTCACACTGACGGAGGTGGCCCTCGGCGCCAAGCGCAACATCAAGATCAAGACGCTCACGCCGTGCGAGCCGTGCGGCGGCACGGGTGCGGCGAAGGGCACCAAGCCGGTGAAGTGCGGGACTTGCGAAGGGTCGGGCGAGGTGCGCCGCGCCGCCCGCTCGATGTTCGGCCAGTTCGTGCAGGTCGGGCCGTGCCCGGCGTGCCGCGGCGAGGGCCACGTGATCCGCACCCCGTGCGAAGTCTGTCGGGGCGAGGGGCGGATGAAGGGCGAGCGCACCGTCGCGGTCGACATCCCGGCGGGCGTGTCGGACCAGAACTACCTCACGATGCGTGGTGTCGGGGCGACCGGTCCGCGAGGCGGCCCGGCGGGCGACCTGCAGGTGATGATCGAGATCGTCGACGACGAGCGGTTCCAGCGTCAGGGCGACGACCTGCTCCTCGATCTCCCGATCTCGTTCTCGCAGGCGGCGCTCGGCACCGTCGCAACGATCCCGACGCCCTACGGGGACGAGGCTTTGGACGTGCCCGCCGGATCGCAGTCGGGCACCGTGCTGCGACTGCGCGGGAAGGGGATCCCGCGCCTCGGCGGCGCCGGGGTCGGCGACCTCAATGTGCGCCTGCATGTCTGGACGCCCGACGAGCTGAGTGACGAGCAGCGCCAGCTCTTCGTCGAGCTCGCGAAGCACGAGGGCGAGGGTCCCGGACGCAAGGGCGGCTTCTGGTCCAAGCTCAAGGAAGCGCTCGGCGCATGACCAAGACCTGGTGGCGCATCAGTATCGAGTGCCGGCCCGACGACACCGACGCCGTGGCCGCGATGCTCATCGCAGCGACGGGACAGGGTGTCGAGGAGCCATCGCCCGGCGTGTTGCTGACCGTCGAGACGTCCGAGGACGCCGCGGCGCAGTTGGTCGGCTCGTTGGTGGCGTGCTTCCCCGAACTCGAGGGGAGTGTCACGCCCCTCGACCCGGTCGACTGGTCGGTGAAGTGGCGCGACGGGATCATCACGCGCCGCTTCGGTCGGCTCGTCGTCACGGCGTCGTGGCTGCCGGTCGTGCCCACGACGAACGAAGTCGTCGTGTCCCTCGATCCGGAGTCGGCGTTCGGCAGTGGCGAGCACGGCTCGACGCGCGCGGCGATGACGCTGCTCGAGCGGCATCTTGTCCCAGGGGATCGGGTGCTCGACTTCGGCAGCGGCTCGGGGATCCTCGCGATCGCCGCGGCGAAGCTCGGCGCGGTGAGCGCGATCGGCATCGAGGTCGACGACGAATCGCATCCGATCGCCGAGGCGAACGCCGAGAAGAACGGCGTGAGCGATCGGGTCACCTTCCTGGTCGGAGATGCCGGCGACCTCGGCATCCTTGCCGGCCCGGCCGAAGTCGTCTGCTCGAACATCCTCCGCACCGTGAACACCTTGCTGCTCCCCGCGATCCAGCGCTCGCTGGTGCCGGGCGGCCTCGCGATCTTCGCCGGGATGGAAGACATGGAGGAGGAGCTCTTCCGCCCCGTGCTGGCGCGCGAGGGGTGGACCGTCGTCGATGATGTGCACGACGCCGGGTGGTGGGGCGTGGCGGCGCGCTTCGGGTGATCCGGCTCCTCGTCCCGGCCGACGCCCTGGTCGTCGGTGCGTCGATCCGGCTCGACGAGGATGAGGCCCATCACCTCGACGTGCGCCGTGTCGCCGAAGGGAGCGAGGTCGAAGGCCTGGACGGGGTGGGCGGCGCGGCCATCGGAACGATCCACCGCGAGGGAAAGCGGTGGTACTTCCGCGTGGACAACGTCGCCCGGGACCCCCGCCCGGCGCCGCTGCTCCTCGCCGTGGGTGGCGGCGACAAGGACCGTTTTCTCTGGCTCGCCGAGAAGTCGGCGGAGCTCGGGGTCACGACCCTTGTGCCGCTCGAAACGGCGCGGTCGCGTCACGTCGAGAATCGACTGCGCGAGGGCACCATCGACAAGGGACGCCGGCGCGCACGCGAGGCGTGCAAACAGTCGGGGAATCGCTGGGCCCCGGTGATCGCGGACCTCACGCCGATCGAGGCGTTGCGGTCGTGGCTGCCGGCGGGGCAGTGGTGGCTCGGCGAAGCGGGCGCTGCGGCGTTGCCGTCCATCGCGGCCGATGCTGCGGTCGGGTGGTTGATCGGCCCGGAGGGTGGATTCGTCGCGGAGGACCTGACGATTTGCGAACGCGAGCTCGCCCCTGTGCGTGTTACGCTTGGATCGCACGTCCTTCGCTTCGAAACCGCAGCGATCGCGGCGGCGGTGTTGACCGCCGATCGGCGTAGAGACTGAACCACCCTCCACCTGACGGGGCTGTCATGCGAACCGCGTTGCTCCTCCTCCCGCTGTGCATGCTGGTCGCCGGTTGTGATGGCGACGAGTCCATCATCTGCACCACCGAGGCTCGCTTCGGCGTCAACCTCTCCGTCAAGGATGCCACCACGGGTCAGCTGATCCCCGAAGGGGTGCGTGGTGCGCTCAGGGATGGCGCGTACCTCGATTCGCTGCACGTCTTCACCGACATCGAGGGACGGATTTATTCCCTCGCCGGCGCGGTAGAGCGTCCGGGCACCTATCGCGTCGACCTCGTCGCCACCGGATACCAGCCGTGGACGCGCAGCGACGTGAGGGTCGAGGATGGGCGCTGCCATGTGACCCCGGTGTCGCTGGTGGCCGAGATGGTCCCCACGGGCGGGTGACAGGCGCAGTCGGCGGGGTGAGATTCCGGCAACCTCAGCCGGACGGACCATGAACGCCCCCGATTGCATCTTCTGCCGAATCGCCACCGGCGAGATTCCGGCCCAGATCGTGGCCCGCAGTGACCACGCCGTCGCCTTCCGCGACCTCTCCCCCCAGGCTCCGACCCACGTCCTGGTCATCCCCACCAGCCACCTCGCCTCGGCCGCCGAGGCCAACGGAGAGGCCGGCGCGGCCCTCCTGGGGGAGGTCATGGCCCTTGGAGTGCGGGTCGCCGCCGAGCTGGGCCTGGCGGAGGCCGGCTACCGGTTCGTGATGAATACCGGCCGGGAAGGGGGGCAGACGGTGCACCACCTGCACCTGCACGTGCTGGGGGGGAGGCAGATGCGGTGGCCGCCGGGCTGATGGGCAGGTGACCAGTGACCCGTAACCAGTGACCAGGGGCTCCAGCCCAGGTCACAGGTCACAGGTCACAGGTCACAGGTCACAGGTCACAGGTCACCCCCCTCCAGTTGCCGCAACCCCAACTCGGGACTAGCTTTGGCCTTCTATGTCTTAACCGCCCCCTGATCGGGGGTCCGAGAGGGGTGATTTAGTTCATGTCAGAAGTCGTCATCCACGAGGATGAGAGCTTCGAGCGGGCGCTCAAGCGCTTCAAGAAGAAGTGTGAAAAGGCGGGCATCCTCTCCGATCTGCGGAAGCATCGGCATTACGAAAAGCCGAGCGAGAAGCGGAAGCGGAAGGAAAATGCCGCCCAGCGCAAGACGCGTCGCGGCCGTACGTATGCCTGAGATCACCGCTCGCCTACGCGCTGACCAGATCGTGGCGCGCAAGGCTGCCGACAAGGACCGGACCCTGTTGCTGGGGACGGTCCTTGCCTCGTTGAAGAACCGTGAGCTCGAGCTCGGACACGAGCCCACGGATGTCGAGACGGTCGAGGTGCTGCGGAAGCAGATCAAGCAGCGTCTCGACTCGTTCGAGCAGTACACCAAGGCCGATCGTCCGGAACTCGCTGCGCGCGAGGAGTACGAGATCGGTGTCCTGAAGGGCTATCTCCCGCCGGAGATCGATCCGGAAGAGATCCGCATTGCGGCCCGTGCTGCTGTCGCGGCTGGCACCACCGATCTCGGCAAGCTGATGGGGGTGCTCATGGGGCAGTTCAAGGGACGCACCGACGGGAAGGTGATCAACCAGGTCGCCCGCGAGGCGCTGTCGCAGGGATGACCGCACCAGAAGCAGGAACGACCGGGGTGCCGTCCCATCGGGGGAACGGCACCCCGTTGCCATTGGACCCTGCGACCTCGGCCGATGCGCTCGCGGCGTTGGAATTTCAGGCCGTGCTCGACGTCGTCGCGGGCTACGCCGCCGGGCCCCTCGGCGCGGGGCAATTGCGTGCACGCCGACCAACCGCCGATGCCGGATGGATCCGCTGGGAGCTCGCCCTCGTGGGCGAACTCCTCGCCGTGTTGCGCCGTGGCGACCGACTCGAAGTGCCGCCGGTCCCGGAGTTGAAGGGCGCCCTGGGCCGGCTGCGCATGGAAGGGAGCGTCCTCGAGATCCACGAACTCGCCGCCGTCCGGGTCACGCTGGCGGCCGGGCGCACCGTGGCGCAGGAACTCGAGCGGCTGGCCGAGGCCTGCCCCATGGTCGCCGCATTGCGAGCGCCGCCGGCCGACCGCACGATCGAACGGCTGCTCGAACTCTCCGTCGGCGACGACGGCGAACTCCTCGACACGGCGTCGCCCGCGCTCGCCGCCGCCCGCCGCGAGGTGCATGCGGCGCGCGAGCGGCTGGTGCGTCGCCTCGAATCGTTGCTGCGCGATCTCGACACGGCCGCCGTCCCCGCCGGCGCAACGGTGACGATGCGCGGCGGTCGCTACGTGATCCCGGTGCGGCGCGATGCCCGGGCGCGCCCCGAGGGGATCATCCACGACGAGTCGGGGTCGGCCGGTACGCTCTTTCTCGAACCGTCGGCCGCGATCGAACTCGGCAACGCCGTGCGCGCCGCGATCATCGCCGAGGAGCGCGAGACGCTCGTCGTGCTCCGCGAGCTCACGGAGAAGTTGCGTCCTCTCCGCGAGACGATCGCCGCCTTGCACGCCGTCGCCGTCGAAGTGGACACCATCCTCGCACGTGCGCGCTGGGCGCGCGACACCAACGGCGAAGTGCCGGCCGTCGGCGAGGTCGGCACGCCGCTCCGTCTGCTCGGGGCGCGGCACCCGTTGTTGCTCGCCCGCGGGATCACCGTCGTTCCGTTCGACCTCGTCCTCGATGGCGCAGAGCGCACCCTGCTGATCTCCGGGCCGAACACCGGCGGCAAGACGGTGCTGCTCAAGGCGACCGGCTTGATGCTGGCGCTGGCGCAGGCCGGCGTCGTCCCGCCGATCGGTGCCGAATGCGTGTTGCCGATCGTCCGTCGCTTCTTCGTCGACATCGGGGACCACCAGTCGCTCGCGGCCGATCTCTCCACCTTCTCGGCGCACGTCGCCGAGTTGCGGCGCATCCTCGAATCGTCCGACGCCGGGACGATCGTGATCCTCGACGAGGTCGGGTCCGGCACCGACCCGGCGGAAGGCGGCGCCCTCGCGATGGCGATCCTCGAGACGCTCACGCGGCGCGGCGTGCTCACGCTGGCCACGACCCACCTGGGCGCGCTCAAGGATCTGGCCACGCGCGTGCCGGGCGTGGTGAACGGCTCGTTGCAATTCGACGCCGCCACGCTCTCGCCGACGTATCGCTTCACCAAGGGGATTCCCGGGCGATCGTATGGTCTGGCGATCGCGCGGCGCCTCGGCGTCGATCCGGCGGTGCTCGAGGCCGCCGAGGCGCTGGTGCCGGAAGCGGAGCGTGATCTCGACCGATTGCTGGCGCAGGTCGAAGCGCGCGAGCAATCGTTGCGTGCCGAGGAGTCGGCCGTGCGCGAACGCGTCGGCGACGTTGAACGGCGCGAAGCCGTGGCCGCCATGACGGCCGAGCTGCAGGCCGCGCGCGAGGCGGAGTTGAAGCGGCAGGAGAAGGAGGCCGAACGCGAGCGCGCCAAGCAGGCCAAGGCGTACCTCCTGCAGGCGCGGAAGTTGGTCGAGGACGCGCTCGCGTTGGCGAAGGGTGCCGTCGACGAGGCATCCGCCAAGGAAGCGCGCCGCCTGGTCGAGGACGGCGTGCGCTCCGAGTCGCGGCGTCTCGATGAGCGCGACACGCTCGAACCTGCCGGCACCGGCGCGATCGCCGTCGGCCGGCGCGTGCGGCTCTCCACCGGGACGGTGGGCGACGTCGCCGAGATGCGGAGCGACGGCAAGGTGGTGGTGCTGGTCGGGACGATGCGCCTCGTGGTGACGGCGGCATCGCTCACGCCGCTCAACAAGGCCGAGGCCGCACCGAAGGCGAAGGCGATGCTGCGCCCGGTCGACGAGCCGACGCGCGAGGCCGCGTACGAGCTCGACCTGCGCGGGATGCGCGCCGACGAAGCGGAGGCGGTGGTGATCGGGGCGATCGATGGTGCCGTCCTCGCCGAGCAGCCGCATCTCGCCATCATCCACGGCATGGGGACCGGCGCCTTGCGCGACATGGTGCGCCGCCTGCTCACCCACGACAAGCGGATCGCGTCGTTCGACTTTGCCCAGCGCCAGCAGGGCGGCACCGGCGTGACGATCGCGGTGCTGCGCTGATGGCGCGGATCCCGGATGAACTCATCGAGCAGGTGCGCGACAGCGCGGACTTGCTGGAGATCGTGCAGGAGTCGATCCAGCTCAAGCGGAACGGCAGCGACTGGCGCGGCCCCTGTCCGTTCCACGGCGGGACCAATCGCAACTTCGCCGTCATCCCGAAGAAGAACCTCTACTACTGCTTCGTTTGCCACGAGGCAGGCGACGTCTTCACCTGGTACCAGAAGCGCTTCGGCCTCGACTATCCCTCGGCGGTGCGCGAGGTCGCGCGCCGGGTGGGCGTCGTGATCCCCGATGCCACGGAGCGCATCGGCCCCGACCCGCGCGAGCCATTGTATCAGGCGTGCGAGGTGGCGCAGGGGTGGTTTGCCACGCAGCTCCGCGAATCGACCGAAGCCGAGCCCGCGCGCCGCTATCTCCTGGATCGCCAGTTCGCCCTCGACGCCGCCGCGGAGCTCGGCCTCGGCTACGCCCCACGCGGTGCCGAGTTCGTGGCCGCGATGAAGCAGCTCGGCCTCGGCGACGAGGCGATGCTCGAGGCCGCGTTGGTGGTCCGCCGCGACGACGGCACCCTCGCGCCGCGCTTCCGGGGTCGGCTGCTCTTTCCGATTCACGACCTGCGTGGACGGGTCGTGGGCTTCGGGGGACGCATCCTGGGCCGGGGCGAGCCGAAGTATCTCAACTCGCCCGAGACGCCGATCTTCCACAAGGGCGAGCAGCTCTATCACATGCACCTCGCCAAGCACGCGATCCGGAAGAGCGGTTTCGCGATCCTGGTGGAAGGCTACTTCGACACCCAGCGCCTCGCGCTTGCCGGCATTGATCATGTCGTGGCGCCGCTCGGCACCGCCTTCACCGAGGCGCAGGCCACGCTCCTCAAGCGCTTCACGAGCGAGGTCGTGATCCTCTACGACAGCGATGCCGCCGGACTCAAGTCGACCTTCCGGGCCGGCGACGTCCTGCTGGCGCATGGGGTCCGCGTGCGCGTCGCGACGATGCCGCCGGGCGACGATCCCGACACCGTGGTGCAGCATGGTGGGGCAGGCGCGTTGACGCCGATACTCGAGGATGCGGTCGATCTGCTCGAGCGGAAGCTGCAGCTCCTGGAGCGGAAGGGGTGGTTCGCCGATGTGCGCAAGTCGCGCGAGGCGCTCGACAAACTGCTCTCGACGCTGCGGGCCGCGAGCGATCCGGTGACTCGGGAGCTCTATATCTCGCGGGTCGCAGAGCGTCTGGGGATTCCGCGTGAGGTGGTGGCGACGGAAGCCGCGGCGAAACCGCGCGCCGCGATGTTGCCCTCTCGCCCGGCGGCCGTTCCGGAGCAGGAGGGCCCGCCTGAGTGGCACCGCGAGGCCCAGGGGCGGGGGGAGCGGGTCGCGCCACGGCGGGCGGCAGTGCGGACCCCCGGCGCCGAGATCGAGCGAAAGCTGCTCCGGCTGCTGTTGACGTCTCCGGCCTGGCTGGCCCGGGCGAGTGGGGAATTGCCGCCCGACCGCTTCACGGTCCCCACCTTTGCCCGCATCTATGGGGCGTTGGTGGCGCTGCCGGACGGGGCACCGGTCGGTGATGCCCTGCTGGGGCTGGATCCGCGCGCCCAGGAGGCCTGGCAGGCCCTCATGGAGTCGCCCCCGCCCGGGGAGGGGTACCATGTCGATCAGGAGTACGCCGGGGCGCTGGAGGCCCTGGAGGAGATCCACCAGTTCCCCGAAATCGCGGCCGAACCCGACTCGCAGGAGCGCAGCCGCCGGTGGCGTGCGCTCAGCAAAGAGGGACAGGCCCGATTCCGGATGTATCTTGCCACTGCGCCGCGCTCGCGCGCGAGCCGCGACGATCCGCCAACAGAGGAATGATTCCTGATGCATCCTGACTTGCCGAAGCTGCTCGATGTCCAAGCGAAGGATCGCCGTCTCGCCGAACTGGCCGAACGGCTGGAGGCCCTGGAGAGCGAGCGCGCCCTCCTCGATGTCGCCGTCGACCGGATCAAGAACGAGATCCACTCGGCGACGCGCACCGCCACCGACTTCGCGCGGCGCCGCGACGAAACCGCGACGAAACTCGATACGCAGAAGAGCAACCAGGAGAAGCGCCGCGTTCGCCTCGAACAGGAGCGGAACCCGCGCCTCGCCGCCCAGCTGATGGCCGATGTCGAACTCGCGCGCAGCATTCTGGCGCAGGAAGAGAGCGAGTGGATGCGCCTGGCCGACGATGCCACGACCCGCGGCAACGCGGTGACGGAGATCGAAGCACGGCTCGCGGCGCTGCACGCCGAGCAGTCCGAGGCGCGCGCTTCGTTCGCCGAGCGGCTCGCCGGACTGCAGGCCGAACTCGATGCGGCCAAGGCCGAGCGCGAGTTGTCGGCCTCTGCCCTCGACCGCACGCTCCGGGTCCGCTACGATCGCCTGCGCAGCTCGCGGAAGACGGAGATTCTCGTCCCCTCGACCAAGTCGATCTGCACCGCGTGCTATACGGCGATCCCGTCGTCGCGCATTGGTCGGCTCGAGGCCGAAGGGCTGTTGCTGGAAGGGTGCGAGATGTGCGGGGCGATCATCTACCTGCAGGAATCCGTCGTCTGACCACGGCGCCCCGCTGGCGCGTCGCGCCGGCCCCGGATCCCGAGGCCGCCGCGTCGCTGGCGGCGGCGCTCTCTCTCCCGCTCCCGCTCGCCAAATTGCTGGTGCAGCGGGGGTTTGCTGAGGAGGCGCGGGCCCGCGCCTTCCTGCGCCCCACCCTTGATGCCCTCGCCGATCCCTACGCGCTGGCCGGCATGGCCGACGCCGTCGCGATCATCACGCGCGCGGTTGCGGCCAGGACGCCGATCCTCGTGCACGGCGACTACGATGTCGATGGCCAATGCGCCACCGCGCTGCTCACGCGCGCGCTCCGTCAGGCTGGTGCGACGGTCTTTCCCTTCGTGCCACACCGCACCACCGATGGCTACGATTTTGGTGCGGCCGGGCTCGCCGAGGCGGCGCGCGTCGGGGCGGGGCTGATCCTCACCTGCGATTGCGGCACCAACGCCCTCGAGGCGGTCACCGCCGCCAAGGCCGCTGGCCGCCAGGTGATCATCACCGATCACCACTTGCCCGGGCCGAGGCTTCCCGACGCCGACGCCATCGTGAACCCGCAGCGCGCCGACGACCAGGCCGGGCTCGGGATGATGTGCGGGACCGGCATCGCCTTCAAGCTGGTGCAGGCACTGGTCGAACCGCTGGGGTTGCCCGCCTCGTTCCCGATGCACCTGCTGGACTATGTCGCCATCGCCACCGTGGCCGACGTCGTGCCCCTGATCGGCGAGAACCGCATCCTCGTCAAGCACGGCCTCCGGCTGCTCCAGGACTCGCGCTGGCCGGGGCTGCAGGCGTTGCTGGCGCAGTGTGACCTGGCGGGGAAGCCGGTCCGGGCCGGGCAGGTCGGCTTCACGTTGGCGCCGCGTCTCAACGCCGTCGGGCGGATCGCCGATGCGAAGGACGGGGTGCGTCTGCTGCTCGCCGATGACGAACGTGAAGCGGCCACGCTGGCGGCACAGTTGGAACGGCTGAATCGCGAACGGCAGGCGCTCGACCAGCAGATCCAGGACGACGCGATGGCGCTGGTCGAGCAGCACTACGCCGACGCGGCCGAGCATCCCGCGATCGTGCTCGCGGGCGAGGGATGGCACCCCGGTGTCATCGGCATCGTGGCCTCGCGGGTGGTCGAGCGCTACGGTCGGCCGACCTTCCTGATCGGTCTCGAGGGCGGCGTGGGGAAGGGGAGCGGGCGCAGCATCGAGGGCTTCGACTTGCACGCGGCGCTGACGGCGTGCGGCGATCTCCTCACCCGCTACGGCGGGCACCGGATGGCGGCTGGCCTGACGATCGCCGGCGAGCAGGTCGAGGCGTTTCGTGCGCGCTTCGTCAGCGTGGCGCGTGCCCAGTTGACGCCCGACGACCTGGGCCCCTCGCAGCGCGTCGACCTGGAGCTCCCCCTCGCCGACGTCACCGATGAGCTCGAGCGGATGGGCCGGCACCTCGAGCCGTGTGGCATGGGCAACGCCGCACCGGTGTTGGGCGCGCGTCACGTCCGCCTGCAGGGCAGCCGCACCGTGGGCGAGAAGCACCTGAAGGCGAGCCTCGCGGCGGATGGCCGTGTCGTCGACGCGATCGCCTTTGGCTGGGCCGATCGGGCCGCGGGACTCGCGGAGGGATTCGTGGACGTCGCCTTCCGGCTGGAGCGCAACGAATTCCGCGGCGTCTCCTCGCTGCAGGCGCGGGTCCTCTCGCTCGCGCCGGCACGCGGCGGATGACGCGCATCGTGAGTGGACGCTGGGGCGGACGCCGACTCCAGGTGCCGAAGGACGACCGCGTGCGTCCGACCGCCGAACGCGTCCGCGAAGCGTGGCTCGCGATCCTCGGCCCGGAGCTCGCCGATGCCAACGTCCTCGACCTCTTTGCGGGGAGCGGCGCGCTTGGGCTCGAAGCGCTGTCACGCGGGGCGCGCCACGCCACCTTCGTCGAGTTGAACGCGCCCTCGCTCGCCGCGATCAAGGCCAACATCGCCGCGCTCGGGGCGGAGACCGTCACCACCATTCGTCGCGGGGATGCCATGCGCATCGCCGGCGCGCTCGAGCCCGGTGCCTTCGATCTGGCGTTGGCGGACCCGCCCTTCTCGGTGGACTATGCCGTCCGGCTCGCCGACCTCTGGCGCGAACGCCCCTTTGCACGGATTCTTGCTGTCGAACATCCACCGACGGTCACACTCCCTGGTGCCGACACGCGCCGCTGGGGCGACATCGCCGTCTCCTTCTTTCGGGCCCCATGACTCGCATCGCGATCTACCCTGGCTCGTTCGACCCGCCGACCCGAGGGCACGAGGATCTCATCCGCCGTGCGCTGACGATGGTCGACCGCCTCATCGTCGCCGTCGCCATCAACCCCGCGAAGGAACCGCTCTTCACGGTCGAGGAGCGACTGGCCATGCTCGAGGAAGTGACCGATCGCGATCCGCGGATCGAGTATGCCTCCTTCTCGGGACTGCTGGCCGACTTTGCGCGCAAGCGGAACGCCACGATCGTCGTGCGCGGCCTGCGCGCCGTCAGTGACTTCGAATATGAATTCCAGATGGCGATGATGAATCGCAAGCTGCACGGCTCGCTCGAGACCGTCTTCCTCGTCCCGGCGGTCGACCTGACCTACCTCTCGTCCTCCCTGGTGCGCACCGCGGCTCGCTTCGGCGGCAATCTCGATGGACTGATCCATCCGGCGGTGGCGAAGGCCCTCGCGACCCGGTTCGGGCGGTGAGCTTCCGCGAGTCACTGCGCGCGCGGGCCGCTGGAGCCGGCGCGACGCTCGTCTTTCCCGAGGGCGAGGACCCGCGCGTGCAGGCGGCCGCGGCCACGCTCGCCGCCCTGGGCATCGCGGACTCGATCCTGCTGGGCGCGGGCCAGATCGACCCCGCACAGGATGAGCGGCTGCCCGAGGTCGCCAATTGGCTGCGCCATCGCCGGCCCGCGTCGGTGCGCGATGGCGTGCACGCGCTGGATCTGGCGGCGGACCCGCTGCGCTTCGGCGCCGGCCTGGTCGGGCTCGGGTTGGCCGACGGCTGCATCGCGGGGTCCCTCGCGCCGACGGCCGACGTCCTCCGCGCCGCGCTCTGGGCGATCGGGCTCGCCGATGGCATCACGGCCGTCACCTCGGCGATGTACCTCGGCCTTCCGGACGATCGCGTCCTGACCTACACCGACATCGCGGTGATCCCGGTGCCTACCCCCGAGCAGATGGCGGCGGCCGCGGTCGCCGCCGCCGCCGACCGACGGGCGCTCGTGGGCGACGAGCCGGTCGTGGCCTTCCTCTCCTACAGCACCCTCGGGAGCGCCGCCGGGCCGGAGATCGACCGGGTGCGGGCCGCGCTGGAGCTCTTTCGCGCCATTGCGCCCGACGTGCCGGCCGATGGCGAACTGCAGGCCGATGCCGCCCTCGACGCCTCGGTGGCCGCCCGGAAGTGTCCAGCGTCGCCGGTCGGGGGGCGGGCCAATATCCTGGTCTTTCCCTCGCTCGAGGCGGGGAACATCGCCTACAAGCTGACCGAGCGGCTGGCTGGTGCGTCGGCGGCCGGCCCGCTGCTGCAGGGACTCGCCCGCCCGATGTCCGACCTGTCGCGCGGGGCCACACCGGACGATATTGTGGACGTTGCCGCGATGGTGGTGTTGCAGGCCACCCTGCGGATGCACTCGACTCAAGGAGCAGGAACTGATGGCGTTCACTGAAACGCGTGATGCAGGCGGCGTCGTGGTGGTGGCCGTGGAGGGACAGCTGATCGTGGCCAACCGGCAGGAGCTCAAGCAGCTGCTGCAGGACGCCCTCGATCGCGGCGATCGTCGCTTCGTGCTCGACTTCACCCCCACGGCCTATATCGACTCGTCCGGTCTCGGTGCGCTGGTCTCGGTGAATCGCAAGGTGCGTGAGGCCGGCGGCGAGCTCCGCCTGGCCGGACTCAACGAGGACCTGCGGGCCCTCTTCGAGTTGACCAAGCTCGACACCTTGTTCACCATCGCCGACACGCCGGCCGGGGCGCTCGTCGGCTTCTGATCGGCCGATGCTGATCGCTGCGCGCCTTCCCAGTCCCGAACCGGACGATCGCGAGCGGTATCGCGTCGTCCTGCCGAGCGACGTGTCGCAGGTGGGGCACCTCGTCGAGGTCGTTGCCGAGTGCTGCTTCGGCCCCGACCCGGTGGCGGGCCGCGCACACTTTCGCGTCTGCACCGTCGTCGCCGAGGCCGTTGCCAATGCGATGCTCTACGGCAACCGCAACGACCCCGCGCTCCGTGTCATCGTCGAGATCGAGCTGCACGCCACGCAGGTCATCATCGGCGTCACCGATGAGGGCGACGGCTTCGATCCCGAGGCGCTCCCCGACCCCACCACGCCCGAGGCGCTGGAGCGCACCACCGGCCGCGGCCTCTACATGATCCGGCATCTCGCCGATCACGTCGCCTTCAACGATCGAGGAAACACCATCTGGATGACGCTGCCCCGCTGCTGAACCACCTCGGCGGGGCCCTCGCGCCGCTCGGCGCGCTGGCCGGTGCCACCCTGCGACTCTGGCAACTCGACGGTGAGCGATGGCGCCTGCTGGCGGGTCCCGCCGCCGGCGCCACGGCCCCGCGTGCGCCCCGCACCGCCGGGCAGGATGCGGCGGCCTGGCTGGCGCTGCCCGAGTCGCCGGGGATGTTCCTCGAAGTGGTGCCACTGGAAGGGCACCGCGACGACGACCTCCCGGCGCGACTGCTCCCGATCGTCCAGGTCATCCTGGACGCCGAGCGGAATGCCGTCGAGCTCACCGGGGAGCTCGCGGCGCGATACGAGGAGATTGACCTCCTCTACACCATCGGCGAATTGCTGGGGCGTGCGCGGTCGGTGGACGACGTGGCCGCGCTGATTCTGCGCGAGGTGACCGCCGTCGTGGGCGCGCGCCGCGCGGCGCTGCGCATCTACGACGCCGAGACGCGGATGTTGAGCACCGTCGCCTCCCTCGGCGTGACGGACGAGACCGTCCCGCCGGCGGTCTCGGTGGACGAGCAGGACATCATCGTCTGCCGCGCGTTCCGCTCGGGCCGGATCGAGACCGGGGTGCAACCGACCTGGGTCCCGGGCGAGGTCCTCGCCGTGCCGATCACCTACGCCACGTCGGGCGAGGCGAGCCGCGTCATCGGCACGCTGGCCCTGGCAGAGCGGAGCGGCGGCGGCGCGTTCACGCGCGAGGAAACCAAGCTCGTCGCCGCCGTGGCCACGCAGATCGGGGCCGCGCTGGAGAATGCACGCCTCGTGGCCTCCGAGCACGGGCGCCAGCGCCTCGAGCGGGAACTCGAACTGGCCCACGACCTCCAGCTCAAGCTGATGCCGACACCGGCCGTGCTGCGTGGCGAGGCCGATGTCGCCGTGGAGTCGCGGGCCGCAGAGTCGCTCGGTGGCGACTTCTACACCTTCTCGCGTCTCGGCGTCGGGCGCATCGGCGTCATGCTCGGCGACGTCTCGTCGCACGGCTTCTCCGCGGCGCTGATCGCGGCGCAGGTGATGGCCGCCGCGGGCATCTACGCTAACGCGACGACGCCGCCCGATGAGACCCTCGGGCTGTTGCGCGACTCGCTCGCCGACGAGCTCGCGACCACCGAGATGTACCTGACCACCTTCTACGGGGTGCTCGATCCGACCGCGGGTCGACTGACGTACACCAACGCCGGCCATCCCTACGCGTATCGCCTGCCGCGCTTCGGCCCGGCCGAACGGCTCGCGCCGACGGCGCCGCCGCTCGGGTTGGTGGACGAATCCCGCTTCGGTCGGCGCGTGGTGCCGTGGCACTTCGCCGCCGACACGCTGGTGCTCTTCACCGACGGCTTGATCGATCAGCCCAACGCCGAGGGGGAACGCTACGGCGAGGCGCGGATCATCGCGCAGCTCGAGGAGGGCCGTGGCCGGACGCCGGAGCAGTTGGTGCGCGCGGTGATGGATGACGTCATGGAGTGGGGCGGGGCACCGACCGACGACTGCACCCTCCTTGTGTTGCGCATGTGAGAGTACGCGCCGACAAGTCACTGGGGCAGCACTTCCTCACCAATCCCGAGCTGCTCGCCAAGATTGCCGCGGCGAGTGAGTCGGGGGCGGGCGACGTGGTGCTCGAAATCGGGCCAGGTCCCGGGGCGCTCACGACGGCGCTGCTCGACACGGGGGCGACGGTGGTCGCGATCGAGCGCGACGCCCGGATGCTCACCGGCCTCGAGCGGCAGTTCGCCGGCCGCGACTTCATCGTCGTGAATGGCGATGCGCTCGAGATGGACTGGCACGCGCTGGTGGCGCCGTGGGTGGCACTCGGCCGGCGGTGGCGTGTGGTCGGCAACATCCCGTACTACATCACCTCGCCGCTGCTCGAGAAGGCGCTCACCGCGCCGTTTCCCGCGTCGGTCACGTACCTGGTGCAGAAGGAAGTCGCCGACCGTGTCGTGGCGCCGGCCGGCCACGACGACTTCGGCGCGCTCTCGATCGGCATCCAGGCTGTCGCCGCCGCCCACCGCGGCTTCGTCGTCGGTCGCGGCGCCTTCACGCCGCCTCCCAAGGTGGACTCGGCGGTGCTCCACCTCATACCGCGCGCCGTCCCGCTTGTCGCCGGCGACCAGGTCCCCGCCTTCCGGAGGCTGGTGACTTCGCTCTTCTCCTACCGGCGGAAGCGGATGCAGCGCGCCCTGCGCGAGGCGACGGGCGTGGACGCCGAGACGGCCGCCGCGCAACTGGAGGCCGCCGGGATCTCGCCGGATGTGCGGCCTG
Organism: Gemmatimonadota bacterium; assembly: GCA_016704275.1. Lineage (NCBI taxonomy): Bacteria > Pseudomonadati > Gemmatimonadota > Gemmatimonadota bacterium. The sequence continues at coordinate 170,607 of JADJAK010000003.1, forward strand.
AGGTGGTGGGGGTGGAGGAGTGGGTGAGGTTGCTGGGGGTCGTTAGGTCGTTAGTCGTTGGTCGTTAGGCATGTCATCCTGAGCGAAGCCCGCGAAGCGGGCGCAGTCGAAGGACCTTCGCCGTGCGTTGCGGAAAGAGGTCCTTCGACTTCGCGACCTACGGCGCCTCGCTCAGGATGACACTCTCTAACGACCAACGACTCATGTCCAACAACTAGAAAATATTCCCCGGCGCCATCAACCCCTGCGGATCCAGCGCCTGCTTGATCCCCTGCATCACCGCCCGCTGTTGTGCGCTGAGCTGCATCCCCATCCAGCGATGCTTGATCTTCCCGATGCCATGCTCGGCGGCCACCGTCCCGCCCATCGCGAGGATCGGGCGGAGGATTGCCGCGATGGTCTCTTCGATGGCGTGCACCTGCTCGCCGTTCCGCGCCACGAAGTCCATGTGCGGATGGCCGTTGCCGGCGTGCCCGTAGATCGTCGGCACGGTCACGCCATGCTCGGCCACCGCGGCGCGAGCGATCCCGATCGCCTCGGCGAGCCGCGGATAGGGGACGGCCCAGTCGGTCGCGATGCGCCGGCCACCCTGCGCGGCGAAGGCGTTGCCGCGCTCGAGCATCGTGGCGGGCACGGCGTGGCGGAGTAGCCGCGCCGTGCGGATCTTGGCGTCGTCGTCGAAGACGAGGACGTCGTTGACCAGCGCCCCGTGCAGCTCGGCAAGCGAGAGCCACTCGTCGAAGTCGGGGGTCGCGTCGCCGCGCGATTCCTCCTCGGTGTAGACGAAGGCGTTGCCAGCGTGTCCCTGGCCGCCGTCCTCGTTGCGGATGATCCGCAGCGCCTCGACGTCGAGAAACTCGAGGCAGCGCGGCGCGATCGTACCGAGCGCCATCGCCTCGCGCGCGGCCACCACGAACGCCAGGGCCTCGCGATCGCCGGGGAAGGGAAAGCCGATGCCCGTGACCCGTTCGGGCAGCGGCAGGAGCGACAGCTCGGCGGCGACCACGACACCAAGCGTTCCTTCGCTGCCGATGAACCAGTCGATCGGGTCATGGATGGCGGCGTAGCCGACGGTGTTCTTCTCGAGCCGTGTCCGCGAGATCTCGATCTGCTCGCCGCTCGGCAACACGACGCTCAACCCGCTGATGTGCCGCCGCGTGGCGCCGTAGCGAAGGGACCTGGCACCCGAGGCATTGCAGGCGATCGACCCTCCGAGCGCCGCCTCCTCCTCCGAGGTCGGGTCGATCGCGAAGAGGAGCCCCTCCGCGGCCAGCGCCCGCTTCAGATCGCCCACCAGGATCCCGGGTTCGACCCGGGCCGTCCGCCGCACCGGATCGATGTCGAGGATCTTCGCCATCCCACGGAGGGAGAGCAGCGTCCCCCGGTCCGTGATCGAGCCGCCCGTCATGCTGCTCTGGCCCCCCGCCGGCGTCACCGGCGTCCCGTCGGCCGACGCCTGGCGCATGACCTCCACGACCTCGGCGGCCGAGGCGGGCCGGGCCACGGCGTCGGGGAGCATGGTCAGCCCCGAGGCATCGGCGCTGTAGGCCTGCCGGACCGCGGCATCGCGGGTCAGGCAAGTCGGATCGGTGGACATCAGGCGGACTCCGTGGTGGAATGGCTCAAAGCTATCGCCGCCCGGTGCCCTTTGCCTTCCCCGGCGGCTCGGTTAGTCTGTCCCCCATGACGACCCCAGACTTCACCTCGCCGGAGGCCCCCAGCCCCGAGCAGCTCGCCAAGATCGCCGAGGCCGCCGACATCCTCGAGGCGATCGTGGCCGACCGCGCCGTCCTGGTCCACCTGACCGACGACGTGCGGCATCGGCTCCTGAATGCCGCGGCCAAGGTCTACGCCCCCGACGCCTTCTCGCGCCGGCAGTTGGTCAAGGCCGCGGCACGGAAGCGGAAGGCGGAGAAGGTCCACATCGAAGAGTCGGTGCTGGGCAGCACCGGGATCCGGCAGTTGCGGACCCGCCCCGGCGTGGCGACCCCGAACTACTTCCTGGCAAATCCGGTCGAGCCGGAAGAGGTCGAGGACGATCCCGACTTCCGCGAGGCGATCCAGCCGCAGAACTGCTACGTCTGCAAGCAGGACTACACCGCGGTCCATCACTTCTACGATCAGCTCTGCCCGACCTGCGCCGAGTTCAACTTCGTCAAGCGGAGTGAGCTGGCCGACCTGAGCGGGCGCGTCGCGCTGCTCACGGGTGGCCGCGTGAAGATCGGCTACCAGGCCGGCCTCAAGATGCTGCGCGCCGGCGCCCGGCTGATTGTCACCACGCGCTTCCCGCGCGACTCGGCGATGCGCTATGCGAAGGAGCCGGACTTCGGCGACTGGAGCGACCGCCTCGAGATCGTCGGGCTCGACCTGCGGCACACGCCGAGCGTCGAGGCGCTCTGTCATCGGCTCATCACCGAGACCGACCGGCTGGACTACATCATCAGCAACGCCTGCCAGACCGTGCGGCGTCCGCCCGATTTCTATCGCCATATGATGGCGGCGGAGCTCGGCTCGCTGAAGGAGTTGCCGCCGGCGGCGCGCAAGCTGTTGCATCCGCTCGAAGGGATGCGCGAGGCCAATGCCATTGCGGCCTCGAGCGACGGGCTGCCGAAGATCAACGAGCTCCTGACCGAGGTGCCGGGGCTCACGCACGCCGCCGCGCTCTCGCAGGTGCCGCTCCTCGCCGAGGAGCTGTTGGGCCAGTCGCATCTCTTCCCGGAAGGGGAGCTCGACATCGACATGCAGCAGGTCGACCTGCGCGGCCGGAACTCATGGCGCTTGCATCTGCATGAAGTGTCGACGGTGGAGTTGCTCGAAGTGCAGCTCGTCAATGCCGTCGCACCGTTCGTGCTCAATGCCAGGCTGCGCCCGCTGATGAACCGCACGCCGAATCGGGACAAGCACATCGTCAATGTCTCGGCCGTCGAGGGGCAGTTCTATCGCCGCTTCAAGACCACGCGTCATCCGCACACGAACATGGCGAAGGCCGCCCTCAACATGATGACGCGCACGGCGGCGGCAGACTATCAGAAGGACGGGATCCACATGAACTCGGTCGACACCGGCTGGGTGACCGACGAGGATCCGGTGGAGCTCGCGGCGGCCAAGACGGCGGAGCACCGCTTCCACCCGCCGCTCGACATCATCGATGGTGCGGCCCGCATCGTCGATCCGATCATCGCGGGGATGAACACGGGCGACCATGTGTGGGGACAGTTCCTCAAGGACTACCGCTCGGTCGACTGGTAGGCCCCTGTCGGGGGAGGGAATCCGGCGTTATCGTCGGCGCTCACCGTCCTCCCCCCTCCTGGAGCCCCTCATGGTGACCATCGCCTCCCTCTGGCTGCCGATCGTCCTCTCCGCCGTCGCCGTCTTCCTCCTCTCCAGCATGGTCCACACCGTCTTCCCCTGGCACAAGGGCGACTATCCGGCGGTCCCCGATCAGGACCGGGTGATGGCGGCGCTGCGGCCGTTTGCGATTCCACCCGGCGACTACATGCTGCCGCGGGCCGCGGACATGAAGGACATGGGCTCCCCGGACTTCACGGAGAAGTTGCGCCAGGGGCCGGTCATGTCGCTGACCGTCATGAAGAACCAGCCCTTCCTGATGGGGCCGACCTTCGCCCAGTGGTTTCTCTTCCTGCTGGTGGTCTCGACCATTTGCGCCTATGTCACCTCGCGGGCGTTGCCGGTCGGGGCCGACTATCTGCAGGCCTTCCGCTTCGCCGGCACCACCGCCTTCGTTGCCTACGGGGCGGGCGCGTGGCCGATCACCATCTGGTACCACCGCGGCGTCGGGTTGGCCGCCAAGGCCACCTTCGACGCCCTGCTGTACGGGGCGGTGACCGCCGGCGTCTTCGGCTGGCTCTGGCCGCGCTGAGGGGTGAGCGGGCGCTCGGACACGGCGGCGGCCGGCCCCTCTGGGCCGGCCGTTTCCGTTCCGGGGTTGCCCCGCCCCCGGGCTCGTGAAACATTTCACAAATGCTCCAGCGCAAGATCGCCGACTCCACCGTTCGCCGCCTCGCGATCTACCTGCGCTTCCTCGAGGAATTCGCGGAACAGGGAGCGGACACCCTCTCCTCCGAGGCCCTGGCGCACCGCGCCGGCACCACCTCCGCACAAGTTCGGAAGGATCTCTCGTTTTTCGGTTCCTTCGGGAAGCGGGGGCTGGGCTATGATGTCCACGCCTTGGCGAGCGAGCTGCGCGAGATCCTCGGCCTCACCCGCCGCTACCGGGTCATGATGATCGGGGCAGGGCGGCTGGCCAGCGCCCTGGTTCAGTATTCCGGATTCGGCGCTCGCGGTTTCGACATCGTCGCCGTCCTCGAGAAGGACCCCGCCAAGATCGGGCAGTCGTGGGGTGATATTCCGGTGCAGAACGTGGCGCACCTCGAGCAGGTGGTCCGCGACGAGCGCGTCGATCTGGCCGTCCTGGTGACCCCGGCCGATCCGGCCCAGGCGCTGGTCGATCGACTCGTGAAGGCCGGCGTCACCGCGATCCTGAACTTTGCCCCCGTGCAGCTGCATGTCCCCGAGGGAGTCGAAGTGAAGAACGTGAACCTCGCCGTCGAACTCGAGACGCTCTCCTACGCCATCGCGCATCGCGCGGTGGATGCGCGGCGCGCGTGAGCGGGCTCTCGGCGGTGCCGTCGGGGACGCTGGTCGATCGCGCCCTGCTGCTGCTCGCCGACGGCCCTGTCGATGCGGAGCAGTTGGCGGTGCAGGTGCTGGGGCTGCCGAATGCGCCGCGTGCCGTTGCCGATCGCCTCGCCACCGCGCTCCTCGGCGCCGACCCGCGCGTGCGGCAGCAACCCGACGGCCGCTGGGCGCTGCTCGCCGCAGCGCAGGGTTCCCCACTGCTCGACGAGTGCGCCTTCGCCGTGGTCGACGTCGAGACCACAGGCATGCAGCCCGTCGGCGATGACCGGATCACCGAGATTGCGGTGGTGGTGGTGCAGGGCGCTCGCCGCGAGGTCGTGTTCGATTCACTGGTGAATCCGGGGCGCTCGATTCCGGGCCGCATCCAGGAGCTCACCGGCATCACCGACGCGATGGTGCAGGGTGCGCCCGCGTTCCGCGACATTGCCGACCAGGTGGTCGATGCGCTCGCCGGCCGTGTCTTCGTGGCGCACAACGCGCGCTTCGACTGGGGCTTCGTCGGCGCCGAGGTGAAGCGCGCGCGCGACCTCGCGCTCGACGGCCCGCGCCTCTGCACCGTGCGACTCGCGCGGCGGCTCTATCGGCACGAGCCGTCGTACTCGCTCGGCTCGCTCGCCGCGCGCTTCGGGATGGAATTCACCGCGCGCCACCGTGCCGCCGGCGATGCGATCGTCACCGGGATGCTGCTCGAGAAGCTGCTGGGCGCCGCTGCCGAGAAGGGTGTCCGCACGCTGCACGACCTCGAGACGATGCATCGCACGCCGGTGGCCGAGTTGCCGCAGTGAGCCGCGTCACCACCATGCAAGTCGGCAAGCTCCGGGTGCACGCGCTCGAGGCCGGCATCCAGCATCTCGATGGCGGCGCGATGTTCGGCGTCGTGCCGAAGCCGCTCTGGGAAAAGCGCATTGCGCCGGACGCCCGCAACCGGATCCGCCTGGCGATGCGCACGCTGCTGATCGAGCACGACGACGGCCTCGTCCTCGTCGACAGCGGACTCGGCAACAAGGAGACGCAGAAGTTCCTCGACATCTACGGCATCGAGAACGCGGGGGCCGACGGCCGCACGGCACTCGAGGATGCGCTCGCGGAACTCGGGCACAAGCCGGAGGATGTGAAGGTCGTCGTCTCGACGCACCTGCACTTCGACCATGCCGGCGGCAACACCTTCATCGCGCCGGATGACGCCGAGCGGCGGGTGCAGCCGACCTTCGCGAACGCGCGGTACGTGGCGCATCGGCGCGAGTACGCCTACGCCGCGCACGCCAACGAGCGGACCACGGCGAGCTACTTCCCGCACAACTACGCGCCGCTGATCGAGTCGGGGCAGATGCAGATGATCGACGGCCCCGCGGGCACGATCGTCCCTGGCGTCCGCGTGATGGTCACCCCTGGGCACACGCCGTGGCACATGGCGGTGCTGCTCGAGAGCGCGGGGGAGGGGCTCCTCTTCCCGGCCGACACGGTGCCGACGGCGCACCACCTGCCGCTGCCGTGGATCATGGGGTACGACGTGGAGCCGCTCCGCACCCTCGAGAGCAAGCGGGCGCTCTACTACCGCGGCATGGCCGAGGGGTGGCGGGTCGTCTTCGAGCACGACGCCGACACGGTGGGTGGGCGGATGGTGTCGGGGGAGAAGGGGACGGAGCTGGCGGAGCGGATGGTGGCGCGCCGTCGGCGGCGCCATGATCGGCGACGCCTCGAAGAAGTAGGCCCCGCCTGGTGTCGGCAGACCTGCCGGGGAGGGGTATCGGCCATATGTTCCACCACGGAACGGCACCCCCTTGACCGGGGAGGGCCGGTCCACTAGGTTCCCCCCATCGCAAGAGGACGGGAGATCCGTCCCACCCCGAGCCGAAGGACATGGCGACGCGGTCTGAGGAGACATAAGCATCCGGTCCCACGGGGCCGCGGTGCAACTCTTCGGACACCCCGCCTCGGTGGGGTGTCCGTTTTTTGTCCTGTGGGGAGGAACTGCCACTGTCCAGCTTCGATCGTGAACGTCGCGTGCGGGTCAACCGGCAAATTCGGATTTCGCCGGTGCGGGTGGTGACGGGTGAGGGCGAACAGCTCGGAGTGCTGCCGATCGAGGAAGCGCTCGCGGCTGCCGCAGAGCGGGGCCTCGACCTGGTCGAGGTTGCCCCGATGGCTCGCCCGCCCGTCGTCAAGATCATGGACTACGGCAAGTTCAAGTTTGAAGAGGCCAAGGCGGCCCGTGCGGCCAAGAAGAAGCAGCACGTGATCCACCTGAAGGAAGTGAAGTACCGGCCGGGCATTGACGACCACGACTTCGACTTCAAGACCCGGCACGCCCGCGAGTTCCTCGGCGAGGGCAACAAGGTCAAGGTCACCATGATGTTCCGTGGGCGGCAGATCGCCCACACCGAGCTCGGCAAGGCGGTCCTCGACCGCGTCGCCGCCGCCCTGGTCGACATCGGCAAGGTTGAGCAGGAAGCGAAGCTCGACGGCCGCAACATGATCATGGTCCTCGCGCCGAAGTAAGGCGTCGGACCCTGCTGGAATCACTGGAGAGTTACGACATGCCGAAGCAGAAGACCAAGCGCGCCGCGATGAAGCGCTTCACGATCACGGGCACGGGCAAGATCAAGCGCTCCCGCGCCAACAAGCGCCACATCCTGACCAAGAAGACCCAGAAGCGGAAGAACCAGCTCGGCAAGGCGGCGCTGGTGTCCTCGGCGGACTACCCGCGCACCATCAAGCTGCTTCAGGCCTGAGGAGATAGCCCATGTCACGCGTCAAGAATGGTGTTGCCCACCACGCTCGCAAGAAGAAGATCATGGAAGCCGCCAAGGGTGGCTTCGGATCGCGCAGCAAGCTGTACAAGGCCGCGAAGGAGAACGTCGAGCGGGGCCTGGCGTACGCCTACCGCGACCGCCGCAAGAAGAAGGGCGACTTCCGCCGCCTCTGGATCGTCCGCATCGGCGCCGCCGCGCGCATGCACGACATTTCGTACTCGCGGTTGATGGCGGGCCTCAAGGCCGCCGGCGTCGAGGTGAACCGCAAGGTCCTCGCCGACCTCGCCGTGAACGATGCCGACGCGTTTGCGAAGCTGGCCGAAATGGCGAAGGCGCACCAGGCGGCCTGAGCCGCCCTGCCACGCACTTCGCCCGCGGGGCCGGCCGTCGCTGCACGGGCGGCCCCGCTGTCGCTTTCCGCCGCCATCGTCGTCCGGAGTCGTCGTGTCCGAGTCGCCTGATCATCCGTCGCTCGCGCCCCTTCGGGCGCGGCTTGCCGCCATCCCCACGCTCGCCGCCGACGCCCTCGAGGCCGAAGCGACCGCCCTGCTCGGCCGCAAGGCGGGCGAGGTCACCGCGCTCCTGAAGGGGCTCGCCGCGCTTCCGCTCGAGGAGAAGCGCGCCGTGGGTGGCGCCCTCAATCGCCTCAAGGTCGAGCTCGAAGCCGCCGTCGAGGCGCGCCGCACCGAGCTCGCCGCCGCCACCGCCTCGCTCGCCTCGCGCGATGTCGACCTCACCATGCCGGGCCGCGCGCAGTGGCCCGGCACGCTGCATCCGGTGACCGTCGTGGTCGACGAGATCGTCGAGATCTTCCGCGGCTTGGGCTTCGCCGTGGCACTCGGCCCCGAGGCCGAGGATGAGCAGCACAACTTCGGGATGCTGAACTTCCCGCCCGATCATCCGGCGATGGACATGCACGACACGCTCTACCTCGATCCCGAGGGCGCGCCGCGCCCGGTGGGCGAGCGGATGCTGTTGCGCACCCACACCTCGCCGGTGCAGATCCGCGTGATGCAGGATGGCCCGCCGCCGTATCGCGTCGTGATCCCCGGCATCGTCTACCGCAACGACCCGTTCGATCCGTCGCACGCCCCGGCCTTCTCGCAGATCGAAGGCCTCGCCGTCGACGAGGGCATCACCTTCGTCGATCTCAAGGCGACGCTGACGCACTTCGCGCAGCGCTTCCTCGGGCCCGACACGCGCGTCCGCTTCCGGCCGTCGTTCTTCCCGTTCACGGAACCGTCGGCCGAGATGGATGTCGGCTGCCGCCTCTGTGATGGCGCCGGCTGCGCCGCGTGCAAGGGGACCGGTTGGATGGAGATCCTCGGCTGCGGCATGGTGCACGAGAACGTCCTGCGCGGCGTTGGCCTCGACCCCGAGCGCTGGACCGGCTTCGCCTTCGGCATGGGCCCGCAGCGCATTGCCATGCAGCGCTACGGCCTGCCCGACATCCGCCTGCTCTACGGCGGCGACATGCGCGTGCTCTCGCAGTTCGGGGGGATCGGCCGATGAAGATCTCGCGCCGCTGGCTGGAGGCCTTCCTCCGCCAGCCTCTCGACGCCAAGGACATTGCCGCCCGCCTCGGCATGCTCGGCGCGCCGGTCGACGCGATCGAACCGATCGGTGCCGACCTCACGCCGTTCGTCGTGGCACTCGTCACCGACGTGCGCCCGCACCCGAACGCCGACAAGCTCCGCGTCACGACGGTCGATGATGGCAGTGGGACGATCTTCCAGGTGGTTTGCGGCGCCCCGAATGTGACGGCCGGAAAGAAGTACCCGTTCGCACGCCTCGGCACCGTGATGCCTGGTGGCATGCTGATCGAGAAGCGGAAGCTGCGCGGCGAGGCCTCCGAGGGGATGCTCTGCTCGGCGCGCGAGCTCGGCCTCGGCCAGGATCACGACGGCCTCATGACGCTCGACACGGACGCGGCCCCGGGGACGCGGTTGCTCGAGATCCTGCACGACAGCGGCGACGATCGCCTCGACGTCGACGTGACGCCGAACCGCCCCGACCTGCTCGGCCACAAGGGCGTCGCGCGCGAACTCGCCGCGTCGTACGGCGTGCCCTATCGGTTGCCCGAAGTGCCCGGCGAGGTGGAGCTCGACTTGCCGGTGCCGGGCCGCTATACCGACCAGGTGCAGGTCGGCGGCGTGAAGCTCGCGATCGCCGACCATGGCTGTGGTCGCTTCTTCGCCGCCGTGATTCGGGGCGTGAAGGTTGGCCCCTCGCCGGCGTGGCTGCAGCAGCGGCTCGAAGGCGCGGGCGTCCGCTCCATCAACAACGTCGTCGACGTCACCAACTATGTCATGCTCGAGCTCAACCAGCCGATGCATGCCTATGACGCCGCGACGCTGCGCGGTCCGGCGTTGATCGTGCGCGGAGCGCGTGAGGGGGAGTCGCTGGTCACCCTCGATGGCGTCACCCGCACGGTGGCAGCAGGCTCGCTGATGATCGCCGATGCGGAGCGGGCGATCGGCATCGCCGGCGTGATGGGTGGCCACGACACCGAAGTCACCGATGCCACCACCGACATCTTCCTCGAGTGCGCCTGGTTCGATCCGTCCCGCGTGCGGGCGGCGCGGCGTGCCGCCAACCTCTCGACCGATGCCTCGCAGCGCTTCGAGCGCGGCACCGATCGCTGGGGCGCGGTCGATGCGTTCCGCCGTGCCATTCGGATGTTGGTGACGGTCGCGGGCGGCACGCTCGATGGCCCCACGGTTGATGTCTTCCCGGTGCCGTCGCATCCGCCGCGGATCTTCCTCCGTCCGGCGCGCGTGGCGCAGGTACTCGGGGTTGAGCTGGCGTGGGGCACGATCGAGAAGCAGCTGGTGAAGATGGGCGCCACCGTCGTGGCGAAGCCCGAGGATGGCCGGATGGCGGTCGACGTCCCTGGCTGGCGTCCCGACGTGACGACCGAGATCGACCTGATCGAGGAAGTGGCGCGCCTCTATGGCTACGACCAGCTGCCGACCGACCTGCGTGGCTTCCGCCCCGGCACCCGCCAGGACGATGCGGCCTGGGGAACGGCCGCCCGCATCCGTCGCGGACTCGCGGCGAGCGGCTTCTCCGAGGTCATGACACTGCCCATGGTGGCGGCTGGTGGCGCGGACGCCGTCCGCCTCCTCAACCCGCTCTCGGCGGAGCAGGGGATGCTCCGCGACGCCCTCCTTCCGGCGCTGGTCCAGCAGGTCGAGGCCAACTGGGCCCTCCAGACTGGCGACGTTCGCCTCTTCGAGGTCGGGACCGTCTTCGCGAAGGGGCCGGCCGGTGACCGGCCAGCCGAGGCGATGCACGCGGCGTTCGTCCTGACCGGGGCACGGCACCCGATGCACTGGACCGACGGGGGGAAGGCGCCCCAGTGGGACCGGTGGGATGCCAGAGCCCGGTTCGAACAATTGGTGGCTCTGGCGCATCCGGCGGCTGGGGTCCAAGTTGAAGAGGGGCGGTGGGTTGCCCGGGGTCCGGACGGTGCGGTGGTCGGGCACTGCGGACCGCTCGTTGCCGATGCGCCGCCGTGGGCCGCGCCGCTCTTCGGCGGGGAGATCACGGTGACGCAGGCGGTGGCCGCGGCGCTCCCCTTCATCCCGGTCCCGGCCTTCCCGGCGGCCACCCGCGATTTGGCACTGCTCGTTCCCGATGCCTGCGCCGTCGAGGCGGTGACCACCCTCCTGCTGCAGCGCGGGCAACGCCATGCGCTCGCGTCGGTGGCAGTCGTGGACGAGTACCGAGGCAAGAATCTTCCGGACGGTCGGCGCAGCGTGGCGGTGCGGTTGGTCTTCCGCGCCGCCGATCGCACCCTGACCGATGCCGATGTGGAGCAGGCGATGGGCCGCCTGCGGACTTCCCTGGAGCGCGAGCTTGACGTCACCGTACGTACGTCCTGACCTGCCGGCACTGGCCGAACTCGATCGGGTGCTCCGGCACCTGACCGACGAGTTGGCCGGATGGCGCCGTCGCTGCCTCAAGGCGGAAGCGGAGCTGCAGGGACTCAAGGCCCAGGACGGCATGGTGCCGGGGCAGCAGGTGATCGGGATGCAGGCGCGCACGCTCGACCTGCAGCGCGAGAACCTCGACCTGCGTGCGCGCGTCGACCGTGCCCGCGACATGGTCGTCCGGCTGCAGCAGCGGCTCGCCTTTCTCGAGCAGGAATTCGGGTCGGAGGCACGCTCGTGAGCGAGGCCCCCAAGCAGTCGGTGCGCGTGGTGGTCGGGGGCGAGGAACTGGTGGTCCGTTCCGAGTTGCCCGCCGAATACACCCGCGACGTCGCCGCGTACCTCGATGACAAGCTGCGCGGCATCCGGGCGATGCTGCCGACCCTGGAGGCCCACAAGGCCGCCATCCTTGCCGGGCTCGCCGTGACCGACGAGCTCTTTCGTGCCCGTCGTACCGACGGGGAAGTGGCCAGCCGCATCACGGCGCTGGCCGATGACCTGACGCGTCTCCTGCCGCCTGCCAAGCGCGGCCCCCGTGGGGGCGCGACCGAGTGACCACTGCCCGGTGCCGCCTGGCACCGGTCGAGGGCATAAATGATGGATACGACGCTGATGATCGCCGCAGTCGGCGGTCTGGTGGTGGGCGTTCCGATCGGGATGTTCCTCTGGAACATGGTGCTCGCGCGCAGTGCCCGCTCCTTGCGGGCGCTGGGCGACCGGGCCCGACAGGACGCCGCGGAGCTGGTGGCAGCCGCCGAGCGCGACGCCGGGGTGACCCGCGAGCGCCAGGTGGTGGCGGCCCGTGAGGAAGCAGTCGCCATCAAGGAAGAGGCGGCGCGCGAGGCGGCCCGACGCCGCGATGAGGTCGACAAGGCGGAGCGTCGACTGGCTGATCGCGAAGCCCAGGTCGCGGAGCGGCAGGATCGGCTGCGCACCGAGGAGAAGGCGGTGGAACAGCGTCGCGGCGAGTTCGCCGCGCGCGAACAGGGGCTGATGGCCCGGCAAGCCGAGTTGACGCTGCTGCATGGCGAAGTGCAGCAGCGGCTCGAGCGCGTCGCCGGGCTCAGCGCCGAGGCCGCCGCCCGCGAGGTCCGGCAACAGGTCGAGGACGAGGCGCGGACCCAGGCCGCTGCCGCCGGTCGCGAGATCCGGGAGCGCGCCAAGCGCGAGGCGGACAAGGATGCCCGGCGCATTCTCGCGATCACCACCCAGCGACTCGCCGCCGAGCACACCGCCGAGTCGACCGTCTCGGCGGTCGCCCTCCCCAACGACGAGATGAAGGGCCGGATCATCGGGCGCGAGGGGCGGAACATCCGTGCCTTCGAGCTTGCCACCGGCGTTGATGTCATTATCGACGACACCCCGGACACCGTGGTGATCTCCTGCTTCGATCCGGTGCGTCGCGAGGTCGCGCGGCGCGCGCTCGACGCGCTCGTCGTCGACGGCCGGATCCATCCGGGCCGCATCGAGGAAGTCGTCGTCAAGGCGAAGACCGAGCTCGATGCCCAGCTGGTCGAGATGGGAGAGCGTGCCGCGCACGACGTCGGCGTGCACGGGCTGCATCCGGAGTTGATCCGCCTCATCGGGCGGATGCGCTACCGCAGTTCCTACGGCCAGAACCTCTACGAACACTCGAAGGAAGTCGCCTGGCTCGCCGGGATGATGGCCGCCGAGCTCAAGCTCGACGTCGCCCTCGCGCGCCGCGGCGGCCTGCTCCACGACATCGGCAAGGTCCTCACCCACGAGCACGAGGGCACCCACGTCCAGCTCGGCGTCGAGGTCTGCCGCCGCCATGGCGAATCGGCCGCCGTGCTCAACTGCATCGAGGCGCACCACGACGACGTGCCGCACGACAGCAGCGAATCGGTGCTGGTGCAAGCGTCGGACTCGGTCAGCGGATCACGGCCGGGTGCGCGGCGCGAGGCGTTCGAGACGTACGTCAAGCGGCTCACCAAGCTCGAGGAGATCGCCGGCGGCTATCCCGGTGTCGAGAAGACCACGGTGATTCAAGCGGGGCGTGAGGTGCGGGTGATCGTGCAGCCCGAGAAGATCGACGATGCCGCGGCGCAGCTCCTCTCGGAGACCATCGCCAGGCGCATCGAACAGGAACTCCAATACCCCGGACAGATTCGCGTGACCGTCATTCGTGAGACCCGTGCCACCGACGTGGCCAAGTGAGCGCCCGCCTTCTGGACGGCGTCGCGATGGCGGCCGCCATTCGTGGGGAAGTGGCGGCCCGTGTCGCCGAGCTCCGGCGCAACGGCCTTGTCCCAGGGCTGGCCGTGGTGCTGGTTGGTGAGAATCCCGCCTCGCAGATCTACGTCCGCTCCAAGGGGAAGGCGTGCCTGGAGGCGGGGATGCACTCCGAGACCATCGTGCTTCCCCTCGAGACAACGGAAGCGGAACTCTTCGCCACCATCGATCGCCTCAACGCCGACCCGGCGATCCACGGCATGCTGATTCAGCTGCCGCTCCCGCCGCACATCGACACCGACAAGGTCCTCCGGCATATCGACCCCGCGAAGGATGTGGACGGATTCCATCCGGTCAACGTCGGTCGGCTCGTCCTTGGCGACCCGGGCGCCCTGAAGCCGGCGACGCCCTCGGGCATTCAGCAGATGCTCATCCGCAGTGGCATCGAGACGAAGGGCGCGCATGCGGTCATCATCGGTCGTTCGACGATCGTCGGTCGCCCGATGGCCAACCTGCTCATCCAATCCGGCATCGGCGGTGATGCGACGGTGACCGTCGCCCACTCGCGCAGCCGCGATCTCCCCGCCATCTGCCGGAGCGCCGACATTCTCGTCGTGGCGATCGGTCGCGCCGAGTTCGTCACCGCGGACATGGTGAAGCCGGGCGCGACCATCATCGACGTTGGCATCAATCGGGTGGATGACGCCTCGCGCCCGCGCGGCTACCGCGTCGCCGGCGACGTCGATTTCGGGCCCGTATCGGAAGTGGCCGGGGCGATCACGCCGGTGCCGGGTGGGGTGGGGCCGATGACGATCGCGATGCTGCTCTCCAATACGCTGCAGGCGGCCACGGCCGCGCCGCTGACCTGGTGAGCACGCCCGACGAGGCCTGGTCGGTCTCGCGACTCGCCCGCGCCATCAAGCGCCAGGTCGAGGAGGGGATGGAGCCGGTCTGGGTGCGCGGTGAGCTGGTCGGCGTGAAACGCTATCCGAGCGGCCACTGGTACTTCGGCCTGCGCGACGAAGCCGCGAAGGTCGATTGCACGCTGTGGAAGGGCGTGGCGTCCCGGCTGACCGGCCCGCTCGAGGAAGGGCAGGAGGTCTTCGCGCTCGGCACGCCGAATGTCTGGGAAGAGCGCACCTCCCTCCGCTTCAACGTGACGCGCGTCGTCCCCGCCGCCGGCATCGGCGCGGCGGCACAGCAGGTCGAGCGCACCAAGCAGGCGCTGCTCAAGGACGGCCTCCTCGACCCGGCACGCAAGCGGCCACTGCCGCGCTTCCCGCTCAGGATCGCCGTCATCACCTCGATCGCGGGCGCGGCCGTCCACGACATCATCACTGTGGCGACGCGGCGCTGGCCCGGGGTCGAACTCTTCGTCGTGAACAGCGCGGTGCAGGGCGAGGCCGCACCCGGGGAGCTTGTCGCCGCGCTGGCGACGGTGGCCCGACTGGAGGCGATCGACTGTTGCATCATCGGTCGAGGCGGCGGGGCGCGCGAGGATCTCGCGGCCTTCAATGACGAGGGCGTCTGCCGTGCGATCGCCGCGTGCCCGGTGCCGGTGATCTCCGCGGTGGGGCACGAGGTCGATGTCACGCTCGCCGACCTGGTCGCCGATATTCGCGCGGCCACGCCATCGCAGGCGGCGGAGTTCGCGCTGCCGGATCGTCGCGAGGTGCAGGCCCGGCTCAATGGGCTCGGCGCGGCGCTCGCCGCCCAGGGGATGGGCCATGTCACCGCCGCGCAGCAACGACTCGATCGCACCCGGGACCGGATGGGAAGTGCGCTGCTCGATCAGCTGCGGAGTGCCGAGCGTCGGCTGTTGCAGGTGCAGGGCCGTCTGCCCCTGGCACTCGAACGGCACGCCCGGGTGCCACGCGAGCGACTCGCCGCGCTGCAGGCTCGGCTGACACCCGCGATGGAGCGCCGCGTGGCCCGTGATCGGGCACGCGTCGGCCGTCTGGCCGGACAGCTCGATGCCCTGTCGCCGCTGGCGGTCCTCGGGCGCGGCTATGCCATGGCGCGCGACGCGGACGGGCGTGTCCTGCGGCGACAGGCCGACCTGCCGCCCGGTACCCGATTCACCCTGACTGTTGCCGACGGCCCCGTGGCCGCCCGCGTGGAGGATGCATGAGCGATACCCCGACCCTGGGTCAGGACCTTGCCCGACTCGAGGAAATTGTCCGCCGGCTGGAAGACGACGATCTCGCCCTCGAGGCCGCGCTGCAGCTCTTCGAGGAGGGCGTGACGCGGCTCAAGACCGCCCAGTCGCGACTCGCCGTGGCCGAAGCGCGTGTGATGCAGGTGCTCCAGGATTCGGAACAGTCCGGCGGCCTGCGGCTTGAACCGCTTGATGGCTGAGCAGGCCGACCACACGGCGCGGCGGGTGCTCGACGAGGCACGACGCCTCGTCGATGCGCGCCTGGAGGCCTGGGCCGAGCGGATGGCCGGCGAAGTGCCGGGCCAGCTCGGCGAGGCGCTCGCGTACGCCCTCCGCAGCCCCGGGAAACGCGTCCGACCGGCGCTGCTCCTGAGCGCCGCGCGTGCCGTCGGTGGCGACGCGATGGCGGTGCTCGAGGTGGCCACCGCCGTCGAAATCGTCCACACCTACTCGCTGGTGCACGACGACCTCCCGTGCATGGACGACGACGCCATGCGTCGGGGCCGGCCGACCACCCACTGTGCCTTCGATGTGGCCACAGCCACCCGCGTGGGGTTCCTGCTCGTGCCGGTCGCCGCGGAGGCATTGGCGGAGGCGGCCGAGTCCCTCGCGCTGGGTGCCGAGGCGCGCCGGGCGCTCGCCGAGGAGTTGTTCGAGGCGGGCGGAATTCGAGGAATGGTCGGCGGACAGTGGCTCGATCTCGAGGCGGAGAACCGCCAGTTGGACCTCCCGGGGCTGATGGCGGTACACCGAGGGAAGACTGGGGCACTGATCCGGTCGGCCCTGGTCCTCGGCGGGATCGCCGCGGGGGCCACGACCGCCCAGCTGGACGCCTTGCGCCGCTTTGGTGAGGAGATCGGGCTCGCCTTTCAGGTGGCCGATGACGTCCTCGATGCCACTGCGACAACCGAGGCGCTGGGCAAGACCGCCGGGCGCGATGCCGAACTCGCCAAGTCGACATACGTGGGGCTGCTGGGGGTCGAGGGAGCGCGGGCGGAGGCGGCCCGGCACCAGGCCCTCGCGATCACGGCCCTCACCGACGCCGGGCTCCCGACCGAGACCCTCGGCGCGCTCGCGCGGTATATTGTCTCAAGAGCATCCTGACCCTTTTCCCTACGGGGATTGACCGTGTCACTTCTCGCCCAGATTCAGGGCCCTGCCGATCTCAAGAAGCTCTCGCGTGACCAGCTGCCCCAGCTGGCCCAGGAGATTCGTGATCGTCTGATCGAGTGCTGTTCGATCACCGGCGGCCACATCGGTGCCTCCCTCGGTGTCGTCGAGCTGACGATTGCGCTCCTCTACGAGTTCGACTCGCCGACCGACAAGGTCGTCTGGGACGTCGGGCATCAGACCTACTCGTGGAAGCTGCTCACCGGCCGCAACGATGCGTTCCCGACCTTGCGGACGAAGGGCGGCGTCTCGGGCTTCCTGAAGCGCGACGAGAGCCCGCATGACCAGTTCGGCGCGGGGCACGCCGGGACCGCCATGTCGGCGGCGCTCGGCATGGCCACGGCGCGCGACCTCAACGGCCTCGACTACAAGGTCGTCGCGGTCGTCGGCGACGGGGCCATGACCTGTGGGCTGTCCTACGAGGGGTTGAACAACGCCGGCCACTCCGATCGCGACATCGTCCTGATCGTCAACGACAACGGGATGAGCATCTCGCCCAATGTCGGCGGCATCTCGAAGATGCTGGGCGGGATCGTCGCCGATCCGCGCACCAATCGTCTCCGCGACCAGATCAAGAAGGTCACCCTCAAGCTCGGCGGCGTGTTCGGCGATGGCGTCGTCGAGTTCGCCAAGAACATCGAGGAGTCGGCCAAGAATCTCTTCTCCGAGGGGATGCTCTTCGAAGAACTCGGCTTCCGCTATTTCGGTCCGATCGACGGCCATGACCTCGACAAGCTCACGGAGACGCTGGCGTTCGTGCGCAAGCTCGAGGGGCCGCGCGTCGTGCATGTGCTGACGGAGAAGGGAAAGGGCTTCTCGTTTGCCGAAGCCAATCGCGAGAAGTGGCATGGTCTGGCGGCGTATGACCCGATCACGGGTGAGGCGCGCAAGAAGGCCTCGGGGCCGCCGACCTGGACGCAGATCTTTGGCGACACGCTCGTCGCGCTCGGCAACGAACATCCGGAGCTCGCGGTGATCACCGCCGCAATGCCGAGCGGCACCGGCACGAACATCTTCGAGAAGGCGCATCCGACCCGCTTCTTCGATGTCGGCATCGCCGAAGGGCACGCGGTGACCTTCGCCGGTGGCCTGGCGACGCAGGGCATCCGTCCGGTCGTCGCCATCTACTCGACGTTCCTCCAGCGCGCCTACGACAACATCATCCACGACATCGCGGTGCAGCATCTCCCGGTGATCTTCGCGATGGACCGCGCGGGGCTGGTGGGTGAGGACGGCCAGACCCACATGGGGTTGTATGACATCCCCTACATGCTGGCGGTGCCGGGACTGACCGTGATGGCGCCGAAGGATGCCGACGAGATGGTCGGCCTGATGCGCACGGCGCTCACGCTGGATGGCCCGGCCTGCCTGCGCTATCCGCGCGACAAGGCGCCGACCGATCCGAATCCGGTGGCGTCGGTGCCCGCCGTGCCCTACGGCACGTGGGAATTGCTCACCCCGGGGCGCGACGTCGCGATTCTCGGCGTTGGCACGATGGCGTTGCCAGGGCAGGAAGCGGCCGAACTCCTTCGCGCCCAGGGCATCGAGGCGGCCGCCGTCAACGCCCGCTTCATCAAGCCGGTGGACGAGGCGATGATCGAGGAGCTGGCGCGCGATTGTCGGCTCTTCGTGACCGTCGAGGAGGGGAGTGTCGTGAACGGCTTTGGCGCGATGCTGGCCGAGCGGATGCAGCGCACCCACCCCGAAGTGCGAGTGATCGCCATCGGCATCGCGGACGAGCTGATCCTGCAGGCGCCGCGCACCGAGCAGCTCGAGGCGTACGATCTCACCGCGACGGGGATTGCCCGGCGCACCACCGAGGCACTGCGCACCGCCCTGGTGCGCTGAGACGCTCCTGCGCATCGGCCTCGTCGGAAACCCGCGCTACGCCGACCTGCGGGTCGCGCTCGCCGACACGGCGCGGATCGCCGCGGCGCGCGGGTGGTCGCTCACCGGCTCAGCGGAGCTGGCCGAAATGGCGCCGGTCCCGCTGGCGCCGTTCGACCCCGCCGAGATCGACCTGCTGGTCACCTTCGGCGGTGACGGCACCTTGCTCCGCGGCGCCCGGCAATTGCACGGCCGCGAAGTCCCCATCCTCGGCGTCAACTTCGGGCGCGTCGGCTTCCTGACCTCCGTCGCGCGTGACGGCGTGGTCGAGGCGCTCACGGCGATCGCTGCCGGAGAGCACCGGCTGTCGCCACGCGCCGCCCTCCACGCCACGATCGTGGACGCCGCCGGCACCATCGTCACCGAACAGACCGCCCTCAATGACGTCGTGCTCCACAAGGGCGGTGTGGCCCGTGTGGTGCGCTTCCAGGTGTTGATCGATGGCGAGCCGATGGGCCCCGTCTCGGCGGACGGGCTGGTCATCGCCTCACCGACCGGATCGACGGCGTACTCGTTGTCGGCTGGGGGCCCCGTCATCGTGCCAACGCTCGATGCGATGATCGTCACGCCGATCTGCGCCCATTCCCTCGGCGTGCGGCCAATCGTCACACGGGGCGACACGCTGGTCCGCATCGAGCCGCTGGAGCCCCGTGCCGCCGACCTGCTCGTTTCCTTCGATGGCCAGGAAACGGCGTCGCTCGGGACCGAGCAGGCCCTCGAGGTCCGCCCGGCGCCGACCCGCGTCATTCTCGTCCGCTTCGGCGATCCTGGGTTCTTTCGCCGGCTCCGCGACAAGCTGCACTGGGGCGACCTCTCCGACCGCGAGCAGTGATGCTTGCCTCCCTGCGGGTGCGGGACCTCGCCACCATCGCCGACGTGACCCTCGAACTCGGCGAGGGCCTCAATGTCCTCACCGGCGAGACCGGCGCTGGCAAGTCGATGCTGGTCGATGCGCTCGCCCTGCTGCTCGGCGATCGCGCTGACCGGGCGGCGGTGCGTCCGGGTGCGACGAAGGCAGTGGTCGAGGGTGCCATCAGCGGCGTGCCGCGGGCGGCGCTGCGGCAGTTGGAGGCCTCCGGACTCGATGCGGAGGAGACGCTGGTGATCCGGCGCGAGGTGACCGCCGAAGGGCGATCGCGCGCGTGGATCAACGGCTCGCCCACGACGGCAGGGGTGCTCGCCACCCTCGGCGCCACGCTGGTCGACCTGCACGGCCAGCACCAGACGCTGCAGCTCCTCGAGGCGGCCGAACAGCGAGCGCTCGTCGACGCCTTTGCCGATGCCGGCCCCGCAGCCGAGGCGGTGGCGCAGGCGTGGCGCGATGCCGCGATGCTGCGCACCGAACGGGAACTGCTCGTGGGGCGTCGCGATGAGGCGATGCGCCGCGCCGATTGGCTGCGCCACGTCGTGGAGGAAGTCGACGGTGCGAAGCTCCTGGCCGGCGAAGAGGAAGCGCTCGACCGGGACATTGCGCGGCTGGCGCAGGCCGGGACGCTCGGCGAGGAGGCCCGCCGATTGGCCGATGCCCTCGATGGCGACGACGCCTCGGCCCGCACCGCCATCGGCCGCGCGGAGCGGGCGCTGAATGGATTGGAACGGCACGACCCATCCGTGGGCGAGTGGCGGGCACTCCTCGATGGTGCCTATGCCCAGCTCGACGAGTTGGCGCGGTCCGCGGCGGCGTACGCCGATGCCATCGCCGAGGAACCGGCGCGACTCGGTGAACTCGAGCGGCGTCGCGATCTCCTCTTCGCGCTCAAGCGGAAGCATGGCGCCACCCTCGCCGACGTCCTGGCCACCCGCGACAACGCGCGTGCCGAGCTCGACCTGCTGGACAGCGCCGCGTTTGATCTTCGCGCGCTGGAGGCACGCGCCGCCGCGGCGGATGCGGCGCTCCGTGCGCTGGCGGCCGATCTCACCGGAAAGCGAACTGCCGCCGCAGAACGGTTGGCACGCGAGGTGACGCGATTGCTCCCCGAGCTGGGCCTTGTTGGTGGCCGCTTCCGCGTCACGCTCCAGTCGATGCCTGAGGTGCGTGAACACGGCGCCGAGGAGGTGACCTTCGAGGTGCAGTTGAATGCGGGGATGGAACCGAGGCCGCTGGCACGAGTCGCCTCCGGCGGAGAGCTCTCGCGCCTGATGCTCGCGCTGAAGGTCGTGCTGGCGCGAGCCGATGCCGTCCCGACGCTGGTCTTCGACGAGATCGATCAGGGGATCGGCGGGGAAGTGGGCGGACGCGTAGGCGCGGCGCTCGCCCAGGTTGCCCTCCGGCATCAGGTGCTCGTGATCACCCACCTGCCACAGATCGCCGCCCGCGGCGACCGACACCTGCGCATCGCGAAGGCCACACGGGATGGCATGGCGACGTCGGACGTGACGCGACTCCACGGCGAGGACCGCGTGCTGGAGCTGGCGCGGATGTTGGGGGGAGATGGCGAGGCGGAACGCGGCCTCGCGCGCGCGCTGCTGGGAGAGGGCGTCAGCGCCCGGTGATCGGCTTGTAGACCCGCAGCACCATCCGCGAGGTGAGCGGCGTGGCGACGACACCGGCACTGCTCGCCACCGTGCGCTCGATCGAGAAGCCCGCCTCCACCGGCATCTTCAGCAGCCCCTCGCGATTCTTTCCATCATGCACAAAGCTGAGGCCGACACCGACGCGCGTTGCATTGGCGGCGGTGCCGTTGACCAGGGTGGCGAGATCGAGGCCGGCGATCGCCTGCGTCGGATCGGCCCATGCCAACCGATCGGCACCGCGGCGCTGATATTGGAGCAGCGCGGTGAGTGCGAAGTGCGGCACGATCCGATAGAACGGTTGCGCGGTCACCGTGAGCAGGTCGCCAGGATTGCGCGCGAACAGCGCCGTGACCCGCGATGGTCGCAGCAACTGGTCGCGCGTGCCCGGCTGTTCCGCCGAGGTCCCCGAAAGCTGCAGTGTCATCAGCGCGCTGCCACGCACCCCGAATCGTCCTCGCCCCAGTTCGGCGACGCCACCGAACTCCACGTCCGGTTGGCCGTCACCGGTGCCTTGATCGAGGAGATAGCCCGCGCGCGGGGCACTCCCGGTCGAGAGCCGCGCGCCCGCGCGTGCCCAAACGCCAAGCCAGTGCGCATCGCCCGGCGACCCACGCCGGAGCACCTCTGCAGTGAGGGCGAGCTCGACATCGCCGAGGCCCACCGGCGGAATGTCTTCGGGCCTCGTGATGCCGAAGCCGGTCGGGGCAGCCAGCAGCGCGTCGAGATCACTGCTGGTCAACACCGCGGCCGGGAGCGCCGGCGCCGCGCTGATGGTCTGGCCTGCAAGCGCGCCGCCGAGGGTCGCGTCGAGGGCCGTGATCGCGGCCAGCACGGCCGTGCCGTCGGCGCTCGATGCGGTGGGCAGCACGGCCGATCCTGAGACGGGATCGGCGAGCAGCGTGAAGAGTCCATCGCGCAACGAGGTGCCCTGGCCGAGGGTCTGTTGCGCGAGGGCAAGCTGCGTCGGGTTCGTGAACGCACCACTCGCGATCCGCCCGCTCAGTGCCGTGAGCGCCTCGTCGAATGCCGTGAAGAACGCCGTGGTCTGGGCAATACCGGCGGCCGTGCCCAGCGAGGCATCGGCGGGATTGAGTCCTGCCGATGCCCCGGCCGCATCAGTGCGGAGTTGGAGCTGGGTACGCGCCGAGACGATCGGCACGGTGACGGCGAAGGTCAGCCGACGGGTGAGGCCAACCGCGAGCCCGAGCGACGCGACGCCACGCTGTTGCTCGGCGATGGCCGTCAGGCCTCCGAGCGTGAGCGGCGCCGATGCACGGCCGAGGACGCGGGCGAGACTGGCCTCGGCATTGGCGAGGAGGGGAGTGGCGGCGGCGTCGAGTGAACCGATGGTGAGCCGGCTCCCCAGCTCCCGCCGCACGCCGTCGATCCGGAGCTGGTCGGTCGGGAAGAACGCCCCGCCCAGCTCAATGCGGAGGACGCCCGCAGGGGCCGTCATCAGCGGGAGCTGCGCCTGGGCGGTGCACACCGGGGCCAGCAACAGGGCGGGAACGAGGCGGCGGATCATCGCCGTCGAAGATAGCGGCATCGGCGCGAGGCGGCCCTCGGTAGCATATTGGTGCCGTGGCTCGGGTGGCGGAATGGTAGACGCAGGGGACTTAAAATCCCCAGGGGGCAACCCCGTCCCGGTTCGAGTCCGGGCCCGAGTATGACTCAACGAGGGGAGATTGCGGCATGGCCCGGTCGAGGCGTGGCTTTACGTTGATTGAATTGCTGGTCGTGGTGCTCATCGTCGGCATTCTCGCGACGATCGCCCTGCCCAGGCTTCAGTACGTTCGCGAAAAGGCCTTTCGGGCCTCGATGCTCTCCGACCTGCACAACCTGGTCTCAGCGCAGGAAGGCCACCTTTCGGTGGTCGGGGATTACGCGGGCGGAATCGCCGCGTCGCAGGTGCTGGTGCCGGGCAATGGCGGGCGAGTTGCCCTGACACCGAGCCCCGGGAATCAGATCACCGTCAGCCTCGCCCCTGGCCCCACGCCCATGACATCAGGCGGGTGGTCGGCTGTCGCGACCAATCCGGGGATCTCGTCGGGCGTGCAGAGCCACTGCGGCATCTTCATGGGGCCGGTGTCCGCCTCGCCCAACGCCGCGGTGACCCAGAGCGGCGTCCCCGCCTGCTACTAGCGCTGACGGGGTGGGGCGACGGCGGCCGTGCCCAGAAACGAGTCGCTGTTCATCCGGTCGGTCAGTTGCAGGAGCGTGCCTGACGCGCGGCTTTCCAGTACGTAGCCGCCGCCGTCGGTGACCCGAAAGGTCACGTCCTCTTCCACCGATCCGGCCTGTTCCAACGAAGTCGGCAAGCGCCCGTTCGATTGTCGATACGCGTCAACACGGGCCCGCTCCAGGTAGAGCGCGAATCGAGTCCGCGCCTCGGCGGCAGCCGGCGTGAGCGGGGCGGCGGGGTCGGGGGCAAAGACCGCCGCGGGCCTCGCGATCCAGAGCCACCCCAGCACGCAAGCGGCGAGAATCCCAATGAAGATGGTGGCCGGGTGCGTCCCGTTCCGAGGCGGGGGTTGCTGGCGCCGTTGTGTCTCGGCCGCCTCGGCACGCTGCGAATCCGCCACCGCCTGCAGCGCCTCGACCAGGTCTTTTCGTCGGTTCTCCTGCGTCATCTATCCTCCAAAACGCACCAGGGCGTATTGCGTGGCAGCCGCCGCCCAGCGACTATGCAGGCATATGCTACCCTCGCCTTCCGCATCCTCGCTATGATCCGACAGCGCTCGGGCTTCTCGATCATCGAACTCATGGTGGTGATGACCATCATCGGGGTGCTCACCACGATCGCGATTCCGCGCCTGCAGTACACTCGGGAGCGCGCCTTGCGCGCCTCGATGATCAGCGACCTGAAGAACCTGGTCGCACTGCAGGAGGGCTACTTCTCCGCCGCAAACGACTACGCCGCCGGGATCACCAGCGGACCCGAAAAGGTGGTCGCCGGGGGCTCGGGGCGGATCTCCTTCATTCCGAGCCAGGGCAACACCATCTCCATGACGCGCCGAGCTCCGACGAACAAGAACGGCGCAGGGTGGTCCGCGACGATCAAGAACCCACGGGTGACCAACAAGGCCGCCGACGTCTGCGGGATCTACATCGGTCACAAGTCGTACGCCCCGAATGCCAAGGTCCCCGGGCCCGGCATGCCGGCCTGCTACTGACCCACGGGGCGGGGGAGTCGCCCGAGGGCATCGCCAAGGAACGAGTCGGCATTCATCCGGTTGGTGAGCTGGAGCGACTGCGACTTCCCCGCGCGCGTCACCAAGACGAAATCAGGCGGCGTCAGGATGTAGCTCACCCCCTCCTCCACATCCCCTGCCTCACCGAGGACCCCGGGGAGCCGCCCGCTCTCCGCGCGGAACCACTCGACGCGCGCACGCTGAAGGTAGAGGGCGTTTCGCGCCAACGCCTCCATCTCGGCCGGCGTGTGCCGTCTCGGCCGCTCCGGTTCGAAGATCAGCGCGGGTCGGGCAATCCACACCCACGCGAGCCCGACCCACGTGAGGACCAGGAAGGGCAACAGTTTCCGCCGCCTGGCGGTTGGCGGCGACAGTCGCTTCTCACGCGCGGCGGCGTCCTCGGCGGCATGCTTGGCGACCACATTCCCGAGCGCCTCGGCGAGCTCGCGCCGGCTTTGCAGGTCATCCATCGGGAGCCTCCTCTTGGCACGGAGTGTTGCCAGCGGCGCGTCGCGGTGTGAAAATGCCATCCATGCATTCCGCTATGTCGCCCGCTTCGCCACCGTGGCGCTTTCGTTTGATCGCCCTGACCGTGCTGTCCCTGGTGGTCGTGGTGGCGGTGCTCGTTCGGGCCGCCGCCGCTCGAACGCGCGACACGACCGCGCGTGCTCAGCTCCTGGGCGAACTACGTCGACTCGACGACCAGCAGGCCGCCTGGGATGCCCGCCACGGGACGTTTGCCCGGCAATTCGGCGCGACCGAAAATGATACCACGCTGGCTTTCACACCGACGCCCGGGGTGGAACTCCGCTTCGAGGCCTCCGTCCCGGGTGGCTGGAGCGCGATCGCCACGTCGGACCGACTCCTTGCCGCACCCAGGCGGTGCGGCATCTATCGCGGGCCGCCCGCCGCCGCCCCGCATCGTGCCCTCAGCGCCCCCGGTGCCGTGGTCTGCTGGTAGGTCAGGCCGACGCTATCTCCTGAGCGTCTCGAGGCTCGCCCCCAGAAAACTGTCCGCGGCCATGCTGCTGCTGAGCGAGAGTCGCAGGGCCCCCTGTCGTCCCTCAATTCGAAAGGCACGACGTCCGGTGACCACCAGGGTGAGACTGGTGTCCACGACACCGACATCACCGAGACGGGGCGGCACTCGCCCCTCCGCCAACACCAGGGCGTCCACTCGACCACGCGCCAACCAGAGGCCATAACGCAGCGAGGCCTCCGCGGCATCGCGCGGCGGCTGCCACGGGCGGTCTGCCGGGCCGCGTGCGATCGCTGGCGGGGCCAGCAGGACGAACGCCACGAGCAACCAGCCGGCGAGGGCGGCCGACAGCCACCCCGACGGCACCGACTGACGCGGTTTCACTCGTGGGTCCTGGGCGACCGCGTCGCGGGCCTGTTGCTCAGCCGCGCGCGTCACTACGGCACTCAGCGCATCGGCGAGGAGTGGCGACGGCGTGATGGTCGGGGCGGGGGCCGTGTCCCATGTGCGCGGCGGCGCGGGTCGGACGACTGGCACGGGCACAACCACAGGGACCGGCTCGGGTACTGGCAACTCCGCGAGCGCCGGCTCCGGCGATGCGGGCTGCCCGGTGTCGGGCGGCAGGTCGGGACGGCGGCCCGCCGAGCCGCGCGACTTCGACCGACCGCGCGACGGCCGCTTAGGCATTCTGTGGCGATTCCCCCGCGAGCGCACGTGCCACTTGCTCGGGGAAGGCGCGAATGTCGATCGGCTTGGTGATGTAGCCATCGAAGCCCGCGGACATCGCCCGCTCGCGATCGCCGGCCATCGCGTGCGCCGTCAGGGCGACCACGCGCAGCTCGCGGTACTCCGACGCACGAATCTCGGCGAGCAGCGCGAAGCCGTCCTTGCCGGGCATCTGAATGTCCATGAGCACCAGGTCGGGCAACTTCGCGGCGAGGGTCGCGAACAATTCCTCGCCGCCCATCAGGCCGACGATCTCGTGGCCCTTCAGGGTGAGCAAGGTGCGGAAGAGCTTCATGTTGTCGGGACTGTCTTCGACAATCAGGATCATCGGGAGGTCACTCCATCCTGGTGCGCTTGAGCACGGCGCGCACGCGCGCGACCAGTGATCGCGGTTGCACCGGCTTGGTCAGGTAGTCTTGGGCGCCGAGTTCAAGCGCCTGGGATTCGGTATCATCGGTGCGCGCGGTCAGCATGATCACCGGCAGGGCGGCTGTCGCGACGGAGGCGCGCAATTCCTCGAGCACGCCAAGGCCGGTCAGGCGCGGCATGTCGTGGTCGAGCAGGATCAGGTCGATCCCCTTGGTTTCGACGGCGGCGAGTGTGTCGAGTCCGTCGGCGGCCTCGACCACCACGAAGCCCTCGCGCTCGAGGACGGTGCGCACCAGGCGACGCATCTGGGCGTCGTCGTCGGCGAGCAGGATCGTCGCGCCCTTGCCGTCGGCGTCGGCCGTGCCCGCGCCCGCCCAACCTGCTGGTGCCGTCGTGGCCGTGGGGGCAGCCGGTGCGGTTGCCGCGGCGCTGGCGTGGACGCTGCGCTCCTGGGATTCGCCGAGGACCCGATGAATTTCCTCGTAGCTCGTCTGGCCGGACCAGTAGCGGATCAGGCCGCCCTCCCAGAGCGTCCGCATGCCGTAGGGACGCGAGGCATCGAGGATCGCCTGCTGCGAGGCACCCGATTCGATCAGGCCCCCGACTGCGCCCTCGATGGGCAACATCTCCATCACCGCGATCCGTCCCTTGTACCCCGTCCCGCCGCAGCCCTTGCAGCCGGCTCCGCGCTTCGGCGCATACACGCCGGCGTAGCCCGCTGGCGGCCGCGCCTGCTCCGGCACCTCGTCCAACGGGAGGTCGACCGCGCACTGGGGGCAGATTCGGCGCACCAGGCGCTGCGCCACGACGCCGCGGAGGACGGTGCCCAGCTTGAACGAATCAATCCCCATGTCGCGCAAGCGGACCAGCGCGGAGACGGCATCGTTGGTGTGCAGCGTCGAAAAGACGAAGTGGCCGGTCAGGCCGGCCTGGATCGCGATCGTGGCGGTCTCGCCATCGCGGATTTCGCCGACCAGCACGATGTCCGGGTCCTGACGCAGCACCGAGCGCAGCGCGGTGGCGAAGGTGAACCCCTGCGCCTCGTTCACCTGCATCTGCGAGATCCCGTCGACGTCGTATTCGACCGGGTCCTCGACCGTGACGATGTTCACCTTGCCCGTCTTCAGGTGGTTCAGCACGGCGTATAGCGTGGTCGTCTTGCCGGAGCCCGTCGGGCCGGTCACCAGGACCATCCCCTCGCGGTGCGAGAGCATCCGCATCAGCACCGACTCTTCTTCCGGTGGCAGGGCGAGGGCAGGGATCGACGCCCGCAGATTCGACTTGTTCAGGATTCGGATGACCAGCTTCTCGCCGCGTCGCGCGACCGGGGCGGTGGCCACGCGCATGTCCACGAACTGGCCGCCGACCTTGAGCGAGCTGCGCCCGTCCTGCGGAGTCATCGAGTTGGTCACGTCGAGCCCGGCGATGATCTTCACGCGCCGCACCAGCGACGCGCCGGCGGCTTCGGGCAGACGCATCACTTCGCGCAGGATGCCGTCGACCCGGTAGCGCACGATGACGTGGCTGGCCTCGATCTCCGAATGGATGTCGCTCGCCCCCGCCTGCACCGCGTCGGAGATCATCGCATCGACGAGCTTGGTCATCGGGGCGTCGAGGGCCGGATCGCGCTCCTCGGGGCTGTCGCTGATCTGGACCTCGACCGACGTCGGCGTGAGGCCTTGCAGCAACCGGTTGATCGAGTTCTCGGGACGGTAGAACTCGTCGAGCTTGTCGCTGATCGCCGAGGGCGAGGCCACCTCGAGCTTCACATCACGGCCGGTGAGGAACCCGAGATCTTGTTCCGCGGCAAAGTCGCGCGGGTCGCAGGTCGCGATCCGGACCGTCTTCTCGTCCAGCGCCAGCGCCACCACATGGTACTTGCGGGCGGCGGCCTCGGGGAGCACCGCGACGGCCCGGGGCTCCGCGCCGGTCATCACCGCGACCGGAAGGCGGAAGTGGCTGGCGAGCGCCGCACAGATGGCGGCGTCGGTCGCCAGCCCGGTGTCGACCACCGAACGCCACAGACGCACGTCCTTGATCGAGGCGAGCACCGGGAGCCGCTCTTCCGGCACGAGACCGGCCGCCACCAGGTACGGGCCGATCCAGGCATCCGGGGCAATGCCGACGTCGGGTGCAGTCATGAGGTTCCGTCGTGGTGAGTGGAGCGGGGGGTTCGTGG
Organism: Gemmatimonadota bacterium; assembly: GCA_016704275.1. NCBI lineage: Bacteria > Pseudomonadati > Gemmatimonadota > Gemmatimonadota bacterium. The sequence continues at coordinate 199,320 of JADJAK010000003.1, forward strand.
GTGGTGTTGTACCACGATCCTCGGAAAGATACGATTCCCACGGGTCAAGTTGAATCCCTTCCCGCGACGCGGAGCATTCTCTGCCTGCCGGTCCTCGGTTCCACGTGTCGGGTACGCATCGCGTTCCCGGCGACAAGAGCATCACCCACCGCGCCTTGATGTTCGGTGCGCTGGCCCCCGGCGCCTCGGTGGTCGGCGGGGCCCTGACCTCGCTCGATGCCCGCTCGACCGCGAAGGTCTTGCGAGCCCTGGGGGCCACGATCTCACCCCTGCGGGCCGAGACAGTCGTGGAAATTCGCGGGCGACGCCGGCTCTCGACGCCTGCCGTGGCGCTCCACTGTGGCAATTCCGGGACCACCGCCCGGCTGATGCTGGGGATCCTGGCCGGCCACCGCTTTGCGAGCACCCTCACCGGCGACGCCTCGCTGCGCCGCCGCCCCATGCGCCGGGTGACCACCGCCCTCGCCGCCATGGGGGCGCGGATCGACGATGGCGGCCGGGACGGCCTCCCCCTCACGATCCGCGGCGGCGCCCTCCGCCCCCTCGAGTGGAGTCTGCCGATCGCCTCGGCCCAGGTGAAGAGCGCGCTGCTGCTGGCCGGCGCCGTCGGTGGCGTCGCCGTCGCCCTCCGGGAGACCGCCGTGACGCGTGACCACACGGAGCGCCTCCTCGGCGCCAACGGCTTCGCAGTCTCCCGGGAGAAGGGGTGGCTTCGTCTGGAGCCCACCGGGGCGTTCCACCCCTTCGCGATGCAGGTTCCCGGCGATCCCTCCTCGGCGGCCTTCCTGCTCGCCGCGATCCTGCTGGCAGAAGGCGGCGAGGCCTGCGTGGCCGGGGTCGGGCTGAACCCCACCAGAACGGGCTTCCTCCACGTGATGGCGCGGATGGGGGCCTCGATCGCCGCGACCGACGAGGAGGCGCCGTTCGGCGAGCCGATCGGCGACCTGGTGACCCGCCCGGCCGCGCTGCGGGGTGTCGTCGTGGAGCCCGAGGAGGTTCCCGGCATCATCGATGAGATCCCGATGCTGGCCTGCCTGGCGGCCCGGGCCGAGGGGGAATCGCGCTTCCTTGGGGTCGGCGAACTCCGGGTGAAGGAAAGCGATCGACTGGCCTTGATTGTCCGCAACCTCCGGGCGGTGGGCGTCGAGGCCGAGTCGCAGGGCGACGACCTGCTGGTGCGTGGTCGGCCGGGGCCATACCGGGGTCGAGTCGTGACCGACGGCGATCACCGGATCGCGATGGCCTTCGCGGTGCTGGGGCAGACGCGCGGGTCGCGGATTGTGGTGGATGATCCCGACTGCGCGGCCGTCTCCTTCCCCAACTTCGCGACCCAACTCGCGGTGCTCTACGGCAGGACGGCATGACGATGCCGGTCGTGGCGATCGATGGACCGGCCGCTTCGGGGAAGTCCAGCACCGCGTCGATGGTGGCCGCCCGCCTGGGATTGATCCACGTCGATTCGGGCGCCCTCTACCGCGCCCTGACCTGGTTGGCGGTGCGGGACGACCTCCAGGACGAGCATGCGATCTGTCGGGCGGCAGAGGCCGCCGACCTGACCCTGGTGGCCGACGGCAGCACGCTGACCCTCCGGGCGGGCGGGGAACCGATCGAGGCGGCTATCCGCTCCCCCGAGGTGACCTCCGAGGTTTCGCGGGTGGCCGCGCTGCCCGCCGTGCGGGGATGGGTCAATGGCCGGCTTCGGGCGGCGGTGGCCGGGGCGGGTGGCGGGGTGATGGACGGGCGGGACATCGGCACGGTGGTCTTTCCCGACGCGGTGCTGAAGGTGTTCCTGACCGCCTCCCCGGAGGCTCGGGCGCGCCGCCGGCTGCTCCAGGACGGCCAGGAGCCCGGCCAGGAGGCGATCGCCGCCGAGGCGGCCCGACTGGCCGCCCGGGACCGCCTCGACGCCGGCCGGGCGGTGGCCCCGCTGCGGCAGGCCCCGGACGCGCTGCTGCTGGACACCAGCACCCTCGATTTCGGGACGCAGGTGGCGCGGATCGTGGGCTGGGCGGGGGAACGAGGGTTGCTGCCGGTTTGACCGGCGGGTATCTTTCTTGGCTGTCCCGAAATCGGGCCAGTCGAGGATTTTCCTCACCCCGAGGCCGCCGTGGCCCCGGTTTCCCGCTGTCGCAGGACCTCCCCGAATGTCTGAGACCGAAACCCCGACCGAAGACGCCGTGCTCGACGCGACGCCCGCCGTGCCCACCTTCCAGTCGACCGCCGCGATGCCCTTCGCGATGTCGACCGGCATGCGTGTGCGTGCGGACCTCTACGACGAGGACTACACCAGCGATGAATACGAAGCGCTCCTGACGATGTACGAAGGGACGATGGCGCAGATCGTCGAGGGCGAGATCGTCAAGTCGAAGGTTCTCCGAATCACCGATAACGCGGTCATCCTCGACGTCGGCTTCAAGTCCGAGGGCTCCGTACCGCTCGACGAGTTCAAGGACCCGCAGAACCTCCAGGTCGGCGACGAGGTCGAGGTCTTCCTCGAGCACCTCGAGGACCAGGAAGGCGCGGTCGTCCTCTCGAAGAAGAAGGCCGACTTCATGCGCGTGTGGGAGAAGATCCGCATCGCCCATGAGTCCGACCAGCCGGTGGAAGGCACCCTGATGAAGAAGATCAAGGGTGGTGTCGTGGTGAACCTGATGGGCGTCGATGCCTTCCTCCCCGGCTCGCAGATCGCGTTGCGCCGGGTGCCGAACATCGACGAACTCCTCGGCTCGACCTACGAGTTCAAGATCATCAAGCTCAACAAGCGCCGGCGGAACATCGTCGTCTCGCGTCGCGTGATCCTCGAGAACGAGCGGGCGCACAAGCGCGAGCACCTGATGAAGGAGCTCGAGGTCGGTCAGGTCCGGAAGGGCATCGTCAAGAACATCACCGACTTCGGGGCGTTCATCGATCTCGGCGGCGTCGACGGCCTGCTGCACATCACCGACATGTCGTACGGGCGCGTCTCGCATCCGAGCGAACTGGTCGGCATCGGCCGCGAAGTCGAGGTCAAGATTCTCGACATCGATTGGCAGCGTGAGCGGATCTCGCTCGGCATGAAGCAGCTCCAGTCCTACCCGTGGCAGAACGTCGCCGAGAAGTACCCGGTCGGCAGCCGCGTGCAGGGCAAGGTCGTCTCGATCACCAACTACGGCGCCTTCGTGGAGCTGGAGCCGGGGATCGAGGGGCTGGTGCACATCTCCGAGATGAGCTGGACGCGCAACGTCCGCCATCCGAGCAAGATCGTCTCGATCGGCGAGACCATCGAGGCGGTGGTGCTCAAGGTCGACGAGTCGGAGGAGAAGATCTCCCTCGGCATGAAGCAGACCGAGCAGGATCCCTGGATGATCCTCCCGCTCCGCTACCCGGTCGGGACGCGCATCACGGGCAAGGTCCGCAACCTCACCTCGTTCGGCGCCTTCGTCGAGATCGAGGCGGGCATCGACGGCCTGATCCACATCTCCGACATGTCGTGGACCAAGCGCGTGCAGCATCCGTCGGAAGTCGTCAAGAAGGGCGACACCGTCGACGTCGTGATCCTCAACATCGACGCCGACAACAAGCGCATCTCGCTCGGCCTCAAGCAGGCGACCGATGACCCGTGGCTCACGATCGGCGAGAAGCTGCCGATCGGCACCGAGCTCCGTGCCAAGGTCCTCCGCCCGGTCGACAAGGGGATCGTGCTCGACCTCGGCAACGACATCGAGGGCTTCGCCCCTGTGTCGCAGATGGGGATCGGCCACGACCAGAACCCCGAGGATGCGGTCGTCCTCAACCAGCAGGTGATTGCCAAGATCCTCGAGGTGGACCCGATCCATCACCGCGTCGTCGTGGCGATCATCGAGTACCCGGAAGACGGCATCCCGGAGCCGGGCACCGAGCCCAAGCTCTCCGAGCTGCCCCGTCTGCCGGAGCCGTCGGACGTCGAGATCGACATGTCCGAGGTCGATGACGACAACTGAGCCACACGCTCAGGCAGCAGAACGACGCGGGGGCGGCCACCACTGGCCGCCCCCGCGTGCGTTCCGGCCCTGCGCCGTGCCGCTACTCGGTCAGCATCTTGACCGCACACTCGGGGCAGAGGCCGTGCGAGAATTCCGCTTCGCTCCGTTTCGCGATGTAGCTCTCCATCTGTTCCCAGTGGCCATGCTCGTCGCGGATCTTGTGGCACCAGGAGCAGGTCGGCAACAGCCCCTTGAGGGTCGTCACCGCCGCCTTCGCGTGAAGCAATTCCTCGAGGAGCCGCTCGCGCTCCAGTTCGGTGGCCCGCCGCTCGGTCAGGTCGTGGCTGAGGGTCAGGACGCCATTCACCTGCCCGTGGCTGTCCCGCAACGGCGTGAATCGCGTCACGTAATAGCGGGCGCTCGGTTCGGAAGCCCGCTGATACTCGAACTCGAGCGTCTCCGCACGGCCGTCGCGCAGGACGCGGTGCAGCGCGGTCGAGAACGCCGCACGCGCCACAGGGTCGACCAACACGTCGGCGGGCGCCCGGTTGATGAAGTCTTCCACCGGATGCCCGACCGCGCGCGCGAAGGCCGGATTGACGAAGGCAATTCGGCCCTGGGCATCAAAGCGCATCATGAGGTCCTCGACACCATCCACGATCGCCCGGAGCTCGGCCTCGCGGTTGGCGAGTGCCTCGGCGGCACGATGCAGGGCCGTGATGTCCCGCGCAATCACGAAGACGCCGGTGCCCCCATGCTCCGTATCTGGCTCCGGAGTGAAGCGCGCCTGAAAGCGGGAGGTTGTGCCATCCGGGGCGGGGAAGTCGTAGTCGACCATGACGGGGAGGCCGGTGAGGATCGTGTCCCGGATGGCTGTCAGCCAGATACCCTTGAACGCCTCGTCCAGCGGGACCGTTAGCGCTGCGCGCCCCACGATCTCACTGGCGGGGACCCCGGCAGCACGCGCTGCGGCCGGATTGATGTAGGTGACGCGGAGCTCGGCGTCGATCTGGACGATCACGTCACCGGCCGCCTCGACCACGGCCGTGAACGCGGCCTCCCGCTGGGCAAGGCGCCGCGCCGAATCGGGCAGCGCTGCCGGGTCATCGTTCGGGACGGGAGTCGAGTCGGCAGGCGAGGTCGCCATCTGACACTCCGTTGCGCAGTGCGGGGGGACCGGAAGCTACCCCAGTCGAGCCGACCGGGGCAGTGACTTGGCCCGTTCCAGCCGCGCATTAGCTTTGAGGGATATGCCCGACAACCCGTCCCGACTCGAGGACCTGCGACACCGCCAGACCCTGGCCGAACAGGGTGGCGGCGCCGCGCGGATCGCGCAGCAGCACAAGAAGGGGAAGCTCACTGCGCGCGAACGCCTCGACCTCCTCCTCGACGCCGGTTCGTTCGTCGAGTTGGATCGATTCGTCACCCACCGCACCACCGACTTCGGCATGGCCGAGGACCGACCGCTCGGCGATGGCGTGGTCACCGGGTGGGGTCGGATTGACGGCCGTCTCGTCTATCTCTTCTCGCAGGACTTCACGGTCTTCGGCGGCTCGCTGTCGGAAACGCACGCCGCGAAGATCTGCAAGGTGATGGACCTCGCCGTCCGGAATGGCGCGCCGATGATCGGCCTGAACGATTCCGGCGGGGCGCGGATCCAGGAAGGTGTGGCGTCGCTCGGCGGCTACGCCGACATCTTCCTGCGCAACACCCTCGCCTCGGGCGTGGTGCCGCAGATCTCGGCGATCCTCGGGCCCTGCGCCGGCGGCGCGGTGTACTCGCCTGCGATCACCGATTTCGTGCACATGGTGCGCGGCGTCGGCTACATGTTCGTGACCGGCCCGAACGTCGTGAAGACGGTCACCCACGAGGAAGTGACGTTCGATGATCTCGGCGGCGCCGATGTGCATGCCGAAACCTCGGGTGTGGCGCACTTCGTCCACGCGACCGAACCGGAGTGCCTGCAGGCGATCCGCACCCTGCTCGGCTTTCTCCCCTCGAACAACATCGACGAACCGCCCATCGTCCCGACCAGTGATCCGGTTGATCGGCGGGAGGAGCGGCTGCTCGAGGTGATCCCGGACCTCGCGGCCAAGCCGTACGACATGCACGAGGTCCTCGGCGCCGTGGTCGACGACGGGATTTTCCATGAAGTGATGCCGGCCTTCGCGGGAAACATCCTCACCGGTTTCGCGCGACTTGGCGGGCGGTCGGTCGGCATCGTCGCCAACCAGCCCGCGGTGCTGGCCGGGGTGCTGGACATCAACGCCTCCGTCAAGGCGGCGCGCTTCATCCGTTTCTGTGATGCCTTCAACATTCCACTCGTCACCTTTGTCGACGTGCCGGGATTCCTTCCCGGGGTCGCCCAGGAGCACGGCGGCATCATCCGGCACGGGGCCAAGCTGCTGTATGCATATTGTGAGGCGACCGTCCCGAAGTTGACGGTGATCACCCGCAAGGCGTATGGTGGGGCGTACGATGTGATGAGCTCGAAGCACATTCGGGGCGACGTCAACCTTGCCTGGCCGACCGCGGAGATCGCCGTGATGGGGCCCAAGGGAGCGGTCGAGATCCTCTACAAGCACGAGATTGCACAGGCCGCCGATCCGGCCGCCGAGGCGGCCGCCAAGACCGACGCCTACACGCAGGCCTTCGCCACGCCGTACCAGGCGGCGGCGCGCGGCTACATTGATGACGTGATCGATCCGCGGGACACCCGTCCGCGACTGATCGACGCCCTGCAGACCCTCGAAACGAAGCGCGACCGGAATCCACCGAAGAAGCACGGATGCATTCCTCTCTGATCCCCCGCCGGGCGCACCGCGCCGCACTCGCCCTGGGCCTCCTGGCCTGGGCGCCGGGGCTCCGCGCGCAGACCACCGCCGTCGGTGGGAGCGGCGCAACGGGCAGTTCCGCCGTGCAACGGGCCGAAGCGTTGCTGCGCGACGGGCGCCGGATCGATGCCAAGATGTTCCTCGGTCAACACCTCGCGCTCGAGCCGAACGATGGCCGCGCCTGGTTTGCCCTGGGTCGAATTCATCTCGGCGACGCCCAGCGCTGGCATCGCGAGGGACACGTCGCCGCCGGGGTCGGCATTCCCGTGGCCGAGTTTGCCTCGTCCGCGTTCGACCAGGCGCACCGGTTGCTGGCCGACTCGGCGAGTGTCTACCTCGTGCTTGCCGTGGTGGAGCAGGCCACGCTGCGCATCGAGCGGCTCGGCTGGACCGCTGCGGTCGCGGAACCGATGGCGGCCGAGGAGCTGCCGCTTCCCCCGGTGCTCAACGAACTCGGCCGCAATCTGATGGGATCGTGTCCGCGGGGCGGCGTGCTGGTGACCGGCTCCCTCGTGGAAACCGCATCGGTATGGGGGGCGCGTTTCCTCGACGACGAGCGGGCCGACCTGATTCTGATTCGCCCCGATCTCTATGCCTTCGATTCGCTCTACCGCGGTCGGATGGCGACGGAGATCGGTGCCGATGCATCGGCGGACCTTCCCGCGGCGTTGGTAGCGGCGAGTGCCAAGCGACCGGTCTGCCTCACACCGACCGTTGATTCGATCACGACGACGGCGCTCAGCTGGCATCCGTTGCGGTTGGTGCTCGCGGCCGGCACGATCGCGAACGGCGAGGCCCCGATGCAAATGAGCGTGCACCAGCTTGCGCGCACGGGCATCGCCGGCTCGGTCTGGAGCGAGGCGGTGCGCGATGTCTATGAACTCGCCGCACGTCGCAACCGCACCCTCTGCGAGTCGCTCTTCAATCGACCTGACGCACACGGGCTCCCGGCAATCACGGCCTGTCCCCGATGACCTCCCGTCCCATCCGACGCGTCCTGGTGGCCAACCGGGGCGAGATTGCCCTGCGCATCATCCGCGCCTGTCATGACGAGGGGCTCGAGGCCGTCGCGGTCTATTCCGATGCCGATCGCCACGCCCCCTTTGTGCGAGCGGCCGACGTCGCCGTCCGCCTCGGCCCAGCGCGTGCGGCCGCCAGCTACCTGAACGCCGCCCTGATCCTCGACGCCGCGCAGTCGAGTGGCGCCGACGCGATCCATCCCGGCTACGGCTTCTTCTCGGAACGCGCGCCGTTCGCGCGGGCCGTCGAGGAGGCGGGGCTCGTCTGGGTCGGGCCGCCGTCCACCGCGATCGAGGCGATGGGCGACAAGACGGCCGCCCGGCGACTGATGCAGGCTGCGGGTGTGCCCATCGTTCCCGGGGCGGTGGCGGCGCTCGACAACCCCGCCGACGCGCTCGCGATGGCGGAGCAGATCGGCTATCCGGTGTTGGTCAAGGCGGCCGCCGGCGGGGGCGGGAAGGGGATGCGCGTGGTGACGACCGAGGCGGCCCTCCCCGGCGCGCTGACGTCGGCCGCGAGTGAAGCGCTCAAGGCGTTCGGCGACGGCAGCGTCTACCTCGAGAAGTACGTGGAACGACCCCGCCACGTCGAGATCCAGGTGCTCGCCGACCACGTGCGCACCGTCCACGTTGGCGAGCGCGAATGCTCGGTGCAACGCCGCCACCAGAAGCTCCTCGAAGAAGCGCCCTCCGTGGCCGTCACCCCCGCGCTGCGCGACGCGATGGGCGCCGCGGCCGTCGCCGCCGCGGCGGCGGTCGGCTATCGCGGCGCGGGGACCTGCGAGTTCCTGCTGGCGGCCGACGGCTCGTTCTACTTCCTCGAGATGAACACGCGCATCCAGGTCGAGCATCCGGTCACCGAGGAGGTCTACGGCGTCGACCTCGTGCGTGAACAGCTTCGGATTGCGCGCGGCCTGCCGATGTCGTTGCCGGAGGGTCCGCTGGTGCCGCGCGGCTGGGCCATTGAATGCCGCATCACCTCCGAGGATCCGACCAACCAGTTGCTGCCGAGCGCGGGCCGGATCAGCTGGATGCGGGCGCCATCCGGCCCGGGCGTGCGGTGGGAGAGCGGCGTCGAGGCCGGGAGTGAGGTCACGCTGCACTACGACTCGATGCTCGCGAAGTTGATCGTGCACGCGCCGACGCGCCCGATGGCAATCGAGGCGATGCGCCGTGCGCTGGACGAGCTCGTGATCGTGGGCGTCGCGACCAATGCGGCATTCCATCGACGCCTCCTCGCCGACCCCGATTTTGTCTCGGGCAACATCGACATCCAGTTCCTCGAGCGCCGTCCGGATCTGCTGACCGCTCCCGAATCGGACGCCGAGGTGCGGCGCCTGGCGGTGGCCGTGGCGCTGCTGGAAGAGCAGCGGCGCCAACGCCGGAAACCCGCCACGCACGATGGCGCGGCAATGCCTGCGAGCAGTGGTTCGGCGTGGCGTCGTGCCGCGCGGCGCGACGGACTCCGGTGAGCACGGACGCCACCGAGGTCGAGGTGCGCGCCATCGCGGCCGGGGGGGACGGCGTTGCCACCCTCGAAGACGGCCGCACCGTCTTCGTTCCCCGGACCGCGCCCGGTGACCGGGTCCGGCTGCGCACCCTCCGGCTGCACAAGCGGTTCGCGCGCGCGGAGATCGGCGAGATCCTTGCCCACGGCGCCGGACGGGTCACGCCGCCGTGTCCGCACTATGTCCGCGATCGGTGCGGCAGCTGCCAGCTCATGCACCTGAGCGCCGACGCACAGCGAGCGGCGAAGGGCCGGATCGCGGGCGACGCGCTCCGGCGGATCGGCCACCTCGAGATCGCCGACCCCGTCGTCATCGCATCGCCGACCCAACTTGGCTACCGGGCGAAGGTCACCTTCGCAGTGGCTGGCGGGCGGATGGGCTACCACCCTCTTGGGCAACCCGATCGGGTGCTCGACATCCGCGACTGCCTGCTCGCCGAGCCGGCGGTGCGACGCCTGCACCAGGCCGTGCGGAGCGCGGTCTCCTTGTTGCCGCTCGATGTCACCCGGGTCGTCTTCCGTCGGGATCGCCACGAGGGATTGCATGTCGTGGTCCGCACCGATGGCAAGGACGCGTGGGTCAAGGGAAAGACGCTGCATGGACAGCTGCAGCGTGCCGGCCTCACCGCGACCATCTGGTGGCACCCGGAAGGCGGCGCACCACGCGCCGTGGCGGGTGGAAGCCAACCGTGGCCGGCCACGGTCTTCGAACAGGTGCATCCGGCGATGGGGCGCATGGTGCGCGAGGCGGCGCTGCACGCGCTCGGCGACGTCGCCGGCCAGCATGCCTGGGATCTCTACGCCGGTGTCGGCGAAACCACCATTGCGCTCGTGGCGCGTGGCGCAACCGTCGAGAGTGTCGAGCTGGATCGGCGCGCCGTTGAACAGGCCGAACGCGAGGGGCCGGCCGGCCCGATTCGCCGCGCCGGCCTGGTCGAGGAGCGGATCGATGAGATGCGGCCGCCGGCGGTGGTGATCACCAATCCGCCGCGCAGCGGGATGGAGCCAGTGGTGACCGACGCCCTCGGCCGCACGACGGCGCGGCGCATCGTCTACATCTCCTGCGACGCCGCGACGCTGGCCCGCGACATCGCCCGGTTGCAGGCGACGTACGCGGTCTCGTCCGTGCAGGCCTTCGATCAATTCCCCCAGACCGCGCACCTCGAGTGCGTCGCCCTGCTGGAGCGGCGATGAAATACTTCGTGACCATCGGGGACCGGGAGGTCGACGTCACGGTCGATGGCGACCAGGTCGTGGTCGATGGCGTCCCGCACACGGCCCACCTCGAGGCGGTCCCCGGAACGCCGGAACAGCGCGTGATCATCGATGGCGTGACGACGACGCTCGCGATCGATGGCTTCGCTGACGCCTCGTGGCGCGTCGTCCACCACGGGGCCGTGCGCGATGTCGGGATCGAGGACGAACGCGCGCGACACATCCGGTCGCTGGTCGCGACCTCGAGCGACGTGGCGACCGGCGGCGTCCTGAAGGCGCCGATGCCGGGCCTCGTCGTGCGGGTGGATGTGGCCGTCGGCGCCGTCGTCGCCGTGGGCGACGCGCTGGTCGTGCTCGAGGCGATGAAGATGGAGAACGAACTCAAGGCGACCATCGCCGGCGTCGTCGCCAACATTCGCGTGGTGGTGGGTGCCGCGGTCGAGAAGGGCGCTGTGCTGCTGGACATTGCGCCCCCGGCCTGACCGCGCGTCCCGCCCCGGGTACACCCGTTGGTACATTGCACCATCCTCTCCAATCCTCCGTTCCGGAGCGACCGATGCCCGTCAGCTTTACCCTCAATGGCAAGCGCACGACCGTGGACGCCGCCGGCCGTATGCCGCTGCTCTGGGTGTTGCGTGATGTCCTCGACCTCAAGGGCACCAAGTACGGCTGCGGCGAAGGGCTCTGCGGCGCGTGCACCGTCCATCTCGACGGCAAGGCCGTCCGCTCCTGCCAGATCCCGTTGGATGGAGCAGCCGGGAAGCAGGTGACCACCATCGAGGGGTTGTCGGTCGATGGCAAACATCCGGTCCAGCGCGCGTGGGAGGCGGCCGACGTCCCCCAGTGCGGCTATTGCCAAGCGGGTCAACTGATGTCCGCGGCAGCGCTCCTGGCCACCACGCCACGTCCGACTGACGACGAAATCGACGAGGCGATGGAGGGCAATCTCTGCCGCTGCGCCACCTACATCCGCATTCGCGCCGCCATCCATCAGGCAGCGGCCATGCCGAAGGGGGCACGATGACCGCCGCCCTGGATCGCCGCGACTTTCTCAAGGTGACGGCACTCGCGGGCGGTGGGCTCGCCATTGGCTCGTGGTGGCAACCGCTCGACGCCGCCGGTGCGCCGATCGCCGAGGCGTTCGCGCCCAACGCCTTCATCCGGATCACCGCCGATTCCGTGATCACCATCGTCTCGAAGAACCCGGAGATCGGGCAGGGGATCAAGACCTCGCTGCCGATGCTGGTCGCCGAAGAACTCGACGTCGCGTGGTCGACGGTGACCGTCGAGCAGGCGGTGAGTGATGCCGCGCGATACGGCTCGCAGGTCGCCGGTGGCAGCACCGCCACCCCGGCCCACTACGACTCGATGCGGCAGGCGGGCGCCGTGGCGCGACAGATGCTCGTGGCGGCCGCTGCGGCGACGTGGGGCGTCCCCGAGACCGAGTGCACCACCAGTGGCGGAATGGTCCGTCATGCCAACAGCAAGCGCGCCATGCGCTACGGGGCGCTCGCGGCCAAAGCGGCCACCATGCCCGTGCCCGATCCGAAGACCGTGCGCCTCAAGGACCCGAAGGACTACACCGTCATCGGGACCGCCGTGCCAGGCGTCGACAACCCCGCGATCGTCCGTGGCAAGCCGTTGTTCGGCATCGACGTCACCGTGCCGGGGATGCTCTACGCCGTGTTCCACAAGTGTCCCGTCTTCGGCGGTACCGTCGTGAGCGCGAACCTCGACGCGGTGCGCGCACTGCCCGGCGTCAAGCAGGCCTTCGTGGTGACGGGCGGGACGAATCTCGCCGGCCTCCTCTCCGGCGTCGCCATCCTCGGCGACAGCTGGTGGGCCGCCAACGAAGCGCGCAAGCAGCTCAAGGTCACCTGGGCCGAAGGCGCCACGGCGGCGCAGAGCAGCGCCGGCTTCGCAGCGCAGGCCGAGACGCTGGCGGCCGGTGCACCGCAGCGGACGCTCCGGCAGGATGGCGACCTCACGGCCGCGTTGGGGAGCGCAGTCCAGAAGGTCGAGGCGGCCTACAGCTATCCCTTCCTGGCGCATGCGACGCTCGAACCGATGAACTGCACTGCGCGGTTGGTCGATGGCAAGGTGGAGATCTGGGCACCATCGCAGAATCCGCAGTCCGGCCGGCAGCTGGTGGCGCAGACACTGGGTGTCCCGCCGGCTGACATCACGATTCACATGACGCGCTGCGGCGGCGGCTTCGGCCGCCGACTGAACAACGACTACATGGTCGAGGCCGCCGCGATCGCCAAGCAGGCCGGGGTGCCGGTCAAGCTGCTCTGGTCGCGCGACGACGACATCCAGCACGACTTCTATCGCCCCGCCGGTTTCCATTTCCTGAAGGGCGGCGTCGACGCCGCCGGGAAGCTCGTGGCGTGGCAGAACCACTTCGTCTCCTTCGGCGAAGGGCAGGGCTTCGCCGCAAGCGCCAACATCGGCGCCACGGAATTTCCGGCCCTCTTCGTCCCGAACTTCCTCTTGCAGTCGTCCGTGATGTCGCTGGGGGTGCCGACCGGCTTCCTGCGCGCCCCCGGGAGCAACGCCCTCGCCTTTGTCGCGCAGTCGTTCCTCGACGAGCTCGCGCACGCCGCCAAGCGGGACCCGCTGCAATTCCGGCTCGACCTCCTCGGCCCCGCCCGAATCGTGGAAGAGAACGGGCGGACCATCTATGACGCCGGCCGGATGCGCGGGGTGCTCGAGGCCGTGCGCCAGCGATCGGGCTGGGGCACTCGCGCCGTGCCGGCCGGTCACGGACTCGGTGTCGCCTTCCACTTCTCGCACCGCGGCTACTTCGCCGAAGTGGTCGAGGCCAGCGTGAGCAGCGACGGTGGCGTGCGGGTGCACGGCGTCTGGGTGGCGGGGGACATCGGCCGGCAGATCATCAATCCCAGCAACGCAGTGAATCAGGTGCAAGGTTCGGTGATCGATGGACTCTCGGAGGCCTTCGGCCAGGAGATCACCATCGCCGCCGGGCGCGTCGAGCAGAGCAACTTCGACGATTTTCCGGTGATGCGCATCCCGCAGGCGCCGAAGGTGATCGACGTCCACTTCGTCACTTCGGACGTCGGGCCGACCGGTCTCGGCGAGCCGGCCTTGCCCCCGGTGGTCCCGGCGCTCTGCAACGCGATATTCGCCGTCACCGGAAAGCGGATTCGTTCCCTGCCGCTTTCACGCCACGGCCTGCACTCGGCCTGAGGCGAGCGCCCGGCGATGAAGCACTGGGCCGAATCGCGGCTCGTCTTTGCGGCGATCGCCGAGTTGCAGCGGCAGGGAATCGCCGCCGCGCTCGCGACCGTCGTGCGCGTGCATGGCTCCGCCTATCGCCATGAGGGAGCCAAGCTGCTCGTGGGGGCCGACGGGACGATCGTCGGCAACGTGAGCGGGGGGTGTCTTGAGCAGGATGTCCGTGAAGTCGCCCGGCGCGTGCTCGCGACCGGGCAGGCGGAGCGTCGACAATATTGTTCCGGCAGCGACGAGATCGCCGCATGGGATCTCGGCGTCGGCTGTGAGGGCACTGTCGAGCTGCTCGTCGCTCCGGTTCGCGATGCGTACAGCGCCGAGCGAGTGGCGATCGCACAGCAGCGGCCATTCGCGGTCGAGGTGCCGATGGACGGACCGTCGGATGCTCGTCGAATCCGTGAGGGCGTCGCGACGCCCGGCCTGGTGACGGACAGCGAGGGTCGCGAGTGGTTTGTCGATGCCTTCCTGCCGCCACCGCAGTTGCTCGTGTGCGGGGCGGGGGATGATGCCATGCCATTGGCGCGACTCGCGGTGGCGACCGGGTTTCGGGTCGTGGTGACGGACCGCCGCCCCGGGCTGCTGACCTCGGAGCGGTTCGGCGACGACGTCGCGCTCCGGTTGGCCCAACCCCGCGACGTCGCGGTCGAGTGCGCCGCGGGCGTGGACACCTTCGCGGTGGTCATGACGCACCACTACGCCGACGACAGTTCCTATCTCGCTGCGTTGCGCACGACCACCATCCCCTACATCGGGATGCTCGGCCCCCGGCAGCGGACCGAGCGGATGCTCGCGGCGGCGGAGGGTATCGAGCCCGGCGATGATCGACGGATTCATGCACCGGCCGGCCTCGACATCGGCACTGATGGGGCGGAGCAGGTGGCGCTCTCGATCATCGCCGAGATCATGGCGGTGCAGGCCGGTCGACCGGCGAGGCCGCTGCGCGAACGGCGCGTGCCGATTCACGCGGTCGATGGCTGAGGCCCGCATCGCGGTCGTCATCCTCGCGGCCGGGGCGTCGCGGCGGATGGGTCAGCCAAAGCTCCTGTTGCCGCTGGAAGGGGAACCGGTGCTTCGGCGGGCAGCCACACGCGCATTGGCCTGCGGGGCATCCTCCGTGGTCGTGGTACTGCCCCCGGCCGCGACCGCATGGCGCGAGGCGCTCGGCGGCTTGGCCGTGACCTGCCTTGAGGCACCGTCGATCGGGGGCCCGGTGAGTGACTCACTCCACACCGCGATCGACGGCCTCGACCCGTCGGTGGATGGCGTGCTCGTGGTGCTGGCTGATATGGTCGGCGTGACGACTGCCATGATGTCGGCTGCGATTGCGGCCGGCGGTACGGCGCCGTGCCGGATGGTGGGCTCGCGCTACGGCCAGGTGATCGCACCACCGCTGCTGTTTCCGCAGCGCTTCCTCACCGAGTTGCGCACCATGGAGGGTGATGGTGTCGGGCGCGCGTTGTTCGCCGCGCACGCCGCTGAGGCGGTGCATGTCGACTGGCCGTCGAGTGCGCTCCACGACATCGACACGCCGGACGATTACCGCGCCGCAGCCAGGCGTCACGCGCCGGAATGACAACGCGCCCGGACGAATGCTCGTCCGGGCGCGCTGTGCAATTCCGCAGGCTGGGAGCGGTTACTCGCCGCCGCCACCACCACCGCCACGTCCGCCACGACCCTGACCACCCTGGTCGCCGCCTCGGCCGCCGCCACCTGCGCCACGCGCCGGCTGACCGATCGGGCGCTGCTCACCATACCACTTCTTCATCGCCTCGTACTGCTCCTTGTTCAGCTCCGGCTTGACCTGCTTCTCGAAGAAGGCGACGTCGAGCTTGCGAACCGCCTTGAGCTGCTTGTCATACGCCTTCGAGAGCTCGGGCTTGCTCATCGCCGTGAACGAGAATCCACCCGGCGTCGTGAGGTTCAGCTCCGTCGCTGCCGCCTTGACCGAGTCGCGCAGCACGGCCGTGGCCGCGAGGTGCGCCGTGCGCAGCTGCTCGAGCTTGGCGTGCTTGACCGAATCGAGCGTCAACAGCACGGTGAAGGTGTCGAACGAGAACGGGCCGTCGAGGTCGTAGTGGAGCGGGCGCGGCGCCTGATTGCCGCCGCCACCACCGCCCATCCCGGTCATGTCGACCATCCCGGTGCCGCCACCACCACCGCCACCGCCCATGCCGCGACCACCACCACCACCGCCGCCCTGCGCCGCCAGGCTGGCCACGGGCGCCGTCGCGAGGGCGAGGGTCAAGAAGATGCGGGTCCAGCTGCGAAGATCCTTCACGGGATTCCCCCTGTTGCGTCGTCGGTATGCATTGGTCGCCGGCCGCGAGCCGACCCACCACGGTTCAGGGGGTGATACGACGGAGCCGGGCGAATGGTTGCGCCTCCGACCCGGCCGGGGCGTCGGTGTACCTTTCTGGGCGTTCCACGCCCGCTCTGCCGATCCATCCTTCTGGAGTTCGCCGATGCGCCGTCTTCTCCTCGCCGCTGCGCTTGCCGCGCCGCTCTCGCTGGCCGCCCAGGCCAACGTTCCACTCCCGGAACGCGCCGTCCGTCGCGACATCCCGCTGACCAACTCGATCCGTCGTGCCTTCGCGACGGGCACCCGGGATTCGACCGGCCGCCCGGGTCGGAACTACTGGCAGTTGCGGACCGACTACACGATCCAGGTGCGGCTCGATCCGGCCACGGGGCGGCTCTATGGCCGTGAGACGGTCCTGATCCACAATCGCTCCGATTCCGCGCTGACGCAGATCGCCCTCCGCCTCGATCCGAACATCTTCCGCCCGACCGTGCCGCGTGGCGGCTCGACGCCGGCCGAGACGACGGACGGGATGATCCTGACCAAGGTGGCCGTGAACGGCGTGGCCGCCGATCTCGCTGCCCAGGCGCCCGGTGGTGGTCGCGGGGCGGGTGGGGCGCCCCCGGCGGCTGGCGGGGCGGTGCGGGTCAGCGGGCTGACGCTGACGAACGCGCGCGTCTCGTTGCCGACGCCGGTGCCGGCCAAGGGCACGGTGACGCTGGACATCGAATGGAACCACAAGCTCCCCGGCGGACCGGGTGGGCAGGGCCACCGGATGACGCAGCGGTGGGCCGACACGCTCTTCCAGCCGACGCAGTGGTATCCCCGCATCGGCAAGTATGACGACCTGCGCGGCTGGGACACCGAGCCGTATCTCGGCCCGTCGGAGTTCTACAACAACTTCGGCCGGTTCGATGTCTCGATCGACGTCCCTGGCGGCTGGATCGTCAGCGGCACCGGCGTGCTGCAGAACCCGGAGCAGGTGCTGACCTCGACGGCGCGTGCGCGCCTCGCCAAGGTGCTCGACAGCGACTCGATCATCACCGTCGTCGGGGTGGATGAAGTGGGCCCCGGCCGATCCACGGCAGCCGGTGATCGGCTGACGTGGCGCTTCGTCGCCGACACGGTGAACGACTTCGCCTGGGCCACGGCCAAGCAGTTCGTGTGGAAGGCCACCCGCGCCACGATCCCCAACCGCGGCAAGGTGCCGATCCACATGGTCTACCTCCCGGGCAACGCGAATCTCTTCGCGCGGGCCGGCGAGATCTCCCGTCATGCCCTCGAGTTCTACTCGAAGCTCTGGGTGCCGTACGAGTTCCCGCAGTTCACCCTGCAGGACGGCCCGAGTGCCGGCATGGAATACCCGATGGTGATCAACTCGAACCAGGGTGCTGCCGACCACGAGACCGGACACCAGTGGTGGCCGATGCTGGTCGGGAACAACGAGACGCAGTATGGCTGGATGGACGAGGGCTTCAATCAGTACATGAACATCCTCTCGAATGCCGATGCCGCCGGTCGGCCGCCGGTGCTCGATGGCCAGGGGCAGAACTACGGCCGCATCAGTGGCGACGAGCGCGAGGCGCCGATGATGTGGAGCGCCAACAACGCCGGCCCGATGTACTCGTTCCAGACCTACAGCAAGACGCCGCTGATGCTCTCGATGCTGGGTGGCGTCGTCGGTGACTCGGCGGTGCAGCGTGCGATGCGCGAATACGCGGCAGCGTGGCGTTACAAGCATCCGTCGCCGTGGGACTACATGTTCTTCATGAACAACGCCCTCAAGCGCGACCTCGGCTGGTTCTGGTACTACTGGCTCTTCACCACCGAGTCGGTCGACGGCTCGATCGTGTCGGCCACGACGGCCGGCATCCGGACCTCGGTCGTCGTGCGACAGGATGGGGCGATGCCCTCGCCGGTGGTGCTCAAGGTGGAGTTCGCCCCGACCGGGCCGGCGATCCGGCCGATGAAGAACGCCGTCATGACCGACAGCGCCACTGCGATCGTCACCTACCCGGTCGATGTCTGGTTCGCCGGGAGCCGGACCTTCAAGGCCGACCTGGTCTTCGGGGGGCGGAAGGTCGCGAAGATCACGCTGGATCCGTTCCGCCGGTTCCCGGACCGGAGCGCGGCCGACAACGTCTGGCCGCGGGCGGCGGGGGCCACCGGATCGGCCACGGAAGGGGCCCGTCGTCCCTGAATGAAACGTTGGACCCGTGACACACGGGTTTGTGGCGGGGAAGATCGGGGTCGGGGGCCAGTGGCCCCCGACCCCGATCGGCGTGCGATGGCTTGACCCAACCCCTTACCAGCCGCTAGCTTTGAGGTCTGTCTCCGAAGTGGCCTTTTTGTCCGGTGCCAAGGAAAAGTCAGGAATGAAGACGTATACGCAGAAGCAGAGCGAGCTCCAGCACGACTGGATCCTGGTCGACGCGACCGACATCCCGCTCGGGCGCCTCGCCAGCCATGTCGCGCAGCTCATTCGCGGCAAGCACAAGCCGACCTTCACCCCGCACATGGACGGCGGCGATTTCGTCATCGTCACCAATGCGTCGAAGGTGAAGCTCACCGGCCGCAAGGCGTCGCAGAAGGAATACTTCCGCCACACCGGCTACATGGGCCACGACCGCTACACGGTCGCAGCGGACCTGCTCGCGAAGCACCCGGATCGGGTGATCGAGAAGGCCGTCTTCGGCATGCTGCCGAAGAACTCCCTGGCCAAGCAGAAGCTCCGCACCAAGCTGAAGGTGTACGGCGGCGCCGAGCACCCGCACGAGGCGCAGCAGCCGAAGCCGTTCACCATTGACACCGCGAAGGCCAACTGATGAGCGAGACCCCGGAACTCCGCTGGCAGGCCGTCGGCCGCCGCAAGACGTCCGTCGCCCGCGTCTACCTGACGCCGGGCACCGGCAAGTGGGACGTGAACGGCCGCACGCTGGGCGACTACTTCCCGCGTCCGTCGCTGGTGCAGCACATCCAGCAGTCGTTCACGGCGACCGACTCGCTCGGCTCGTATGACGTGAAGGCGCACGTGGATGGCGGCGGCGTCAGCGGCCAGGCCGGCGCGATGCGGCATGCGATCGCCCGCGCGCTCTGCAAGGTCGACGAACTGAACCGCCCGAAGCTCCGCACGGCCGGCCTGCTGACCCGCGACCCGCGCGCGGTCGAGCGGAAGAAGCCGGGCCGTCCGGGCGCCCGCAAGCGCTTCCAGTTCAGCAAGCGGTAGGATTGGCAGCGTAGGGGCGAGGCCTGCCTCGCCCCTGCGGCGCCACCGTCTGGCCGAACGCACCGGCCGCACCATACGCCCGCGCCACGATGGCCGGGTGACACACGCCTCCCGATCGGCGCGAGCGGTGCCCCCGTGGCACTCGCGTTGAAGCGACGGAGCGCGGCGGATCAACCAGACCCAAGGAGTTACCGTTCGTGGCGACACCCACCCTGCAGGAACTGCTCGAGGCCGGCACCCACTTCGGCCACCAGACCCGTCGCTGGAATCCGAAGATGCGCAAGTTCATCTTCGCCGAGCGCTCGGGCATCTACCTGATCGACCTCCAGAAGACGCTGAAGCAGCTCACCACTGCCGCGGAGCTCCTCAAGAGCGTCGCGCTCCGTGGCGAGAACGTGCTCTTCGTCTGCACCAAGCGCCAGCTCAAGGCGGTGGTCGAGGCCGAGGCCCGCAATGCCGGGGCGCACTGGGTCAACGAGCGGTGGCTCGGTGGCACGCTGACGAACTTCCAGACCATCAAGAAGCAGATCCGTCGCCTCCGCGATCTCGAGCAGGGTGCCGCCGAGGGCGACTTCGAGAACTACACGAAGAAGGAGCAGCTGCTGTTCTCGCGTGAGCGCGAGAAGCTCTCCCGCAACCTCGAAGGGATCAAGATGATGAACCGCCTTCCGGGCGCGCTCTTCATCGTCGATGCCAAGAAGGAGAAGATCGCGATCCAGGAGGCCAACCGCCTCGGGATTCCGGTCGTGGCGATCGTCGACACCAACGCCGATCCCGATCCGATCACCGTGCCGATTCCGGGCAACGACGACGCGATCCGCTCGGTCTCGCTGATCACCGGCGCGCTGTGCGATGCGCTGCGTGAGGCGCGGGCCCAGATGCCGGTGCGCGGCGATGGCTCGGCGTCGGATGACGAGGGCGAGACGTTCTCGGCCGGCGAAGGCGACGGTGCGTCGGATGACGATCGCAAGCGCCGGCGCCCGCGCCGCAAGCGCAAGGCGCGTCCGGAGGCGATTGCCGCCCGGCTCAAGCAGGATCCCGCGGCTCCTTCCGAGGGCGGCGACGCAGGCGCCTGACCCGGACCGACCGGATCATGCGCGAACCGCCGCCCCGCGGGCCCACGGGCCCGGGGCGGCGGTTTCACACAGGGACTTGAACACTTCAGCAGGCGGCAATGAGCTCCATGACGATCAGCACCAAGGACATTTCGGAACTCCGCGCCCGTACCGGCGCCGGGATGATGGATTGCAAGAAGGCCCTCGAGGAAGCCAATGGCGACATGGCGCTCGCCTCGGAGCTGCTCCGCAAGAAGGGCATCGCGAAGGCCGAGAAGCGGGCCGGGCGTGACGCGTCGCAGGGCCTGGTCGTGATCGACACGGCCGCGGACGGGTCGGTCGGCGCGATGGTCGAGCTCAACTGCGAGACCGACTTCGTGGCGCGCAACGAGGACTTCCTCGCCCTCGCCAAGAAGCTCGCCGCCCACGCGCTGGCGACGTCGCCGGTCGGGGTCACGCTCGAGGGGTTCCTCGCCGAGTCGATGGACGGCACGACGATCGAGGAAGTCGTCAAGCTCGCCTCCGGCAAGACGGGTGAAGCCGTGTCGGTGAAGCGCGTCGCGAAGTTCGGCGGCGCCGTCGGCGAGTATCGCCACTTCAACGGCCAGGTCGGCGTGCTGGTCGAAGTCGCCGGCGTCACCGGCGATGCCGCGCTCGCGCTGGCGCGCGAAGTGGCGCTGCACATCGCCTCGGCCGATCCGATCGCCGTCAGCACCACCGACATCCCGGTCGAGCTGCTCGATCGCGAGCGCCGGATCGCGGAGGAGCAGGTGGCCGCCGAAGGGAAGCCCGAAGCCATCCGTGGCAAGATCGTGGACGGCAAGGTGAAGAAGTTCGCCGCCGATCGGGCCCTGCTCGAGCAGGCCTTCATCAAGGATGAGTCGGTCACCGTCGGGGCGATGGTTGCCCGTCTGGCCGGTGCCTCCGTGGTGCGCTTCGCCCGCTTCAAGGTCGGCGAGGCCGTCTGATGGCCCTCGCCTACCGCCGGGCCCTGCTGAAGCTCTCCGGTGAGGCGTTGGCTGGAGGGAAGGGGGGTGGCCTCGACTACCAGGTGGTCGAGGCACTCGCCGAGGAAATCAAGAAGGTGCACGCCCTGGGCGTGCACCTCGGGGTCGTGGTGGGCGGCGGCAACATCATTCGCGGGGCGATGGCGCGCCGTGAAGGGCTCGACCGCGTGTCGGCCGACTACATGGGGATGCTGGCGACGGTGATCAACGCCCTCGCGCTGCAGAATGTCCTCGAGGGGCTGGGCGTCGAGACGCGCGTGATGACGGCCATCCGCATGGAATCGCTCGCGGAGCCCTACATCCGCCGCCGGATGATGCGACACTTCGAAAAGGGCCGGCTCGTGATCTTCGCCGGCGGCACCGGCAATCCGTATTTCTCGACCGACACCGCGGCCGTGCTGCGCGCGCTCGAAATGGAAGCCGAGGTCGTGCTGAAGGCGACCAACGTCGACGGCGTCTACACCGCCGATCCGCGCACCGATCCGGCGGCGACGCTGCTCCCGGAGATCACTTTCCAGGATGCGCTGGTCAACGGCTATGCGGTCATGGACGCCAACGCGTTCGGGCTCTGCCAGGCCAACGCGCTGCCGATCGTCGTTCTCAACATCAATCAGCCCGACACCATCCTGCGCGTGCTGCATGGTGACCGGGTCGGGACACTCGTCCGATGACCAGCCAGGATATCGTCAAGGCCGCCCGCGAAGGGATGCAGAAGGCGGTCGAGAACACCCGCCGCGAGCTCAGCGGCATTCGTTCCGGCAAGGCGACTACCAACCTGCTCGACACGGTGCGCGTCGAGGCGTATGGCTCCGCGGTCCCGCTCAATCAGGTCGCGATGGTCACCGCCCCCGAGCCGCGGATGCTGGTGGTCCAGCCGTTCGACAAGAGCCTCGCGATCGCGATCGACAAGGCGATTCGTGATGCCAACCTCGGCCTCAATCCGCAGAGCCAGGGCCAGATGATCCGGGTGCCGCTGCCGATGCTCTCCGAGGAGCGTCGCAAGGAGCTCGTCAAGATCTGCGCCCGCCTCACCGAGGAGGGCCGCGTCTCCGTGCGCCAGGCGCGGACCGATGCGATGACCAAGATCAAGAAGCTCGAGAAGGTTCCCGAGGACGAGAAGACGCGCGCCGAGAAGGACGTGCAGAAGCACACCGACGAGGCGAGCAAGCAGGTCGACGAACTGCTCAAGGCGAAGGAAGCCGAGATCCTCGCAGTGTGACCACCGCGATGCCGACGCTCCTCGACCAGTTGCGCCTCCACGGCGCAGTGCCGCGGCATGTCGCCATCATCATGGATGGCAATGGCCGCTGGGCGCAGGAGCGTGGTCTCAGTCGTCCCGCCGGACATCAGGCCGGGATGCGATCGGTGCGCGAGGCCGTCGAGGGCTGCCTGGCCGCCGGGGTGGAGGTGCTCACCCTCTTCGCCTTCTCGCAGGAAAATTGGCAGCGCCCCCCCGCCGAAATCGATGCGCTCATGTCGCTCCTCGAGGAGTACATCGCCAAGGAAGCCGCCGAACTGCGCGAACAGGGCGTGTCGGTGCGCATGCTCGGTGATCTCGAGCGACTCTCGCCGTCGGCGCGCGCCGCCGTCGATCACATCGAGGCGAACACCGTCGGGGGCACCAAGCTCGCGCTCAACATCTGCATCTCCTATTCGGCGCGCGCCGAGATCGTCCGCGCGATGCGGCAGCTGGCCGCACGGGTCCGCGAGGGATCGTTGGAGCCCGAGGCGATTGGAGAGCGCGACGTCGCCGCCGAGCTCTACACGGCAGCATGGCCCGACCCCGACTTGATCATCCGGACCTCTGGCGAGATGCGGGTCTCGAACTTCCTCCTCTGGCAGATGGCCTACGCCGAACTGCACGTGACGCCGGTGCTCTGGCCCGACTTCAGCCGCAACACGCTCTACGCCGCCTTGCTCGACTTTCAGGGACGTGATCGTCGCTTCGGACGCGTGAGCAGCTGAGCATGGCGATGGACGCCAATCTCGTCAAACGCATCGCCTTTGCTGCCGTCGCCATTCCGGTGGCCGTCGGCCTCGTCTGGCTCGGCGGCTGGCCGCTTGCCGCGCTCGTGGCGCTGATCGGCGCGCTGGGGACGCGGGAGCTCTTCGACATCGCCGCGAAGCAGGGCGTGCAGGCCTTCCGGACGACCGGCATGGCCGCGGCCGCGGTCGGGCCGCTGCTGGTGTACCACGCCGTCGCCGACGCGCCGGGTCGCGCGCTGCTCGACGCCAACTGGGTCTTCCTGGCGGCGGGCTTCCTCCTCCTCCTCCTGGTTCTGGCACTGCAGCAGCGCGCGCCGACGGAACGTCCGCTGGCCGCCGTGGCCGTGACCGCCTTCGCGGTCGGCTACGCCGGGTTGCTGCCCGCCTTCCTGCTCGGCATTCGCCACGGCAGCTGGCCGATGCAGTCGTGGGCCGGCACGGCGCTGGTCTTCTTCCCGCTGGTCGTCACCTGGGTCTGCGACTCGGCGGCGATGTTCGGCGGCCGGGCCTTCGGCGGCCCGAAGCTCGCGCCGACGATTTCGCCGGGGAAGACGCGGTCGGGCGGATTCGCTGGCGTGGTGGGCGGTGTGCTGATCGCGCCGGTGTTCGCACTGTGGCTCCTGCCCCTCGTCGGCATCGAGATGGGTCTGCTGCCGGCGGTGGCGATGGCCGCTGTGTTGTCGATCATTGGCCAACTGGGAGACCTGGCAGAGTCCCTGTTCAAGCGCGAAGCCGGCGTCAAGGACTCCTCGGCGCTGATCCCCGGGCACGGCGGCGTGCTCGATCGCTTTGACTCGCTCTACGTCATCCTCCCGACGGCCGCCATCTGCTATCGCCTCATGGGCCTGCTGTGAGCTCGGCGGCGTCCGCCCCGCGCGGCGTGGCGCTGCTCGGATCGACCGGTTCGATCGGTGAGAGCACGCTCCGCGTCCTGAAACGCCATCCCGACGCCTTCCGTCTGGTGGCGCTGGTGACCGGTTCAAACGTCTCCGGCTTGGCGGCACAAGCCACGGAGTGGACACCCGGCTTCGTGGGTGTGGTCAACGGTCGCGAAGCGCACCAGTGGGCCAGCGGACCGCAATGCCTGGTCGACGCGGCCACGCACCCCGATGTCGACATCGTCGTCAACGCGGTGGTGGGTGCCGCCGGGCTCGAGGCCACGCTGGCCGCCTTGCATGCCGGCAAGCGCGTGGCGCTGGCGAACAAGGAGACGCTGGTGATGGCGGGTCCGCTGGTGGCCGCCGCGGCGCGGGCGGGTGGCGGCGAATTGGTCCCGGTCGACTCGGAGCACAGTGCGGTCCTCCAGTGCATCGTGGCCCAGGGCGCTGCGCCGTCGCGGATCATCCTCACGGCGTCGGGCGGGCCGTTCCGGACCTGGGAGCTCGACGCGATTGCGAGTGCAACGGTCGACCAGGCGCTCAATCATCCGACCTGGCGCATGGGTGCCAAGATCACGGTCGACTCCGCAACGCTGGCGAACAAGGCCCTGGAGTTGATCGAGGCGCACTTCCTCTTCGGGTTGGGGTACGATGCCCTGGAGGCCGTGGTGCACCCGCAGAGCATCATTCACGCATTTGTCGAGTTCCCGGACGGGAGCGTGCTGGCGCAAGTCGGCTTCCCGTCGATGGAGGTTCCGATCCTGTACGCCCTGACCCACCCGACCCGACTCGCCGACAGCGGCGTGCGGCGCTTTGATCCCGTGGCCGCCGGCCCGCTCACCTTCGAGCCGGTCCGTCGCGATGCCTTCCGCGCCTTCGACCTCGGCGTGGCGGCCGGACGCGCCGGTGGCACGGCCCCCGCGGTCTTCAACGCGGCCAACGAAATCGCCGTCGCTGCCTTCCTGGATCGCCGCATCACCTTTGGCGGGATTGCCGATGTGATCGCCCGCACCCTCGACGCGCATCAGGTGCAGCCCGCGTCGTCCGTCGAAGTCGTACAGGGTGCCGATCGCGAGGCGCGCCGCGTGGCCGCCGAGGGGATCGCATGAGCAGCTTCCTCTTTACCGTCGCGGTCCTGTTCGTCGTTCTGGGCGTGCTGATCTTCGTGCACGAGTTCGGACACTACTGGGCGGCCAAGCGCTTCGGCGTCTGGGTGCACCGCTTCTCGATCGGGATGGGGAAGCCCGTCAAGGCGCTCAGCTTCCAGCGCGGCGAGACCGAGTGGGCCATCTCGTGGCTGCCGCTCGGTGGCTACGTGAAGATGGCGTCCTCCGAGGAGGAACCGGCGTCGTCGGTCCTCGAGGGTGGACACTCGTCCGACGTGCCCGCCGATCGCGTCTTCGAGGCGAAGCCGATCTGGCAGCGGATGGTGATCATCCTGGCGGGCGTGACACTGAATGCGCTCTTTGCGTGGGTGGTGTTCACCGGACTCGCGTGGAAGAATGGCCGGCAGTTCGATCCCACCACGACCATCGGGCGCATCAACACGGCGCTCCTCCCGCCGGAGGCCGCCGAGCTCGCGACCATTCCGGTCGGCACGAAGATCACCGCGATCGATGGCGAGCCGGTGCATTCGTGGGACGACATCCGGGAACGAGTCGCGACCGGCAACAGCAACGAGATCGGCTTCTCCTTCGAGGGACACGCGCCGATCGTCATCAAGCTGCATCGCGACGCCTTGGCCGAACGCGGCAAGACGGCCATCGCGCTCGAGCCGCAGCATCCAGCGGTGCTCGGCACCTTGACGCCCAACTATCCTGGCGCGAAGGCCGGTTTGCAGGCCGGTGACTCGGTCGTGGCGATCAACGGCCAGCCGATCACGCAGTGGGTCGATGCCGTGGGCCTCATCAAGCAGTCCGGTGGTGTCGAGGCACGCTTCGACGTGATCCGCGATGGCGCACCGGTCACCGTGGTGGTGACGCCGAAGCTCGAGCGGGAAGTCGCCGCCGACACGGCCTCGCCGATGATCGGTCGGATCGGGGCGATGCCGCGGCAGCCGCTGCAGATGGAGTCGCTGGGCTTCGTCGGCGCCGTCCGCGTCGGGACGGAACTGACGATCTCGTCTGCGGGCGCGATCTTCCGCACCTTCCGTGGCCTGGCCACGCGCAAGGTCGCCACCACCGAGATCGGCGGTCCGATCATGATCGGGCAGATGGCGGCGCAACAGGCGCGCGCCGGCATCGAGCCGCTGCTGGCTTTCATGGCGCTGATCTCGATGAACCTCGCCGTGGTGAACCTGCTGCCGATTCCCGTCCTCGACGGCGGTGCGTTCCTGATCCTGGTGGCCGAAGGGATCATGCGGCGCCCGCTGCCGACCAAGGTGCGCGAAATGATTTCGCTGGCCGGCCTCGGCATGATCCTGCTGATCATGTTCGTGGCATTCAAGAACGACATCATGCGGTTGCTCGGCCAGTAGCCGAAAAGAGAGGCCGACGTGCTCGAGCCACTCGTCATTCCTGCATCCGACGGTCTCCAGGCAGCACTGCGCCTGGGGATCGCCGGCTTGGTCGGTGTGGCGGCCGGTATCGAGCGCGAATGGTCCGGGCACGCGACGGGACCGGCGGCCCGCTTCGCAGGGATGCGGACCTTCCTCATCCTCGGGCTTTGCGGGGGCGTGGCCGGTGTGCTCGCTGCCGCCGAGCTGTCCGGCCTCGGCGCCGTGATCCTCCTCGGCGGCGTCGGCCTGGTGATCGCGGCCTACGTGCTGGCGATGCGCAACCCGGAGGCCGATGCCGACGGCACGACGGAAGCTGCGGCGCTGGTGATCCTTGCGCTCGGCCTGCTCGCGGGAATCGGACAGCTCGCGCTCGCGTCGGGGGCCGGTGCGCTGGTCGTGCTGGTGCTCGGCGAAAAGCGGCGGCTCCACGGGATGGTCGCCAAGGTCGGCGAGGCTGAGCTCCAGGCGGCGGCGCGATTCGCGGTCATGGCGCTGGTCATCCTTCCCATTTTGCCGACGACGCCGTTGCCGTTCGGCGGCGACATCTCGGCACGCGGCCTCTGGACCCTGGTCCTCCTTTTCTCGGGGATCAACTTCGCGGGCTATCTGGCGCGCCGCGCCGTTGGGCCGGAGCGTGGCTACGGGCTGGCCGGATTGCTCGGCGGGTTCATCTCTTCGACGCTGGTCACGATGCAGTTCGCGCGGCGCAGTCGCGTCGAGCCGACCCACGCCGGCGCACTCGCGCTTGGTGTCATCGCCGCGTGTACCGTGCTGCCAGTGCGCCTCCTGGCCATTCTTGGCGTCCTCGCCCCCACGGTCGGAAAGGCGGCACTCCCGTATCTGATTCCGCCGGCGGTGGTCGGCGCCGTCATCGTCGCGGTGGCGTTCCGGCGCACGAAGGGCGGGGGAGAGGCGGCGGAGGATGACACGTCACCGCTGCATGTGGCGGCCTCGGTGCGCATGGCGGTGCTGTTCTGGCTCGCGCTGATCGGTATCGAGTTCCTCGAACGTCAGTGGGGCAGCACCGGGGTCTATACCTCCGCGGTGCTCCTGGGGCTGACCGACATGGACGCGCTGACGGTCGCGATGGCCCGACTGGGCGGCGCACCAACGATGGCCAGCGTGGCGGCCACCGGCGTCGCAATCGGCGTCCTCTCCAACACGGCGTTCAAGCTGGGACTCGGCGTGGTGCTGGGTAGCCCGGCCTTCCGTGCCCGCCTGGGAATGGGGTTGTTGGCGCTCGGGGCGGCGGTGGGGCTGGGGTGGTTGGTGTAGGGGGAGATTCGATGATCGATGATCGATGGTCGATGGTCGATGGTCGATGGTCGATGATCGATGATCGATGATCTATGGAGTGTTGCAATGAGGAACGTCGAGAACGAGCGGCGGGAGAAATCGATCATCGATGGTCGATCATCGATCATCGGCTGTTTGCCCCTTGCCCCCCCTCGGCCCTATAATTGTTGGCTATCCAGAATATCCTAAGTGTAAGCGCAGCATGACTCAGCGTAGGGTTCAACGGCATGATTGAAAAGCAGCCCGTCATCGAGCAGCACCGTCAGCATGAGAGCGACACCGGATCCGCAAAGGTCCAGGTGGCCCTGCTCACGGCGCGCATCAACGGCCTCACCGACCATTTCCGCACCCACAAGAAGGACCATCATGGTCGTCGTGGGCTGTTGAAGATGGTCGGGACACGGCGTCGCCTCCTCAACTACATGAAGAGCCGCGACCTGTCATCGTACCGTTCCCTGATCGCTGAACTCGGACTCCGGAACTGACCGGGGAATGATGCTGCATGGGCGTCCCACGTGAGCACCGTGGGACGCTTTTTCGTATTGGCGTGCTCACTGACGTGAAGGAATGAAAGTGCATCGTATTGAAACGCAGTTCGCGGGTCGCCCGCTGGTCATCGAGACCGGCCGCCTCGCCAAGCAGGCCGCAGGATCGGTTCTCGTGCAGTATGGCGAGACCACCGTGCTGGCCGCCGTGACGGTCTCGCCGAACGTCACCCACCTCCCGTTCTTCCCGCTGACCGTCGAGTACAAGGAGAAGACCTACGCCGCGGGCAAGATCCCGGGTGGGTTCCTCAAGCGCGAAGGTCGCCCGTCGGACGACGAGATCCTGAATTGCCGGATCATTGACCGCTCGATCCGCCCGCTCTTCCCCGAAGGCTTCCGTCATGAAGTGCAGGTCTTCGTGACCGTGCTCTCGACGGACCAGGAGAACGAGTCGGATGTGATCGGCGTGCTGGCCGCCTCGGCCGCGCTCGCGATCTCGGAGATCCCCTGGAACGGCCCGATCGCCGCGGCGCGCGTCGGCAAGGTCGAGAACAACTGGATCCTCAACCCGACGTTCCAGCAGCTTGAGTTCTCGGCGATGGATCTGGTCGTGGCCGGCCTCAAGGATTCGATCATGATGGTCGAGGGCGGCGCCCTCGAGGTGTCCGAGGCGGAAGTCCTCGACGGCCTCAAGGTCGCGCAGCTCGGCATCGTCGAGCAGGTCAAGCTGATCACCGATCTCGTCAAGAAGGTCGGCAAGCCGAAGATGGCGTGGGTCGCCCCGGAGAAGGACGCGGAGCTGGTCAAGGCCGTGAAGGGCGCCGCCGAGAAGGCGATGGCGAAGGCGATGAACGCGAAGGACAAGGCCGGCCGTGCCGCCGGCGTCTCGACCGTTCGCAAGGAGGCCCAGGCCGCCCTCATGGAGAAGTTCCCTGAGCGCGTCAAGGACATCGCCAACGAGCTCGAGGAGATCGAGTATCACGCCATGCGGGCCCAGATTCTCGACAAGGGCGAGCGTATCGACGGCCGCGACCTCGAGACGATCCGCCCGATCACGCCGGAAGTCGGCGTCGTCCCCCGCGTGCACGGCACCGCCGTCTTCACGCGTGGCGAGACGCAGGCGTTCGTCGCCGTCACCCTCGGCACCGCCGATGACGAGCAGCGCCTCGACTCGATCGAAGTGAAGACCGAGCAGCGCAAGTCGTTCATGCTGCACTACAACTTCCCGCCGTACTCGACGGGCGAAGTCCGTCCGCTGCGCGGCACGTCGCGCCGCGAGATCGGTCACGGCGCGCTGGCCGAGCGGGCGATTCATCCGCTCCTCCCGGCGACGGCTGACTTCCCGTACACGATCCGCATCGTCTCCGAGATCCTCGAGTCGAACGGCTCGTCGTCGATGGCGTCGGTCTGCGGCAGCTCGCTCGCGCTCATGGACGCCGGCGTGCCGATCAAGGCCGCCTGCGCCGGTGTCGCGATGGGCCTGATCAAGGAAGGGAAGAAGGTCGCGGTCCTGACCGACATCCTGGGCACCGAGGATCACCTCGGCGACATGGACTTCAAGGTCGCGGGCACCGAGGCCGGCATCACGTCGATCCAGATGGACATCAAGATCGAGGGCCTGTCGCTCGAGATCATGACGACCGCGCTGGAGCAGGCCCGCAAGGGTCGCCTGCACATCCTCGGCGAGATGAACAAGGTCATCACCACGCACCGGGACGAGATGTCGCCGTGGGCGCCGCGGATCTTCACGATCCAGATCCGCCCCGACAAGATCGGCGACGTGATCGGCCCCAAGGGCAAGACGATCCGCGGCATCCAGGACGCCTCGGGCGCCAAGGTCAACATCGACGACACCGGCCTCATCACCATCGCCGCCGTCGGCGCCGAGGCGGGCGACAAGGCGCGCGAGATGGTCATGGCCATCACGGCGGAGCCGGAAGTCGGCAAGATCTACGAGGGCCCGGTCAAGAGCACGACCGCCTTCGGAGCGTTCATCGAGATCATGCCGGGCGTCGAGGGGCTGCTGCACATTTCCGAGATCGACCACAAGCGGGTCGAGAAGACGGAAGACGTCCTGAAGAAGGGCGACATCGTGCAGGTCAAGCTCCTGGAAGTGGATGAGCGCGGCCGCATGAAGCTGTCGCGGAAGGCCCTCCTCCCGAAGGAGTGAGGACACCGTCGGTGCGTACCGTCCAACTCGACGAAGCGCTCTTCCGCACCGACCTGCCCAATGGCCTCGTGGTCGTCACCGAACGCCTCCCCGGTGTTCGGTCGGCGGCCGCGGGGATCTGGGTTCGCACCGCCAGTGGGCACGAGACCCCCGCGAAGATGGGCGTGTCGCACCTGCTGGAACACATGGTCTTCAAGGGAACCGAACGGCGCAGCGCGCGCGAGATTGCTCTCGCGCTCGAGACGCGGGGCGGTTCCCTCGATGCATACACCTCCCGCGACCACACCTCGTATCAGGCACACGTTCTCGACGCCGACCTGCCGCTGGCCCTCGACGTCCTGACCGACCTGGTTCGCCGTCCGCTGCTGCGCGACAGCGACCTGAGCCTCGAACGGAACGTCGTGCTCGAGGAGCTCAACGGGGTGAAGGACACCCCGGACGACCTCGTCTTCGAGTTGTTCGGCGAGACGATCTGGCCCTCGCATCCCTACGGCTACTCGATCCTCGGGACCGCCGAGACCGTCGGTGCGCTGCAGGTCACCGATCTCCGAGCGGTGCACGCCGAGGGGTACTATCCCGGCAATGCCGTGATCGCCGTGGCCGGCAACATCACCCACGAGCAGGTCCTCGGCCTGCTGGAGCAGGAAGGATGGTTCGCGGGCGAGGCGCGCGCGTCCCGCCCCGCGGTGGTGCCGGTCCCCGCGCGTCGCGGCATCGCGCGCGTGGAGACCGACGACCTGCAGCAGGTCCACGTCGTCCTCGGCACCGACACCGTCGGCTCGGCCGACCCGCGTCGATGGGGAATTGCCCTGTTGACCACGGCGCTCGGCGGCGGGATGTCGAGCCGGCTGTTCCAGCGCGTGCGTGAGGAGCTGGGGCTCTGCTACGCGGTCTATGCCTGGCACACCCATTACCGCGCGACCGGCGTCTTTGGCGTCTACGTGGGGACCCAGCCGAGCACCGCCGATCAGGCGGTGGCGGCGATCGAAACGGAACTGACGCACCTTGCGTCGGAGGGGCTTCCGGCCGGAGAATTGGCGGACGCCAAGAGCCAGCTGCAGGGGCAGGTGATGCTGGCGCTGGAGGGAACGTCGAGCCGGATGCACCGCTTGGCGTCGCATGTCTTGCAGGAAGAACCCTATCGCCCACTCGACGAGGTCCTTGGCCTCATTGCGGGCGTCACGCTCGAGGAGACGGCAGCCCTGGCCGCCGAATTCCTCACCCCGGCGCGGATGACAACCGTCCGCCTCGGCCCACGTCACTGACCTTCACGGAAGCGAGCAGATCATGCTGATCGGCGTACCGAAGGAAATCAAGACGAACGAAAATCGCGTCGGGCTCGTCCCGTCGGGTGTCGAGGCCCTGGTCCGCGAGGGGCATGCGGTGCAGGTCGAGACCGGGGCTGGCATCGGCAGCGGCTTCAGCGACGAGAACTACGTCGCGGCGGGCGCGACGATTGCGCCGAGCGCCGATGCGACGTGGGCCAACGCGGACATGATCATCAAGGTGAAGGAGCCGATCGCGGTCGAGTGGCCGCGGATGCGTCCGGGCCTGGTGATGTACACCTACTTCCACTTCGCCGCCGACGAACCGCTGACGCGCGCGGTCATGAAGTCGGGCGCGATTGCGGTGGCCTACGAGACGGTCCAGCTCCCCGGTGGCCAGCTCCCGCTGCTGACGCCGATGTCGGAAGTCGCCGGCCGCCTCGCGGTGCAGGAAGGCGCCAAGTACAACGAGAAGCTCTTCGGCGGCCGCGGTGTGCTGCTCGGCGGCGTGCCCGGCGTGAAGCCCGCCAAGGTCGTCATCATCGGCGGCGGCGTGGTCGGCATCAACTCGGCGAAGATGGCCGCCGGCCTCGGCGCCGATGTCACCATCCTCGACACCTCGCTCGATCGGCTCCGTTACCTCGACGACGTGCTCCCGGCAAACGTCGACACCGTCTTCTCGAATCGGCACAACATCCTCGACGCGGTCAAGGACGCCGACCTGATCATCGGTGCCGTCCTCATTCCGGGGAAGAAGGCGCCGCACCTGATCACCAAGGAAGACCTCAAGGGGATTCCTGACGGCTGCGTGATCGTCGACGTCGCGGTGGACCAGGGTGGCTGCGTCGAGACGATCAAGCCGACCACGCACGAAAACCCGACGTACTTCGTCGAGGGCGTGCTGCACTACGCCGTCGCCAACATGCCGGGTGCGGTGCCGCGCACGTCGACGCTCGCGCTCACCAACGCGACGCTGCCGTACGCGATCAAGCTCGCCAACCTCGGTTGGAAGGACGCCTGCCGCCAGGACGGCGCGCTCAAGCTCGGCCTCAACGTGGTGGACGGGAAGATCGTCTACGCCGGTGTTGCCGAAGCCTTCGGCCTCGAGTGCACCAACGTTGACAGCGTCCTCTAGTTCCGGCGGTCCCATCGAACTCCTCGTCGTGCGATTGCCGCACGGCGAGGGGTTGCCGCTTCCGGGCCGGGCGACGGCCGGGGCGGCGGGGATGGACATCGTGTCGGCAGTCGATGTGACGATCGCGCCGGGCGCCCGTGGGCTGGTGCCGACAGGGTTGTCGGTCGCAGTGCCGGACGGCTACGAATTGCAGCTGCGGCCGCGCTCGGGGCTCGCGCTCAAGCACGGCATCACGCTGCCGAACACGCCGGCCACGATCGATTCGGATTACCGTGGCGAGCTCCAGGTGATCCTGATCAACCATGGCGAGGCGCCGTTCGTGATCGCGCGCGGCGACCGGATCGCCCAGGCGCTGGTGCAGCGCGTGGAGCACGTGCTCTTCCGCGAGGTGGACGAACTGCCGCCGAGCGGACGCGGGGCCGGGGGGTTCGGGAGTACGGGGCGGTAGGCATCGCGAACGGCGAAGGGCGAACGGCGAAGGAGAGCCTGCTGATGAAGAAGCTTGGCTTGGTCGGTGGCATCAGTTGGGTCTCGACCATCGACTACTACCGCATCATCAACGAAGGCGTGAATGCCCGGCTCGGCGGACTCAACTTCGCCGAATGCGTCATCGTCTCCGTCAACTTCGCAGACTTCGTCCGGAACAACACCGCGGGCGACTGGGACGCGACGGCGGACCTGCTGTCGACCGCCGCGGAGCAGCTGAAGCGTGCAGGCGCCGAGGGGATCGTCCTCTGCGCGAACACCGCGCACGCCGTCGCGGAGCAGGTCGAGCGTGCGGTGGGGCTGCCGCTGATTCATGTGTGCGATGCCACCGCCGCCGCCATCCGCGCTCAGGGCCTGACCCGCGTCGGGCTGCTCGGCACGCAGTTCACCATGGAGTTGCCGTTCTATGGTGAACGGCTCCAGGCCCATGGCATTGAGATGCTCGTCCCCGACACACAGTCCGAGCGCGATTTCATTCAGGCGACCATCCGGGACGAACTCGGCCGCGGGGTGATCCTCGCCGAGACGAAGCGCCGGTACCTGCAAGCGATCGAGGACCTGCTTGCCCGCGGCGCCGAGGGGATCATCCTTGGCTGCACCGAGCTGCCGTTGATCCTCAGTCAGGCGGACCTCGCCGTTCCGGCCTTCGACACGACCCGGATTCACGCCGAGGCGGCGGTCGCGTTCGCTCTCTCCGACTGACGCATCCACCTCGGCTCGTTGGTGCCCCCGGTCATTTGACGATCGGTTGATCCTCCCCGGGCTCGCGCCGGCGTTTCTACCGCTGCCCCGGCGTCCGGGCGGTCACCCTCCTCGCGACGGCGAAGGCGATCAGGGCGGTCACGGCGAAGAACCCGGTCTGGGCATCGGCGCTTTCTGGTGGGGCGGGGGGATCGCCGTACTACGAGTACGACCACACCGAGTGCGTCTGGCAGGAGTCGACGCCGCCGGAGTACGGGCAGCGGATCAACGCGGACGGCGACTTCGAGATCTTCGTGGTGGTGACCGCACAGCCCGGTAGCTGTGCCTGGATGGCGATTTACAAGTACAAGGTGCCCGGCGGCGATGGCGCCGGCGCCCCACCGGGGTCGTGGGGACCAACGGGACCGACGCAGCCGCTGAATCCACTGGTCCCGCCGTCGGAGCCGTTGACGCCCGATTCGATCTGGACCGCAGCCGATGAATGTGATCACCTCGTCACGGGGTGTCTCGTGAAACTCGACGACCGGCAGGGGCGCTACTTCCAGCAGGCGCTCGATCTTGTCGATCCCACGCATCCGACGTGTCGTACGGCGCTTGGCGCCATGCGGAGCGCGCTGGAGGCCGGGAAGGTCTTCATCGGGAGCGAGTCGATCGCCGATGGCCATGAAGGGGATCATTCGGCGATTACCGACATCCCCGTCGACCCGGCGACCGGCAAGCGTCGCTTCGTGAGCATGCACTTTGACCAGGATGATTATCGGCGGGTGAAGGAGCTCGGCAGGGAAGGCATGGAGGCGTTTGCGCGGCTGATGCTGCACGAAGCGATGCACTCGTTGTTCTTTTTCCATCCAAAGTCCGATGGTCAATCACCTCGCGGATATTATTCGACAACACCCTTCAACCTCTTCAATCCCGGCAGTTCAGCCAACGGATGCCTGAGGCCCCGATGATCTCGCCCTACCTTGCTCGCCTTGGGGTGCTCGCACTGCTGTGCGGTTGCGCCCATACACCGTCGGTACCCGCGGCGGAGCCATCCGGGGGAGCCCAGCCCCTGATGGCCACTGGTCCGGCCTGCGCCGCGCTGGCCGTGGTGCTCGATTCGCTCGCCGTCGGCCAGAGTGGTGCGTATCCGCTGCTGGCGGAAACGACCACCGCCTACGGACAGAAGAACTACGTGCCAGAGTTCTTTGCACGGTTGAAGGAGACGCGTGGCCTGCGCGAGGAGACGTGGAACAGCTTCCTCGCGCGCAATGCGCAGCCTGAACGCGTCTGCCCCGAGATGCCGGGGCATGGGCGCGCCGTGACGACTGCCAGCCCGCTTGCCTCGTGGCCCGCA
This sequence comes from Gemmatimonadota bacterium, assembly GCA_016704275.1. Lineage (NCBI taxonomy): Bacteria > Pseudomonadati > Gemmatimonadota > Gemmatimonadota bacterium. The sequence goes on from JADJAK010000003.1 coordinate 234,914, forward strand.
ATCCAGGCCGCGCACCCCAAGGCGGGCGTGGTGTTTATCCCGTCTGGGATTGGCGTGGCCGACGACGGCACCCAGGTGTTCATGCTCGTGACGGTGCGAGTGTCCGCGTGCGGGACGACGCGGTATATCGCGCTGGTTGATCGGGATCCTGCAGGTCGTTGGAAGATCGCCAGCCTCGTCGATGACGGCGGGATGGGAGACTGTCTGGGGCCGATCGGGAAGCCGCCAGGGTCCTGACCCGCAACGGTCCCAAGCGAATGGCGCACTGCGAGAACCTCCCCGCAGTGCGCCGTTCACCGTTCACCGTTCACCGTTCACCGTTCACCATTCACCGTTCACTGTTCACTGGTCACTGGTCACTGGTCACTGGTCACTGGTCACTCCGTGTCACGGCACATCATTCCAGTTGATGATCGCATTGAACACCATCCCGAACTCGCCATGATTCTGCCAGCGATAGATCGGGTTGTTCGCGAACAGGATCACGCGTCCCTTGCCGTTGTTGGCCCCCGGGATGTCGACCGCGAACGGCCGCCCCTTGAGCGCATCGGCGCCGGTCATCAGCCCTGACAGCACCGCCGCATCGCCGCCGACGTAGCGGCCGAGAATATTGCCCTGGTCCGCCACCCCGACGCGGAGGGCCGGGCCGCCGACGTACTTGAGCGGCAGCTTCGTCCCCTCGTAGCCGTAGAAGACGGGGTGGAGCGGCTTCACGATCTCGCCCTCGACGAGTGGGCGCTGGGCGGTCAAGCCGGTGAGCGGCTCGGTGTCGACGGTGTGCGCCCAGCCGAAGTCGATCGGGAGCCGCATCGCGTCGCCGGTGGCGATCAGCGTACCGCCCTTCGCCAGGAAGTCGGCGAAGGCATCGACGCCGGCCTGGCCCATCCCGCCCGTCATGTCATCGGTCTCGCCGTACATCCCGAGGAACTGGAACTTCTCGCTCTTCTTGTAGGGGATCGGCGTGGGCTGCTTGGCCTGCATCACCGTCGTCTTGCTCAGGTTCTGCTGCGCCACGAGGATCACGTCGTACTGCTCCTTCAGCTTCCCCTTCATGACCCGTTCCTTGTAGATCAGGTCGTAGGGGATGCCGAAGTTGTCGAACGTCAGCCGATACCAACCGAGCTCCTGCGTGCCGCTCCACTGGGAGTAGATCGCCACGCGCGGCAGGTCGGCTGCGTGCGTCGCGATCGGCGGGAGCTGGTTCAGCGCCTTGGCGGTCAAGCCGAACTTCTCCACGGCCGCCCGCACCCGAGCCGCCGCCTTCGCGTCGGTCACGAGGAAGGTGCCGGCCGGGAACTCGACACTGTCGACGATGAAGGTCTTTTCGGTGACCTGCATCGGCACATCGCGCAGGGCGTAGCGGAAGGCGATCATGTTGTTCGAGCCGAGGTGCGCCACCGCGATGCCGGCCTTCCCCTCGCCGACGGTGCGGCCCGCGAGGCCATCGGTGGTGACCGGCGTCGTCGTGGCCTTCAGGATGGTCGAGTCGGCGATCTCGCGGACCGCCACATTGAACGCCCACCCCATCGACCAGCCGCTGTCGTCATACGTGGTCAGCCGCGCGTCGGGAAACTGCTGCTTCTCGAGCAGGTTCTTGGCGAGGCGACCGTACGGCTGGTCGAGCTTGATGACATAGGAGCCGGCAGCATAGGTGGAATCGCCGACCTTGATCGGCGCCGTCGCGAGGCCGACCTCGATTCGCTGCACCCGGAGGATCCGCACCATCTCGGCGGCACGGGTCATGTCGCGCTGCTTCGGCAAGATGTAGGCGTAGGGCGCGCGCGTCTTGCCCGCCTCCATTCCGTTCCGCGTCTTGATGTAGAAGTTCTCGACCACCGTGCCCGGGAACATCGCCGTCAGCTGCAATGCGGACAGCACGCCGGTCTGCATGTAGTTCGTGTTGGCGCGCCGGGAGAACGAGGCGACGTCGTCGAAGCCGACGGGGATGCCGCGATACCACTCACGGTCTTGCGCGCCGCCTCGGCCGGTCGGGACGCCGCCGCCACCGCCTGCTGCGCCACGCCCCCCGCCGGGAGCCTGTGCCGCACCTGGCGCGGGAGCTGGGGTCTGCGTCGCGGCACCCGGCGCCCCCGTGGGTGCTGCGCCGCGCCCTCCGGCAGGCGGCGTGACCACACCAGTGGCTGGAGGCGTGACGGCTCCGCCGGCAGGCGGCGTCACCGCGCCACCGGCCGGAGGCGTTACCGGTGCGCCCGCACCGCCACGCCCACCGCCTGGCGCGGGGGCGGCACCACCGGGTGCCGGCGGTGCATTGGCCGCGCCACGGCCACCACGCCCGGCACCAGCGGTCGCCGTCGTGTCGAGGTCTCGACCCGATTGCGTCTCGTACATCTTCATCAGGCCGTTGTGATTGTACGCGATCGAGCCGAGGTACCCCGGCGACCACCCATCCATGAAGGCATAGGTGTAGACGCCGGGCATGCCCCACTTGGTCATCTGCGCCATTTCATAGTTGGCGAACCAGGGGAGCTCGGCGAAGAGCAGCGGATCGAGGTTCGGATTCTGTGGCGCCGCGCCGCTGTAGGTGTACATCAGCGTGAGCGACTCGTGCAGGTCGTGCATGATCGGCGGGTGCGCCGTGAAGTACCAATCGGCGATCGCGCGCATCTGCACCAGCGAGAGATTGATGTCGCGGTTGTTGTCGTGGAAGGCGTACTTGCCCCAGTAGGGCACCGAACCGCCTCCGCGGCCTCCCCCGGCCGGTGCTGCTGGCGCGCCCGGCGTGCCGGGGGCGACACGTGCCGCCGCCGCACGGGCGGCGTCCTGGCCGCGGTAGAACCAATCGACGTTCCGATCACGGCCGTCGGCGTCTGCCGCCGGCGTCACCGAGACGTAGACGTTGTTCCGGATCTGCTCGATCACCGGCGATGTCTCGGTCGCCAGGCGATAGACCAGCTCCATCAGCATCTCCGAGGGCCCCGTCTCGCCGCTGTGCAGCCCGCCCATCAGGTGGTAGTGCGGCTTGGTGGCGCCGATCAGCTCGCGGATCTCGGCGTCGCTGCGACCACGCGGGTCGGCGATCTTCGCCAGCTGGTCGCGATTCTGCTGCAGCTTCGCCATGTTGGCGTCGGACGAGACCCAGACCACCACCAGCTCCCGCCCTTCGTCCGACCGGCCGATCGTCTCGACACGGACGCGCGGCGTGGCCGCGGCCAGCGCGCGATAGTACTTCAGCTGATCGGCGTAGTAGGTGAGGGTGCGCGGGGCGCCCACATGATGGCCGATGATGTCAGCCGGCGTGGGGATCCCCTTCACGACCGGGAGGTGGTCCACCAGCGGCGAGCCGAACTTCGTCTTCCCGGTCCAGAGCGTGTACAGCCGGGCGAACGCGGTGTCCTGCGCCTGCGCCGGGTCGCGCGTGCCGAGGGCGGCTTGCCCCGCGAGGGGGGCCGCCCCGAGGAGGGCCAGGGCGAGGACACAACGGGACATCGGGACGCAGCGCAGGGACATCGCGGGACTCCAGGGCCGGCGGGTGATCGCGGAGCAGATGGGGTGGGAACCCGCCAAATCTACTCGCCGACCGCCGGTTCTTCACGCCCCCGCTGTCGGGTCACCCCCCGGCGGTGCGCCCCTTCAACGCCGCCACGCGCTGCGGCAGTCCGAAGAGCCGGATGAAGCCGGCGGCGTCGGACTGCTGGTAGACGTTGTCCTCACCGAAGGTGACGGTCGCCTCGTCGTAGAGCGAATGCGCACTCTGGCGCCCGATCACGTGGCAAGCGCCTTTGTAGAGCCGCATCGTGACGTCCCCGGTGACGCGAGCCTGCGTCACGCCGATGAAGGCATCGTAGGCGTCGCGTTCGGTGGTCCACCAGCGGCCCTCGTAGACCAGCGCGGCATAGCGTGGCGCGATCACGTCCTTGGCGTCGAGGGTGCGCCGATCGAGCACCAGCTGCTCAAGCTCCGAATGGGCGGCATAGAGAATGGTGCCGCCTGGGGTCTCGTACACGCCGCGCGACTTCATCCCCACGAGGCGATCCTCGACGATGTCGGCTCGGCCGACCCCATGCCGACCGCCAATCGTGTTCAGCCGCTCGAGCAACGCGACCGCACCCAGCCGCTCGCCATTCACGGCCACCGGCGTCCCCGCCTCGAAGCCGATCACGACGTCCTCGGGCGTGTCCGGGGCGAGCCGCGGGTCGGTCGTCATCAGGAACATCTCCTCGACTGGTGCCGACGCCGGATCCTCGAGGTTGCCCCCCTCATGGGAGACGTGCCAGAGGTTCCGGTCGCGCGAGAAGATCTTCTCCTTGGTCGCCACCACGGGAACGTGGTGCTCCGCGGCGTAGCGGAGGGCATCCTCACGCGACCGGATGTTCCACACCCGCCATGGGGCGATGACTTCCAGTTCAGGGGCGAACGCCATGTATGTCAGCTCGAAGCGGACCTGGTCGTTCCCCTTCCCGGTGCAGCCGTGGGCCAGGGCGTCGGCTCCCACCTGGCGGGCCACCTCGACCTGCGCCTTGGCGATGAGGGGACGGGCAATCGAGGTGCCGAGGAGGTAGGTCCGGTTGTAGATCGCACCGGCGCGCAGGGTGGGGAAGGCGAAATCCCGGACGAACTCCTCGCGGAGGTCGAGGATCTGGCACTCGTCGGCCCCGGAGGCAATCGCCTTCTCCCGGACCCCGGCCAGTTCATCGCCCTGGCCGATGTCGGCCGCGACGCAGACGACCCGTGCCCCGGGGTACTGCTCGCGAAGCCAGGGGACGATGATCGAGGTATCGAGGCCGCCGGAATAGGCGAGGGCGATGGTGCGCGGCATGGACGACTCCGGGACGGCAGGCGGTGAGTGGCGTGGTGACCGGGCGGAGTATGGGGCGAACGGGGCATGGCGGCAAGGCGGCCGGCGGCGATGAGCGCGCGCTCACCCGGCCTTCGACTGAAGGCTCCCCTTGGCCCCAGTGAGCATTTGCTCACGACTCCCCCCAAGGTGGCTCCGGACAAGCGGTTGCGCGTGGTCTGCGCCGCGGACACTTTAGGACAGGATCCTGGCCCATTTCCGACCCGACCCGGCGGTTTGTCACGTGAAATTTCCCTCCTTCGGCTCCCTGCTTCCCGCCAACGAGATCGCCGTCGATCTCGGCACCGCGAACACGCTCATCTATGTGAAGGGCGAAGGCATCGTGCTCAACGAGCCCTCCGTCGTCGCCATCGAGAAGGCGACCGGTCGCGTGAAGGGGATCGGACTCGAAGCGAAGCGGATGCTCGGACGGACGCCGGACGGCATCGTTGCGGTGCGACCGATGCGCGACGGCGTCATCGCCGACTTCGACGTGACCGAGAAGATGTTGCGCTACTTCCTCAAGACGATCATCGACAAGCATTTCTTCCGCGTGAAGCCGAAGGTGATCGTCGCGGTGCCGTCGGGGATCACCGAAGTCGAGCGCCGCGCGGTGCGTGACTCGGCCGAGACGGCCGGTGCGAAGCAGGTGCTCATGGTGGCGGAGCCGATGGCGGCGGCGATCGGTGTCGGCCTGCCGGTGGAGACGCCGACCGGCAACATGGTGATCGACATCGGCGGTGGCACGACCGAGATCGCCGTCATCGCGCTCTCCGGCATCGTCTCCGATACCTCGATCCGCATCGGCGGTGACGAGCTCGATCAGGCCATCGTGATGTTCATGCGCAAGAACTACAACCTGCTGGTCGGCGAGCCGACGGCGGAGCTGATCAAGATCAAGGTCGGCTCGGCGTTCACGCTGAGCGAAGAGCGCGAGATGGAAGTGAAGGGGCGCGACCTCGTTTCCGGCATCCCGAAGACGGTGCGCGTGCACTCGAGCGAGATCCGCGAAGCGGTGCAGGAGCCGGTCCAGCAGATCGTCGATGCCGTCCGGCGCGCGCTCGAAATCACTCCGCCCGAACTCTCGTCCGACATCGTCGATCGCGGCATCGTGATGACCGGCGGCGGCGCGCTGATCCGCGGCCTCGACATGCTGCTCCAGCAGGAGACCGGCCTCCCGATCCACGTCGACGAGGACCCGCTCACCTGCGTCGTCCGTGGGACTGGCCGGATCCTGGACGACTTCGAGAAGTACCGTAGCGTCCTTGTGACCTGACCATGGGGCGTCGCGCCGGACGTGAGACCGCCCGCGGCGACCTCTTCCTGTTCGCCGGCTGTGTCGCGCTCGCGCTGATCGCCCTCGCGCTGCCTCGTTCCTGGGCCCAGGGGCTGACGGCGGCCCTCCGCAACACCGCCTTCCGCCCGATGGTGATTCTTCAGACCCGCGCCGCCGAAGATCTGACGGCCCGCTTTCGGCTGAAGGGGATCCAGCTGCAGCGCGACTCGCTCGCGTTGGCGATTCAGCAGCAGGCCGCACTGCAGCAGGAGAACGACAACCTGCGCTCGCTGGTGGGGCTCCGGCAGCGCCTGGTGCATCCGTATGTTGCCGCCGAAGTGCTGCACCGTCCCGCATCGACCGAGGGACGGATGTTGCTGGTCGGTGCCGGTCGGAGCGTCGGCGTCGACTCCTTCGCCGCCGTCGTGACCGCCGACGGCCTGCTCGGGGCGGTATGGAATGCCGGGCCGACGACGAGCAGCGTGATGAGTTGGGCCCACCCCGAATTCCGGGCCTCGGCGGTGACCGGTGACGGTCGGATCTTGGGCATGGTGCAACCCTCCCCCTCGATGGAAGGGCGCCAGCCGCTGCTGGAGCTTCGCGGCGTCGCGCTTCGTGACTCACTCACCCTCGGCACCAAGGTCTTCACCTCCGGGCTCGGCGGGGTATTCCCCCGCGGCATCCCGATCGGGACGGTCGCGCGGATCGGGCGCGATGAGCTGGGGTACGAGCGGGTCTACCTGATCCGCCCCTTCGTGAACCCGGGCTTCGTGTCCCATGTCCTGATCCTCACGGCGCCCCGCGACTCGACGTTCCTGCCGCTGCCAGGCGGGGAGGGGCCCTGATGGCCTTCGGCTCCTCGGACCGTCGTCGGCGCACCCGCTCCACCGATCGGGTCCGCATCGCGCTGGTGGTGCTCCTGCTGCTCTTCGCGGATGCCTACCTCCTGCCGTCCGTGGTGACGGGACCGTGGGTGCCCGACCTGCTCCTGCTCGCGCTCCTGTTGTTGGCCATTCGGCAGCCCCCGGGCGTGGCTGCGGTCATCGGCTTCGCGGTCGGTCTGGTGGCCGATGTCCTGACGCCTGCCCATTTCGGCGCTGGAATCCTGGCCCATGTGCTCGTGGGCTGGGGCGCGTCGTGGGGCCGATCGGTCTTTTTTGCCGACAATCTCTTCGTCAACGCGGCACTGTTCGCGGTCGGCACGTGGGTGCGCAACCTGATCGTCCTGCTCCTGAGCGGGACGGCCGCCTCGTCGCTGCTGATGCAAATGACGGTCTGGTCGCCATTGCAGGGTCTCAGCACGGCGGCAGTCGGTGTGGTGGTGGTCGTCCTCTTCCGCGACTGGCTCGCGATCCGCATCGAACCATGAGCGCCTGGGAATCGTGGCAGCTCTCCGAGCGGGCCGGCCGCGCACAGGCTGTGCTCGCACTCATTTTCCTGATCCTCGGTGGCGCCTTCTTCAAGGCCCAGGTGGTGGACGGCGCCCAATTCCGGTTGGCGTCCGAGGGGAGTCGACTGCGTCCGATTCCACTGCCCGCGCCTCGCGGCGAGATCTTCGATCGCAACGGCTTGCTGATCGCCGAGAACGTGCCGGGGTACTCGATCCGATTGCTGGCCACGGGCGAAGACTCGTTGCGCTCGGTGCTCACCAGGTTGCGGGCCTTCGTCCCGGCGGACTCGGTCGACGTCGAGAAGGTCGTGCGGCGGTGGCGAAAGACGCCGTACGAGCCGGTGCTGGTGTTCGCCTCGGGCGAATTCGGGATTGTCTCCACGCTGGAAGAGCACCGCGCCGCGATTCCCGGCCTGGTGATCCAGGCGGAGCCGTCGCGTCGCTACCCTGACAGCACCGCGGTGGCGCACCTGGTCGGCTACGTGAGCGAGGTGAGTGAACGCGAGCTGGAGTCCGGCAATTTTCCCAACGCGCGTCAGGGAGAGGTCGTCGGCAAGAACGGGCTGGAAGTCGAGTACGACTCGATCCTGCGTGGGCGTCAGGGGATCCGCTACGTCGAGGTCACGGCGAAGGGGCGCACCATTCGCGACCGCGGCGTCAGCGGCTCGATCAGGCCGCAGGCCGGCGCCTCCCTCAAGACCACCATCGACCTTCCACTGCAGCGCTTCGTCGACTCGATGTGGCGCGCCGCCCTGCCGGGGAAGAACGGTGCGCTGTTGGCGATGACGCCGCAGGGGGAGATCCTCGCCTACATCTCCTTCCCGTCCTACGATCCGAACGACTTCGTCGGCGGGATCGACGCGCCGACCTATTCGTTGCTCGCGAACGACCCCAACCGACCACTCTTCGATCGGGTGATTCAGGCGACCTATCCGCCCGCCTCGCCGTGGAAGCTCGCGACGGCCGCGATGGGACTCCGCCGCGGCCTGGTGACGATGGACACGCACATGCGGACGTCATGCAACGGTGGCTTCCAGTTCGGCAACCGCAACTTTCGTTGTTGGAAGCGCGATGGCGGTCACGGCTCGCTGACGCTCGCCCAGGCGATCGCCACGTCGTGCGACGTCTATTTCTACCAGCTCGGCCTGATGCTCGATCGAGACCCGCTCCTCGATGACGGCGCCTCGATGGGCTTCGGTGAGCGGAGTGGCGTCGACCTCGAGCGTGAGAAGGCGGCAGGCTTTCCGACGGTCAAGAGTTACATCCGGAAGAGTGGTGGGACCAGCTGGTCGCGGGGGGAACTGCTCAACCTCGCCATCGGGCAGGGACGCAACGTGCAGACGCTGGTCGGCATGACCTCGTTCTACGCCGCGCTCGCGACGGATGGCGTGCGCCGCGCGCCCTTCATGGTCCGCCGCCGGACCGCGGCGAAGTCGTGGGATCTGGGCCTCAAGCCCGAGCAGTTGCAGGGTCTGCGCAGCGCCCTCGCCGCCGTTGTCGACATCGGGACCGCCGCCGCCTCGGGTGGGCGTGAACTGAAGGTCGCCGGGAAGACCGGCACCGGGCAGTTCCCGCCGCAGAAGGACCTCGGCTGGTTCATCGGTTATGCGCCGGCCGATGCGCCGAAGATCGTGGTGGGCATCGTCGTGGAGGAGGGGCTCCACGGATCATCGGTGGCGGGCTACGTCGTGGACGCGATCGGCAAGTTCCTCGGCCAGCCGGTTGCCGGTGCACGGATCCTGGTCACCGAGGACACCTCTACGGTGGCGGGTGACTCCACCACCCCGGCGCCGCTCGCGACGCCGCGCGACACCGGTCGTCGAGGCACGCGGCCATGATTCGTGATCTCGATCGGCCGCTCCTGATCGTGGTGTTCGCCCTGGCGCTCTTCGGCACCCTGATCCTCTATTCGGCCGAGCAGACCGATGTGGCGATGCGCGCCACCGGGATCTGGACGCGCCAGCTGATGTGGCTTGGCGTCGGTTCCATCGCGGCCGCGTTCAGCTATCGGATGTCGTTTCGGATTCTCGACTGGGCCGCGCCGTGGGTCTACGGCCTCGGGCTGGGGTTGCTGGTGCTGACGATCGTGGGCCTCGGTTCCGGCGGCGAGGGATCGGCCGCGAGCACGAGCAGCTGGCTCACGATCGCCGGCCGGCGCGTCGGCCAGCCCGTCGAGCTCGCCAAGCTCGCGACCATCCTGATGCTGGCGCGGTGGCTCTCCGCCCGACGCGATCCGCCGACCACCCTGCGCGGCCTCGTCGCACCGATCACCATCGCCCTGGTCCCGGCACTCCTGGTGCTGAAGCAGCCGGACCTCGGCAGCGCCATGGTCTTCGCCGGCATCCTCTTCATCATGCTCTTCTGGTCCGGTGTGGCGCCGTCGCTGCTCTTCCTGCTGGTGTCGCCGGTCGTGTCGCTCTTTCTCGCGTGGAACACCACCCTCTGGAGTATCTGGATGGTGGTGGTCTTCCTGGCGCTGCTGTGGATCCGTCCCTTCATCGTCGAGTCGATCTTCATCTTTCTCGCCAACTCGGCGATGGGTGCGCTCGCCATTGTGGTCTGGGCCCGCCTCAGCCCCTTTCAGCGGAATCGGATTCTCTCGTTCCTGAATCCGGAGGAATACCGTCGCGGACCGGGGTATCAGGCGATGCAGAGCAAGGTGGCGATCGGCTCTGGTGGCTGGTTCGGGAGCGGCTTCACCGATGGCCCCCTGAAGCGAACCGGCGGGATCCCGGAGCACTGGACCGACTTCGTCTTCGCCATCGTCGGCGAGGAGTTCGGCTTCCTCGGGGTCACCATCGCGCTCGGCCTCTTTCTCGCCTTCTTCTTCATCCTGGTGCGGATCGCGCGACGAACCGCCGACCCCTACGCATCCTTGGTGGTATTCGGGTTGATCGGTTTGGTGCTGACCCATCTGTTCGAAAACGTCGGGATGACGATCTCGTTGATGCCGATCACCGGCATCCCGCTGCCCTTCTTTTCCTACGGGGGCTCCTTCCTCCTGGCCCTTTTTCTGGGGTTGGGGATGGCGTTCCGGGCGGCGGCGGAGGCCAGAGCGTCTGGCTATGTTGATTCATGACAATGACTTGCGTGTCAAGGTCTTGCGCGAACTGACTTTCTATCGCACGTTGAAGGCTCCTGTCGGCCGCTAGGAAGGCCGCCCTACGCGAGGTCGTATGACCGTCATGGCGTGGTTCAAGAAGGAGCGCAAGACCAGAACCGCCACCAGGGAACGCCTGGAAATTCCGGCGGATGCCTGGGAGAAGTGCGAGTCCTGTGGGCATATAGATATCCGGGAGAAGTTCGAGAAGGCGCTCAACGTCTGTCCCGAGTGCGGGACACACAAGCGCTTCCTCGCCGAGGAATACATCGAGCTGCTGACGGACGAGGGCAGCTGGAAGGAACTGTACCCGGAGCTGCAGTCGGTCGACCCGCTGACGTTCGAGCATTATGCCGAGCGCCTCGTCAGCGCGCGCAAGAAGGGTGGGGCGTCGGATGCGATCTATACCGGGATGGCGAAGCTCGAAGGACATCCGCTGAATCTTGGCGTGATGAACTTCCGCTTCATGGGTGGCTCGATGGGCTCGGTCGTCGGGGAAAAGATCGCCCGTCTTGCCCGCCGCTCGGCCGAGAAGAAGATCCCGATGGTGCTGGTCTGTACCTCCGGCGGCGCGCGGATGCAGGAAGGCGCCCTGTCACTGATGCAGATGGCGAAGACGTCCGCCGCGATCGCGCAGATGAAGCTGGCTGGCATTCCGTACATCTCCATCCTGACGGATCCGACCACCGGCGGCGTCTCGGCGTCCTTCGCGATGCAGGGCGACGTGATCCTGGCCGAGCCGGCCGCGGTCATCGGCTTCGCCGGGCAGCGCGTGATCAAGCAGACGATCGGTCAGGACCTGCCGGAAGGGTTCCAGACGGCGGAGTTCCTCCTCGACAAGGGGCAGATCGACGACGTGGTCCCGCGCGCCTCCTTGCGCGAAACCACCGCACGCCTGCTCCGCCACATGCAGGGACACCGGCTTCGCGGCACTGCCGCCTGAGTCCCGGCCTCAACGTTCGGCTGTCGCGCCCCGCTCCCGATTCGGAGCGGGGCGCGTTGCTATGGGATCTGACCTCGTGACGATGCCGTATCAGGACGCGCTCGACTTTCTCTTCCCGCGCACGACCCAGATCAAGTTCGGGCTCGACACGACACGTGCGCTACTCGACGCGCTGGGGAATCCGCAGCGGCAATACGCCACGATCCACGTGGCGGGGACCAACGGGAAGGGAAGTACGGCCTCGTTGATCGCCGAGGCGCTCGGCGCCGCCGGCTTCCGGGTCGGGCTCTACACGTCGCCGCATCTCGTCTCGTTCCGGGAGCGCATCCGCGTCGATGGCACACCCATCAGCGAGGCCGCGGTGGCGGCATGGACGGCGTTGCTCCAGCCGACGATCCTGGCATCCGGCGCGACCTTCTTCGAAGCGACCACGGCCATTGCCTTCGCGGACTTTGCGGCACGCGGTGTCGAGATCGCCGTCGTCGAGGTCGGCCTGGGCGGCCGGCTCGACAGCACGAACGTCCTGGAGCCACTGGTCACTGTCGTCACGCACATCGCGCTGGACCACCAGCGCTACCTCGGCGACACCCTTGAGGCGATTGCGGCCGAAAAGGCCGGTATTGCCAAGCCGGGGGTGCCATTCGTCGTGGGCGACCCCGACCCGGCCATCGTGGCGATGCTTGTCGACGCCGGCACCGCCGCAGTCCAGCGCGCTGAACCAACCGCCACCCTGCCGGTGGTCGTGGTGCCGTCGGACGCACGTTGGGAGGGCCCCCTCGGGCTCGTCGGGCCCCACCAGCAACGCAACGCTGCCGTGGCGCAGGCGGCCCTCGCCGCCCTCCCGCCTGCCTTTCAGGTCCCGTCGCAGGCAATGGCCGAGGCCTTCTCTCGGACCCGCGTGCCAGGCCGCCTCGACCGTCGGGGCCGCTGGCTCTTCGACGTGGCCCACAATCCCGACGGGATGCGGTCCCTGACGGCCGCGATGGCGGAGCTCCGGCTGCCGGGGCCGGTCCACGGCCTGGTCTCGATTCTGGGCGACAAGGCGTGGCCGGCGATGCTCGTGGAGCTCGACCGGGCCATCGATGTGGGCATTCTGACCGTGGCCCCGAGCGCGGATACCCGTCGATGGGACCTCGGCTGGCTGGAACGCTGGCTGGCCGACCCGGAACGGCCGGCCGCCCGGGCGCGTTGGCGGCTGATCCCCGACTTCCGCGAGGCACTCCGGGTGGTGGAGCAGGGGGCCGGGACAATCGTGGTCACCGGGTCGTTCCACACCGTCGGGGACGTGATGGAGGCGCGGGGGGTGGAGGTGCTGGGGTGAGGGGTGGCGCCCGACTATTTTGCGCCATGACTGCGAAGCCCCTCCCCGGATTCCGCGATTTCCCGCCCGCCGATTTCGCCCTCCGGGCGCACATCTTCGCGGCCTGGCGGCGGGTGGCGACGCGGTACGGCTTCGAGGAGTATGACGGCCCGCCCCTCGAGACCCTCGAGCTCTATACCGCCAAGAGCGGCGACGAGATTGTCGGCCAGCTGTACAACTTCGTCGACAAGGGCGACCGTGCCGTCGCCCTGCGCCCCGAGATGACGCCGACGCTGGCCCGGATGGTGGCCGAGCGGGCCAACGGCCTCAAGAAGCCGATCCGCTGGTTCTCGATCCCGCAGCTGTTCCGCTACGAGCGGCAGCAACGCGGCCGGCTCCGGGAGCACTTCCAGCTCAACTGCGACCTGATCGGCGAGGCGGGCCCGCTCGCCGATGCCGAGATCATCGCGCTCGCCATCGACGTGATGCGCGAGTTTGGGCTCGGGTCGACGGACGTCAAGGTGCGCCTCTCGGATCGTCGGGCGCTCACGGCGCTGCTCCGCGCGCGCGGCGTGACCGACGCGGGGATGTACGAGGCGTACCAGTTCATCGACAAGCTCGAGCGGATGCCGCCCGAGGAGATCGAGAAGCGCCGTGCCGTCCCGCAAGCATACGCACCCGCGACGCCGGACGACCTGATCGCGATCGCGTCGCTGCGCGGGCTCGAGAAGGTGGAAGCGGCCGTCACCGGCCTCGCCGGTGGATCCGACGCCGTGGCGCCACTCCGCGCCACCGTCGACGCGTTGACGGCGATGGGGCTCGGCGACTGGATCGAGATTGACTTCACCATCGTGCGCGGCATCGCCTACTACACCGGCACGGTGTTCGAGCTGTTCGATGCGGGGCGCTCCCTCCGGGCCATCTGCGGTGGCGGGCGCTACGACACGCTGCTCAAGAATCTCGGCGACGTGGATCTCCCGGCCCTCGGCTTCGGCATGGGCGACGTGGTGCTCGGCGAGTTGTTGAAGGACCGCGGACTGCGCCCGACACCGCCGCCGGCGATCGACCTCTTCCTGGTCGGCGTCACGCCGGAGGATCAGCCGCACCTGTTGGGGCTGGCCCACGAACTCCGTGACGCGGGACTCCGGCTCGAGTATGTCTTTGGCGAAGCGGCCGTCGGCCGTCAGCTCAAGCTGGCCGATGCGCGTGGCGCGCGGCTGGCAATCGTGATGGGCCCCGATGACCGGGCCCGCGGCGAGGTCCAGCTGAAGGACCTCGTCGGCAAGACGCAGGAGGCCGTGGCGCGCGAGGCGCTGCCGGCCCGTTGTCGTGATCTCCTTTTCCGGATGCCCTGACCGCATGGCTGACAACAAAGCGCTGACTCCCCGGGCCCAGGACTTCTCCGCCTGGTACAACGACCTCATCATGAAGGCCGAGCTCGCCGACTACAGTCCGGTGCGCGGCTGCATGGTCATCCGGCCGAACGGCTACGCGATCTGGGAACAGATGCAGCGAGCCCTCGATGACGCCTTCAAGGCGACCGGGCACCAGAACGCCTACTTCCCGCTCTTCATTCCGCAGAGCTTCCTGTCGAAGGAAGCGGAGCACGTCGAGGGCTTCGCGCCCGAGCTCGCGGTGGTCACCCACGGCGGCGGCAAGGAGCTCGAGGAGCCGCTGGTGGTGCGTCCGACCTCCGAGACGATCATCTACGCGATGTTCTCGAAGTGGATCCAGAGCTGGCGCGATCTGCCGCTGCTCATCAACCAGTGGGCCAACGTCGTGCGCTGGGAGATGCGCACGCGCCTCTTCCTGCGCACGACCGAGTTCCTCTGGCAGGAAGGGCACACGGCGCACGCGACCGAGGCGGAGGCGGAGGAGGAGACGTTGATGATCCTCGGCCTCTACCGCCGCTTCATGGAAGAGTGGATGGCGATGCCGGTGATCACCGGCCGGAAGACCGACGCCGAGAAGTTCGCCGGCGCGCTGCGCACCTACTCGTGCGAAGCGCTGATGCAGGACAACAAGGCGCTGCAGGCCGGCACGTCGCACAACCTCGGGCAGAATTTCGCCAAGGCGTTCGACGTCACGTTCCAGACGCCGGAAGGCGGCCTGGATCACGTCTGGAACACCTCGTGGGGTGTGTCGACCCGACTGGTCGGCGGCCTGATCATGACCCACGGTGATGACACCGGCATGGTCTGCCCTCCGCGACTGGCGCAGTGGCAAGTGGTGATCGTCCCGATCTGGCGGAAGGACGAGGAGCGCGACGCGACGTTTGCGGCGACCGCGGCGTTGCAGGCCGAGCTTCGTGCGGCCGGGATCCGCGTGACGACCGACCTGCGCGACATGAAGCCGGGGGCCAAGTACTACGAGTGGGAAGCGCGCGGCACGCCGTTCCGGCTCGAGCTCGGCCCGCGCGACCTCGCGGCCGGCACGGTGATGCTCGCCCGGCGGCTCGGTGGCAAGGAGCCGATCCCGATGGCGGGCCTGGCCGAGCGGCTGCAGCAGGAGATGGCGGCGATGCAGCAGCAGTTGCTCGAGACCGCCGTTGCCCGGCGCGAGGCGGCGTCGCTCCGTGGCCCGAAATCGAAGGAAGAGTTCATTGCCTTCCTGGAAGGGAACGGCGGCTTCGTGTACGCCGGCTTCTGCGGCGACCCGGCGGTCGAGGCCGAGATCAAGGAGCAGACCAAGGCGACGATCCGCTGCTTGCCCGATGCCGAATTCCGGTCGCCCGTGGCGCCGACGACCTGCATCTGGACCGGACGGCCGGCGGTCGTCGAGGCACTCTTCGCGAGGGCGTATTGAGCACTCATCTCGTTGACGCCGGCCTGGTCCGGACGAGCGAAGGGACGCTGGCCATGGCCGGCGTCCCGTTGCCGTTGATCGCCGAGCAGTACGGCACGCCGACCTACTGCTACGACGCGGCGACCATCCGCGCGCAGTATCGCCGACTCGATGACGCCTTCGGCGACTTGCCGCACCGCATCTGTTACGCGGTCAAGGCCAACTCCAATCTCGCCATCCTCACGCTGCTCGCCCGGCTCGGTGCCGGGGCGGACATCGTGTCGGGTGGCGAGATGCTGCGCGCCCTGGCGGCCGGCTTCGCCCCCGAGGATATCGTATTCAGCGGGGTGGGGAAGACCGACGACGAACTGCTCGCGGCGATCGCGGCCGGAATCGGCCACGTCAACGTCGAATCGCTCGCCGAGTTGCGGCGGCTGGCGATGTTTGCCGATCTGCGCGGCGCGACGGTGACCGTCGGCATTCGCGTGAACCCCGATGTCACGGTCGACACGCACCCCTACATCTCGACGGGGAAGGGCGGCCTCAAGTTCGGCATCCCGGTCGACCAGCTCCCCGAGGCGCTCGAGGTGATCGACGCGTCGACCGGACTCCGCCTCAACGCCTTGGCGATGCATCTCGGCTCACAGTTGCTGGCCACGGCACCCTACGAGGCCGGCGTCAGTCGCATGCTCGAATTGCTGGCACAGGTGCGCGCCGCGGGCCATGCGCCCGAGGTGCTCGACATCGGCGGCGGGCTCGGCATTCTCTACCGCGACGAGGAGCCGCTCGATCCCGCCGAATGGGTGAACACCCTCGCGCCGGCGCTCGCCAGCAGCGGCTGCGCCATCCATGTCGAGCCGGGGCGCTTCCTCGTGGGAAGTTCCGGTGTGCTGTTGACCAAGGCGATCTATCGCAAGCACTCGGGCGGCCGCGAAATTCTCGTCGTCGATGCGGCGATGAATGACTTGATGCGCCCGGCACTCTACAAGGCATGGCACGAGATCGTCCCGGTCGACACGATCGCGGGCGAGCCGCTGCTCACGGACATCGTCGGCCCGATCTGCGAGAGCGGCGACTTCCTCGCGCTCGAGCGGCCGCTGGCGCCGGTGGCCGGGGGGCAGCTCCTCGCCGTCCTCGGTGCCGGCGCCTACGGCTTCAGCATGAGCTCCAACTACAACACCCGCGCACGGGCCGCGGAGGTGCTGGTGGACGACGGCCGGTGGGCCGTGATCCGCCCGCGCGAGCGCCTGACCGATCTCTTTCGCGACGAGATCGCCGACCCCTTCGCCGACGAGTCCCCGTGAATCACCCTGCTGGCGTCCTGATCATCGACTTCGGTTCCCAGTACACGCAGCTCATTGCCCGCCGCGTGCGCGAGCAGCGCGTCTACTGCGAGATCCATCCGCCATCGCGCACCATCGACTGGATCCGCGAATGGCAACCGCAGGGGATCATCCTCTCGGGTGGGCCGAACTCGGTGTATGGCGATGGCGTGCCGACCGCCGATCCGGCGCTCCTCGAGCTCGGCATCCCGATCTTCGGCGTCTGTTACGGCATGCAGTTGCTCGCGCACCTCTCCGGGGGAAGCGTCGTGCGTGCATCGCGTCGGGAGTACGGCCGGGCCGATGTCACCATCGGCGATGGTGACCTCTTTGCGGGTTTCGTGGTTGGGGCGACGACGCCCGTCTGGATGAGCCACGGCGACCATGTCGACGAGGCCCCGCCGGGATGGCGGGTGACGGCGTCCAGCGAGAACTCGCCGGTCGCGGCGATTCAACACCTGAGCAAGCCGCTCTTCGCGGTGCAGTTCCACCCCGAGGTGGCGCACACCCCGCGGGGTGGGGAAATCCTCAGCAACTTCCTCTTCGGCATTTGCGGATGCAGTCCGGACTGGACCTCGGAGCATTTCGTCGAATCCGAGGTGGCGCGGATCCGCGAGCTGGTGGGGCCAGACACCCGCGTGATCTGCGGTCTCTCGGGTGGCGTCGATTCGTCCGTGGCGGCCGCGCTGGTGCACCGCGCCATCGGCGACCGCCTCACCTGCATCTTCGTCGATCACGGGATGCTCCGCCTCAACGAGCGTGCCCAGGTCGAGCGCACTTTCCGCAGTCATCTCGGCATCGATCTCCGCACCATTGATGCGACCGACCTCTTTCTGGGCGATCTGGCCGGCATCACCGATCCGGAAACGAAGCGGAAGCGGATCGGGCACCGCTTCATTGACGTCTTCGAGCAGGCCGCCAAGGATGTCGACGGCAACGTCGGCTTCCTGGTGCAGGGGACGCTCTATCCCGACGTGATCGAGTCGTTCTCGCCAACCGGTGGGCCGTCCGTCACGATCAAGACGCACCACAACGTCGGCGGCTTGCCCGAGCGGCTGCCGTTCAAGTTGATCGAGCCACTCCGCGAGTTGTTCAAGGATGAAGTGCGGCAGGTGGGTCGCGAGCTCGGACTCCCGGAGGAGATGGTCGGCCGGCATCCGTTCCCGGGGCCCGGCCTCGCCATCCGCATCCTCGGCGAGATCACCCGGCCACAGCTCGATCTGCTGCGTCAGGCCGATGCGATCTACATCGAGGAGATCCGCGCGGCGGGCTTGTACGATCAGATCTGGCAGGCTTTCGCGGTGCTGCTGCCGATTCGCTCCGTCGGCGTCACGGGCGACGAGCGCAGCTATGATCAGGTGATCGGGCTCCGCGCGGTGACCTCACGCGACGGGATGACGGCGGATTGGTTCCCGTTCCCGCCCGACGTCCTCGGGCAGATCAGCAGTCGAATCTCGAACGAAGTGGCCGGCGTCGGGCGGGTGGTCTACGACGTGAGCAGCAAGCCGCCGGCGACGATTGAGTGGGAGTAGCGAAGGGGTCGTAAGTCGTAAGTCGTAGGTCGTATGGACATGTCATCCCGAGCAACGCGAGGGATCTGCGTGGAGGCCATCACGCAGATCCCTCGTTTCACTCAGGATGACTCCGCCGATGCCGCAGGACCTACGACCTACGACTTACGACCTACGACCTACGACCTTTTCGGCCCGAACAACTCCAGAAACTCCCCCGCCGACTTCACCAAGTCCAGCTTCTCCAGGTTGCCCGGTTCCTTGGCGAACCCGGCGAGCTGGCCGAGGGTCGGGAGGTACTGATTGGAAACCTCGAGAGGCGGCGCCACGATCAGGAAGATGTGGTGGACCGGCTTGCCGTCGATCGCGTCCCAGGGGAGGGGCTCGATGAGCCGGGCGTAGGCCATCCGCAGCCGCGGCACGACCAGGGAGCGGCAGTGGGGGATCGCGATCCCTCGCCCCATGCCGGTGGACCCGAGTTGCTCGCGTCGGTGGAGGACCCGGAGGAGGGTCTCCTCGGCCCGGGCATCGAGGTGGAGGAGGCGGACCGCGGCGGCCAGCGCGGCCGGGCGGTCGGCGGCGTGGAGGGCCAGGTCGATCGATTCGGGTGCGAAGAAGTCGTGGAGGGACATGGCCGAAGCCTAATCCCACCGGGGTCCCCCTTCAACGCGTCGGGGGCCTGAGGGTTTCCCTCGGTCCGACCCCCTCCCTAGATTACGGGGATGCTGTTCCCGTATCCGACTGGTACCGACCACGTTCCGCTCTTCCTGGCCCCCATGGCCGGGGTCTCGGAGCCCCCCTTCCGCCGGATCTCCCGGCGGCTGGGGGCGGATGTCGTGCTGTCCGAGTTCCTGAATGCCGAGGCGATCCGGCGCCGGATTACCTCGACGCTCGAAGGGGCGGAGTTCGACGAGGTCGAGCGGCCGATCGGGATCCAGATCTACGGCGCCCACGCCGATGCCATGGCCCACGCCGCGGCGCTGGTGACGGAGCATTACGCCCCCGACTTCATCGACATCAATTTCGGCTGCCCGGTCAAGAAGGTCGTCCAGCGGAACGGCGGCTCCGGCTGCCTCCGCGACATGAACACGGTGGATGACATCATCCGCGCCTGCGTCGCCGCGACCCACCTCCCGGTGACGGTCAAGACGCGGAGCGGGTGGTCTGAGGAGTCGCGTGACCCGGTCGGCATCGCGCTCCGGATGCAGGACGCCGGCGCCACCGCGTTCACGCTCCACGCCCGCACCCGGACGCAGATGTTCACCGGCAAGGCGAACTGGGATGACATCGCCTGCGTGGTCGAGGCGCTGGATGTGCCGGTGATCGGCAACGGCGACGTCGTGACGGCCGAGGACGCGCTTCGGATGCACGAGCACACCGGCTGTGCCGGGATCATGATTGGTCGCGGCGCGTTCGGGAATCCCTGGCTCTTCCGTGATGCGCGTGCCCTGCTCAACGGCGAGCCGAAGCCGGCCGCGCCAGATGTCGCGGAGCGGTTCGCCGTCGCGCTCGAGCATGCCCGACTGGCCCTCCGCCTGCAGGGCAACACGCGCCACACGATGATCGAGTTCCGCAAGCACTTCGGCTGGTACACCAAGGGGATGCACGCGGCGACCGCGTTGCGGGGCAAGCTCTTCCAGGTGGAATCGCTGGTCGAGGCGGAGCAGATCTTCGCGGACTACCTGGCCCGCGAATCGTTCGCGACGGCGGCGTGACCCTCCATCGCGTCGTCGAGAGCGAGGGGTTCACCTGGCTCGACGTCGTCTCGCCCTCCCGCCTCGACCTCCAGGACCTGGCCCGCACCTACGACCTCCACCAGACCGTGGTGGAGGACTGCCTCGATCCCGAGCACCTGCCGAAGCACGAGAAGATCGGCGACGCGACCTTCCTGATCCTTCGTGCCCACGACGATTCCGCCAAGGACGACGCCTCGTCGATCCAGGAGTTGACGCGAAAGGTCGCGATCTTCTTCCGGCCCAACTTCGCCCTCACCGTGCATCGGGTCGACCTGCACGAAGTCGCGATGCTGCGTGAGCGATTCGGCGGCAGGGGAGGGGCCCCGGCCGAGTCGTGCACCCTCCCGCTGCTCCTCTTCGGCCTTGGCAACAACATCCTGGGCTCCTACGAGAAGCCGCTGGAACTGGCCGAGCAACTGGTCGACCAGATCGAGGCGGGACTCTTTGATGGCGGCCCGCCGCCATCGCTGGAGCAGGCGCACAACCTCAAGCGCCGCGTCTCGCTGATCCGCCGGATCCTCTGGCAGAGCAGCCAGGTGATCAACAAGCTGGTGCCGCAGGCCGAACGCGCGGAGCCATTGTATCAGGACGTGCGCGAGTCGGTCGAGGCGCTGCTCTTCTGGGCCGACCAGCTCCTCGACGAGGCGAACAACCTCCAGCAGGTGCACCTCGCCGTCGCCTCGCACCGCAACAATGAAGTGATGCGGGTCCTCACCGTCTTCTCGGCCTTCTTCCTCCCGCTGACCTTCATCGTCGGCATCTACGGGATGAACTTCGCCCACATGCCGGAACTCGCACAGCCGTGGGGCTACCCGGCGGTGCTGGTGATCATGGTCGGCGTCTCGGCGGCGATCGCCACGTGGTTCCGGCGGAAGGGGTGGCTGGGAGGATAGGCGAGAAGCGAGAAGCGAGAAGCGAGAAGCGAGAAGCGTGGTTCGGCGGGAAGATCTCTCCGCTGGGCCACGCTTCTCGCTTCTCGCTTCTCGATCCTCGCTACTTGTTGAGCAGCACTTCCTCCCACAACTTCTGCATCCGCCGCTGCGAGTCGCGCTTCGACCACGAGTTCTGCCAGCCGTGCGCCTCGATCGGATAGGTCACGAAGTCGAAATCCTTCCCCAGCTCCATCAGCCGCTGTGTGAGCCGGGCGGCGTCCTGATACATCACGTTGTTGTCGACCAGGCCGTGCTGAATGACCAGCCGGTCCTTGAGGCCTGCCGCGTGGTAGATGGGTGATGAGGCGCGGTAGGCGGCCGAGTCGCTCGCTGGCGCACCGTTCAGGATGCGGGCGGTATACCAGTGATTGTAGTGCGCCCAGTCGGTCACGGAGCACTGCGCGACGCCACCCTTGAAGACGCCGGGATGCTTGAAGAGCGCCATCAGCGTGAAGAAGCCGCCGTACGAGCAGCCGTAGAGGCCGACCCGGTCCGGGCTCACGTTGTACTTCTCCTTGAGGAACGGCACCGCGGCCACCGCCGACGCGACGTCGCGGTCACCCATGCTGCGGTAGACGGCCGTGCGCGTATCGCGGCCGTAGCCGGCGCTCGCCCGGTAGTCGAGCACCATGTAGGTGACGCCGAGGTCGGTGAGGTGCTTGGCATAGAGGGAGCCGCCGTGCGCGCTCGAGCCCGAGAACGCCTTGTGCACGCCCTGGGCGTAGCCGGCGCCGTGGATCTCCATCACGGCCGGACGGTTGGCGTGCTGCGTCGCGGGCCGATAGACGCGGGCCCACACCGGCTTCCCCTGGTCGTCGTTGAAGGTGACGAAGTCGCTCGTGGGCCAGGCGAGCTTCCAGAACATGTCGGTGCCGCTCTTCGTCAAACGGATCGGCGCCGCAGCCAGGCTCGGCATCAGGTAGAGATCGGCCAGCTCCTTCGGCGTGCTCCAGCGGAGCACCGCACCGTCCTCGCCGGGCGCCCAGACGGCCGTGACCTCACCCTCGCCCAGATTGTCGATGCGCGTGCGCGGTCCACCCTCGGCCGGCATCCGGTAGAGGTGCAGCTCGCTCGGGTGGGCCTCGGAGGTCGACAGGGTCCACCACTTGCCATCGCGTGAGAGTGCGGCGGAGCGCACTTCCCACTGACCGCTGGTGAGGGCGCGGCGCGTCCCGTCCATCGTCACCAGCACGAGATGATCCCAGCCGGTTTCCTCGGTGCGGATCGCAATGCGCTCGCCATCGGGCATCCAGGTGAGGCCGCGCGGCTCGAGCAGCCAGGCATCGTCGTGCTGGTGGTCGAGCGTCTTCAATTGCTTGCCCGTCGCGGGATCGACCAGCACCACCCAGCGGTCCTTGTAGTCGAGCGAGGCGAACTCGGCGATCAGGCGCGTCCCCTGCCGGTTCCACTGCAGATCCGTGGCGCGGACCGGCTTGCCGAAGCCGGCGGTGTCGACGAAGGTGATGGCGACGCTGTCGGGCTCGGCCATCGGATCGACGGGGATGATCGCGGCACGGCTCTGTGCCAGCGGCGCGCCCACCTTGGCGCGCGACGTCCGCGAGATCACGATGCCGGAATCGTTGACGTAGTCCCCGAAGACGGTTGACCCTTCCTCGACCTTCGGCGTGGCGATGTAGCTGACGAATTTGCCGTCGGGCGTGATCGCGAGGTCGCCGATGGTGTCGTCCTTCTTCGGCTTCAGCACCACGGCCGGCATCGGCACGCGATCGCGGCGCGCGCGGGCCTTCGCCGAGTCCTGCTGCTCCTTGCGGCGCTTGACGAAGTCGAAGATCTCGACCTGCTCCTTCTTGAGCTCGGCGGCGTTCTTGTTGTCCTTCGGTGCCTCGAACTTGACGCTGGTCCGCGTGAGCTGTCGCTCGACGCCGGTGGTCGGGTTGAGCGCGAAGAGGTCGCCGTTCCGCTGGAAGCGCAGTTCGGACTCGTCTTCCGACCAGCCGAAGCCGCCACCCTCCAGGCTGGCGCGCAGGAGCCGCTCGCCCTTGCCGCGCTCCCAGATGCGGAGCTCGTTCCGCGCACTCCAGACACCACGGCTCCCGTCCCGCGTCCATTGCACGCCGATCGGAATCCGCGTGGCGATCTCCCGGCTGACGCCCTCGATCTTCTTGCCGTCACGCGAGACGCGGAACCAGGGCGCGTCGGGGGCGACCGGCTCCGCCGGCTTCACCACCGTGTCGTACGAGAAGTAGATCCAGCGGCCCTCGAGATCCCAGCGCGGAGCGCCCGGGGCGATGCCGAGCCAGCGCGCATCGACGGTGGAATCGAGTGGCACGCGAAGCGAGGCATCGCGCGCCGAGGCATCGAGCTTCGACTGGCGGAGCGGCAGCGTCTGCGCCTGCAGGGCAGGGGCGACGAGCAGGAGGGCGACAAGCGGCAAGCGCATGGAGGACCCACGGGTAGGGAGGGAGTGGACGGCAGTCCCCTAATATCCATCCTCGGAGGGAGAGACTCCAGTCTCCGTGCGGCGGACTTGCCCGGGGGCGGAGCTTCGGCTACTCTTCGGGCACGGGGGCGATCGGCTTCGACGGGTTGGTAGAAGGCATCGCCGCGTGCCCAGGTCCGGGGTCCTGGATAATCCCTCTGGAAAAAACACAATTGCCAACACTGATCTGGCGATGGCTGCGTAAGCTGAGCTTTAAGTAGTTCGCTTCGCACCTCCGAGATGAAAGCCCGTCCGGGGCGTTCTGATCGGAATCATTAATCCGGAATAGCGACTGGTGGTCCTCCGACACCGGAAGCGAGACTTCAGGAGGTCACCGTTGGGAAGGTCGGCTCGGCACCGGCCCAACGCCAAGTTCGAAGCGGAGCCTACGCACGTAGACGCGGTCCCGGAAATTGATTCGGACCAGGGTTCGATTCCCTGCGCCTCCATTTGGTTGGTGAACGGTGAACGGTGAACGGGCTCAACCCGTGACCCCGTTCACCGTTTACCGTTTACCCTCTCGCCACCAGAGACTTCCCGTGTCTGCTCCGCTGTCTCCGCCCGTCGCCCCCCGCCATCCCACCACCGTCGTGCACCATGGCGAGACGCTGGTCGACGACTATGCCTGGCTGCGGCAGAAGGACGACCCAGCCGTCCGCGCGTATCTCGACGCCGAGAATGCCTGGGCAGACGCGTGGCTGGCCCCGACGGCGGCGCTGCAGGAACAACTCTACCAGGAGATGCTCGGCCGCATCCGCGAGACCGATCTCTCCGTGCCGTATCGGAAAGGTGACTGGTGGTACTACACCCGCACCGAGGAAGGGAAGCAGTACCCGATCCACTGCCGTCGCCTCGGGTCACCGACCGAGGGCGAGGAGACGGTCCTGATCGACCTGAATCTGCTCGCCGAGGGGACATCGTTCATGGCGCTCGGCGACATGGCGGTGAGCGACGATGGCTGGCTGCTGGCGTACAGCACCGACGAGACGGGCTTTCGGCAATACACGCTGGTGGTGAAGGACCTGCGCACGGGCACACTGCTGCCGGTCCGGCGTGAGCGGGTGACATCCGTGGCGTGGGACAGCGACAGCCAGACGCTCTACTACGCTGTCGAGGACGCCGAGACGAAGCGTTCGTGCGATATCTGGCAGCATCGGCTCGGTGCGGAGGAGGACAGCCTCGTCTTTCACGAGGCCGATGAGGCGTTCAATGTCGGCATCGCGCGGACCCGGAGTCGGGAATGGCTGGTGCTCTTCAGCGGCAGTCACACCACCTCGGAAGCCCGGGTACGGCGCGCCGGCAGCGCGGATGTGTGGCAGACGCTCCTGCCGCGCGTGGCCGATCGCGAGTACGACGTCGACCATCACGGCGACCGCTTCTTCGTGCGGATCAACGACACGGGCCGGAACTTCCGCCTGGTCACCATGCCTGTGACCGGCGGCGCACTGGCCGATGCGGTCGAGGTGGTCCCGCATCGCGACGGGGTGATGCTCGAGGGGATGGAGTGCTTCCGTCGACACCTGATCGTGCATGAGCGCGAAGACGGTGTGCCCCAGATGGCCGTCCACCGCCTCGCGGATGGTGCGGTCCATCGGATCGCCTTCCCCGAGCCTGCCTACGAGTGCTATCCGCACGCCAATCCCGAGTTTGACACCGCGATCTACCGGTACGGCTACCAGTCAATGGTGACGCCGTCCTCCGTGCTCGACTATGACCTGGAATCGCGCGAGCGGACGCTGCTCAAGCAACAGGAAGTTGTCGGCGGTTACGACGCGACGCGCTTCGTCTCGCACCGCATCCACGCCACGGCGTCCGACGGCACGCTGGTGCCGATCTCGCTGGTCCGGCGGGCGGATGTGCCCGAAGACGGCACCGCGGCGGCACTCCTGCACGGCTACGGCTCCTACGGCTATCCCTACCCGGTCTCCTTCTCGTCGAATCGGCTGTCGCTGCTGGAACGGGGTGTCGTCGTGGCGATCGCGCACATCCGTGGCGGCGGTGAGCTGGGCAAGCCGTGGCACGACGCCGGACGGATGGGCGAGAAGATGCACAGCTTCACCGACTTCATCGCCTGCGCCGATCATCTGGTCGCGAAGCGCATCGTCGCCGCGGATCGCCTCGCGATTGAAGGCGGGAGTGCCGGGGGACTCTTGATGGGCGCGGTCGTCAACCTCCGCCCCGACCGCTTCGCGGCCGTGCTCTCGCAGGTGCCGTTCGTGGACGTGATCAACACGATGTCCGACGCCACGCTGCCGCTCACGGTCGGTGAGTACGAGGAGTGGGGCAACCCGGGGATCCCTGCCGAGTATGCCTGGATGCGGGCCTACTGCCCCTACACCAACCTCTCGGCGCAGCCATACCCACCGATGCTGGTGCGCACCGCGTTCAACGACTCGCAGGTGATGTACTGGGAGCCGGCAAAGTACGTGGCGCGGATGCGGACGCTCACGACCACCGATGCCCCGCTGCTCTTCCTCACCAACATGGGGGCGGGGCATGGCGGCGCGTCCGGCCGGTACGATCGGCTGCGCGAGTACGCGGTGGACTACGCCTTCCTGATGGCGGTGCTGGGCGCAGGGTAGTTGCCGGGGTGGGTGTCCGGGTCCACTCCTGGCACCACCTGCCCCTCCATCCCCGACTCGGGGTATACTCAGGGAGCCCGTCGACCTCCCCCCCCCAGAGGCCTCATGCGCTCCCAGCTCCGCGCTCTTCAACGCAGCGTGCTCGCCCTGCTCACGATCGGTCTTGCCGCGTGCGGACAGAATCTGGTGGGCCCCGCGGGCGAGGCCTGCGGGGGAGACCCTCACTTCACGGCGATGCCGGTGGCGCTTGGCGACATCGAGGCGATCGCCGTCGTGGGCGGGCTCGGTGCGCCCGGGCACACCCTGCCGACGGCCCACACCGGCTTCATCCTTCGAACCGAAGGGGCCGAGGTTCGCTCTCCCGGCGCCATCCAGATCACCAAGCTCCGCCGGACGCGATACATCACGTCGCCCAACCGGCAGGGGCACGAGGACTACACCGCCGAATTCCAGGTGTGCAAGGATATCTCCGGCTGGTTCGGCCACCTCTCGTCGCTCTCCACCGCGATCCCGGTGCCGGACGGTGGCTGGAAGGAGTGCGAGCGCTACAGCACGGCACTGGAGTCGATCGAGACCTGTACCGCGCGACTCGACGGAGTCTCGCTCGCCGCGGGGCAACCGATGGGGACGAGCGGCTTCTCGATCGCCCTCGGCCTCATGGGGCTCGACTTCGGGCTGCTGGACGCGCGCGTGACGAATGCCTATGTGGCGCGATGGCGGTACCCGGAGCCGGTGCTGCACTCGGTCTGCCCATGGGAACGGTTCGAGACGTCCATCAAGACGCAGCTCTATACCAAGCTGCGGGACATGAGTGGCGTGCCGAGGCCGTCGACCGGCGAGCCGCGCTGTGGGACGATGGTTGTGGATGTGGCCGGGACCGCGAAGGGGATCTGGGCGCTGCCCAGCATCACGGAACCGGTGCAGGGGAACGAAACCGGGTACATCACCTTGGCGAACTACCCGTATCAGCCGGAAGCTGAACTGGCACTCAGTCTCGGCCCCGACATTCTCGGCGCGACGGTGTTGGTGGTTCCCCGCGCCACGGAGGGTCGCGTCAATCGTCCCTTCGAGCAGGTCACGCCGGACGGGTTGATCTACTGCTACGCCCCGGCGCCGGGGGCGGGTGGGTTCATCAACATCCTGCTCATGATGACCGGGCCAAGCGAGATCATGATTCGGAAGGTTCCGCAGACTGCGCCGAATATCTGTTCGGCCGACCCGTCGACGTGGTCGATGGCCGGTGCGACGCGGATGGTGCGTTAGCGCCGCCTCGAGGCTGCGTCAGCCGCTGTCGCCATCGTCGATCCGCGGTGTCTCGCCCGAATCCTCCAGGCGGGGCGACTCCCGAGCTGCCTCGATCGCGCGCACCATCGCCACGGCGGCCATCCGATCACTCCGCGCGTAGAACAGCTCGAGCCGGGCGCCCTTCGCGCCCGGGATGCCGTCGAAGACGCGCAGGCCTCGGCCACGCACCTCCAGCCGGGGGAAGAGGATTCCCCCGGCCAGCGTGACCCCGGCGAGCCACTCAAGTGGCAGCTCCGCTTCCTCTGGCTCGAATTCCTCAGTCTCGGTCTTGACGCCGCTCAGGCCGACTTCTTCCGAGCTGCGTGTCACCGCCCATTCCAGCAGCAGCCGATCGCCCTCAAGGTGCAGCAGCCCCTCGACCTTCGTGGAGACCTCGCGCACCGTCGTCAGATCCATCGACTCTTCGCCGGGAATCTTGATGCGGAAGGGGAGAGGGGCCGGGTACGTCATGTCAGCGCTACTTCGCTGCAGCCATCGGAATCATCACCATCACCTTTTCCCAGCTCAGGTTCAGCGACGTCGGGGCCGCCGAGATGGTGAGCGCCTCGACCAGCGGCATCGGCATCGTCGGTGCCTTGCCGCGCCCGACTTCCTGCGCCTTCACTCCCTCATAGGCGCTCTCGATCCCCCACTGCGAGATCGACCGGTTGATCACGACGTCCCACGACGCGCCAGCCATCGGCACCGTGTAGAGCGAGTAGCTCCCGGCCTCGAGGCGGACGCCGGCCACCGTGATCGGCCCGGTGGTGTGAATGATCGTCGGCTCGTTGGCGCCGGTGCGCCAGAGCTTGCCGTAGGGCACCAGCTCCGAGCCGAAGATGGTGCGCCCCTTCACCAATGGGCGGCCGTAGCAGACCTTCACGACGGCCGTCCCGACCTTGGTCGAGGTGGAGTCGTACTTGGATGCGCGCGTGGCGACAGAGGCGGCCGGACGCTGGGGGTGCAGGCCGGATCGGCAGCAAGGGTCAGGGCGAGCAGGGACAGCATCAGCATGCGGTACTCCAGGGGGGAAAGGTCAATCAGTGAGCGCGCGCCAAGCGGCGAGCGCGCGCTGGAGGGCATCGGGACCAGTCTCGGCGGTGACCGTGAGATGGCCCATCTTGCGGCCGGCGCGTGGCTCGCGCTTGCCGTAGAGGTGCAGCCGAACGCCCGGCATCGCCAGGGCAGCAGCCCACTTCGGCTCGCCGTCGGCCCAGCAGTCGCCGAGAATGTTGACCATCGCCGTCGGACCGAACGCCGTGGTCTCGCCGAGGGGAAGCCCCGCGAGAATCCGGACTTGCTGCTCGAACTGTGACGTCACCGCCGCGTCGAGCGTCCAATGCCCGCTGTTGTGCGGCCTGGGCGCCAGCTCGTTGACGAGCAAGCGACCGTCGCTGGTGACGAAGCACTCGACGCCCATGACACCGACGTAGTCGAGGGCGGCGACGATCCGCTCGGCAACGGTGCGCGCCGCCTCCGCCAACGTCGGTGCGATCACGGCCGGGGCAACCGTCGTATGGAGGATCCCCGCAATGTGCACATTCTCGCCGACCGGCCAGGTCGCGACGGCGCCGGCCGCGCCTCGGGCCACCATCACCGAGAGCTCGGTGGCAAGCGCGACGCGCTCCTCGAGGATGCAAGGCACTTCACCCAGCGTCCGCCACGCCGTGGCCAGATCGTCGTGCGTGGCGACGCGCACCTGTCCTTTGCCGTCGTAGCCGAACTGCGCCGTCTTGAGGATGGCGCCGAGGGGGCCGACGCTGTGCCATGCCGCCGCGCAATCCTCTATCGAGGCGATGGGCTGCCAGCCGACGGTGTCGACCCCTGCCTGATTGAGAAACGCCTTCTCGCGGAGCCGATCCTGGGTGGTCCACACCGCATCACCGGAGGGACGCACGGGGCAGTGCGCGGCGAGGGCGCGAAGCACGTCCGCCGGCACGTTCTCGAACTCGGTGGTGATGGCATCCGCACGCGCCGCAAGCTCAGCGAGCGCCTCGCGATTGCCCCACTCCCGGGTGATGTGCTCGTGTGCGATCTGCCCCGCTGGGGCCTCCGCGTCGGGATCGAGGACCACGACACGATAGCCGAGGCGTTGGGCCTCGGCGGTGAACATGCGCCCCAGCTGGCCGCCCCCCAGCACGCCGAGCGTCCCGCCAGGCAGGATCACGCGGGGGGGAGGGTCAGGGCGCGAACCTTGAGATCCTGCGCCGCACGGAAGCCCTCCAGGCGGCGCGCGAGGTCCGGGTTCTCGCGGGCGAGGATCGCGACGGCGAAGAGCGCCGCGTTGTGGGCGCCGGCATCACCGATGGCGAAGGTCGCGACCGGCACGCCATTCGGCATCTGCGCAATCGACAGCAGTGAATCGAGCCCCTGCAGGTGCTTCGACGCGACCGGCACGCCGAGCACCGGGACGATGGTCTTCGCCGCGAGCATCCCCGGCAGATGGGCCGCACCGCCGGCACCGGCGATGATGCACTTGAGGCCCCGCTCCGCCGCCTCGGACGCGTACTGAAAGAGCAGGTCGGGCGTCCGGTGCGCGGAGACCACCCTCGTCTCATACGGGATGCCGAACTCGACCAACCGCGCCGCCGCATGCTGCATCGTGGTCCAGTCCGAGTCGCTGCCCATCACGACGCCCACCAGCGGGGGAGTGGCCGCGCTCATACCGTGGCCTTCGTGCGGTCGACGGTCCCGCGTGAGGCCAGCGCGGCCTGGGCCGCGGCGAGGCGTGCGACGGGGACTCGGAACGGCGAGCACGAGACATAGTTCATGCGGACCGTCTCGAAGAAGGCAATGGATGCCGGATCGCCACCGTGCTCGCCGCAGACGCCGATCTTCAGGTCGGCCCGCGTCGCGCGGCCCAGTTCACAGGCCATCCGCACCAACTTGCCGACGCCGGCCTGGTCGATGGTCTGGAACGGATCCTGTTCCATGATGCCGCTGGCGACATAGTGGGGCAGGAAGCGACCGGCGTCGTCCCGGGAGAGCCCGTACGTCGTCTGGGTCAGGTCGTTCGTCCCGAAGGAGAAGAACTGGGCCTCGCGCGCGATTTCGTCGGCCGTCAGCGCCGCGCGCGGCAGCTCGATCATCGTGCCGAGCAGGTACGGTACCGTCAGCTGCCGCTCACGGAACACCTCTTCCGCCACCTGCCGGACCAGCAGGGCCTGGCGTCGGAACTCGATCACCGACGCCACCAGCGGGATCATCACTTCCGGCATCACGCGACCCTTGCGAGCCGCGACGGTGCACGCGGCTTCGAAGATCGCCCGGGCCTGCATCGCGGTGATCTCGGGGTACATGATCCCGAGTCGGCAGCCCCGCAGCCCGAGCATCGGATTCTCTTCGTGCAGCGACTCGACCACGTGGCGCAACCGGTCGAGCGGCTTGCCGAGATCCTGCGACAACTTGAGGAGTTCCCCTTCGTCCTTCGGGAGGAACTCGTGCAACGGCGGATCGAGCAATCGGATCGTAACCGGAAATCCTTCCATCGCACGGAAGATCGACTCGAAGTCGCCACGCTGCATCGGCAGAAGCTTGGCCAATGCCCGTTCGCGGGCCGGCCGATCTTCCGCGACGATCATCTCGCGCATCGCGAGGAGCCGATCGCCATCGAAGAACATGTGCTCCGTGCGGCAGAGGCCGATCCCCTCGGCGCCGTAGTCGCGGCTGCGATGCGCATCGGCGGCGGTGTCGGCATTGGCGCGCACCTTCATCGGGCGGATGCGGTCGGCCCACGCCATCAAGGTGTGGTAGTGCTCGTCGAGCTCCGGCGCGATCAGCTTGGCCTGCCCGACGTACACGATGCCGGTGCTGCCATCGAGCGTGATCCAGTCGCCACCATGCAACACGCGGTCGCCGACGCGCACCGTGCCGAGCGCTTCGTCCACTTCCAGGTCCTGGGCACCGGCCACGCACGGCTTCCCCATCCCGCGAGCGACCACGGCGGCATGCGACGTCATCCCGCCGCGCGCCGTCAACACCGCCTTCGAGGCGACCATGCCGTGGAAGTCCTCGGGCGAGGTCTCCCGACGGACCAGGATCACCGCGTCGCCGGCGCGGGCGCGATCGGCCGCGACATCCGCATCGAAGACGATCTGCCCGGAGGCGGCACCGGGCGATGCCGGCAGCCCGGTCGCGAGGCGGTCGAGGACGGCGCCCGGGTCGATCATCGGGTGCAGCAGCTGCTCGAGCGCGGCGGGCGGAATCCGCGCGACCGCTTCTTCCTCGCTGATCAGGTCCTCGGTGACCATCTCGCAGGCGACCCGGAACGCCGCTTGGCCGGAGCGCTGCCCGCGCCGGGTCTGCAGCATGTAGAGTCGCCCTTCCTCGATGGTGAACTCCATGTCCTGCACGTCGCGGAAGTGCCGCTCCAACGTGCGCGCCATCCGCTCGAGCTCATGGAAGACCCCGGGCATCTTCTCGCGGAGGGCGGCAATCGGCTCCGGGGTGCGCGCACCCGAGACGACGTCCTCGCCCTGGGCGTTGCAGAGGAACTCCCCGTAGAGCAGCCGCTCCCCGGTCGACGGATTGCGAGAGAAGGTGACGCCGGTGCCGGAGGTCTCGCCGAGGTTCCCGTAGACCATCGCGACGATGTTGACCGCGGTGCCCATCGTGTCGGGAATCTCGTGCATGCGTCGGTAGTCGATCGCCCGACGCGTGTTCCAGCTCTCGAAGACGGCGGCGATGGCGCCCCAGAGTTGCTCCATCGGCTCTTCGGGGAATGGGCGACCGGCCTGTTCGGTGATGATCGCCTTGAAGCGGGCCACCAGGCCCTTGATCGCCGCCACTGGCAGGTCGATGTCACGCGACGCCCCGTGGGCGTGCCGCGCCTCCTCGACCAGTTGATCGAACGGCGCCCGGGGCTGGTCGAACACGACCACGCCGTACATCTGCACGAACCGGCGATAGCAATCCCAGGCGAACGCCGGGTTGTTGCTCTTGGCCGCGAGCCCTTCCACGGTCTGATCGTTCAGGCCGAGGTTGAGGATGGTCTCCATCATGCCGGGCATCGAGACGGCGGCACCGCTCCGCACCGACACGAGGAGCGGGTTCGTCGCGTCGCCGAACTCCCGACCGGTGGCGGCCTCGAGACGCTGGAGGGCCTGCTCGACCTGGGCGCGGAGTCGCGGCGGGAAGGAGGTCGTGTCGAGATAGGTCTGGCAGAGCGTCGCCGAAATGGTGAAGCCGGGCGGCACGGGAATGCCGAGATTGGTCATCTCCGCGAGGCCGGCCCCCTTGCCGCCGAGGATGTCCTTCATCGCCGACGAGCCCTCGGCGCGTCCCTGGCCGAACGAGTAGACCAGCGGCTGTTGGGCGAAGGCGTCGATCATGCGATGACCTCCAGCGGTGCGGCGGCGGTGCGGAACGCGCCGAAGGTAAGCTGTACGGGGGTCGGGTAGTCGCCGGAGAAGCAGGCATGGCACCACTCCGTGCCGTGCGTGGTCGCGCCCGTCATCTCATCCAGCGTGAGGTACTCCAGCGAGTCGACGCCGAGGTAGGCGCGGATCTCGTCGCGGGAATGCGTCGCCGCAATGAGCTCGTCCCGGGTCGGCGTGTCGATGCCGTAGTGGCACGGCCCGGTGATCGGCGGCGAGCCGAGGCGAAGGTGGACTTCGCGCGCGCCCGCCGCGCGGATCATCTCGACCAGCCCCTTGCTCGTCGTCCCGCGCACGAGGGAGTCATCGACCACGACGACGGATTTCCCGGCGATCACTTCGCGAACGGCGTTGAACTTGATCTTCACCTTCTCGACACGGATGGCCTGCGTCGGGTTGATGAAGGTCCGTCCGACATAGTGGTTGCGGATCAGCCCATGCTCGAGCTTCACGCCCGAGACCTCGGAGTAGCCGAGTGCCATGACATTGGCCGAGTCGGGGACCGAGAAGACGACATCCGCCCCGGTGGCCGGATGGAAACGCGCCAGTTGGCGGCCGAGTTCGCGGCGCACGCGATCGACGGATTCCCCGAAAATGGTGGAGTCGGGTCGGGAGAAGTACACCAGCTCGAAGATGCAGCGGGTCACCCGGCGCGGAGAGAGCGGGGCGAGGTTGGTCACCACGCCATCCTCGAGCCGGACGAATTCTCCCGGCTCGAGTTCGCGCATGTTGGTGGCGCCGACCAGGTCGAGGGCGCAGGTCTCCGACGCCGCCACGAGCCCGTCGCCGACTCGGCCGACAAAGAGCGGCCGGAAGCCGCGCGAATCGATCGCCGCATACAAGGTCCGACCCACGCCAATGACCACAGAGTAGGCGCCGTCGGCCTGCTCCAGGGCGTCGCGAATCTGACCCTCGACCGTCGGCGCGTCGGAACGGGCGATCAGATGGATGAGAACTTCGGTGTCGCTGTTGGACGAGAAGATCGCGCCGCCACGAACCAGCTCCTCGCGCAACAGGTCGGCGTTGACGAGGTTCCCGTTGTGGGCCACGGCCAGCGGACCGGCGTGATAGTTGACCAGGAAGGGTTGGGCATTCGCCAACACCGTGCTGCCCGCGGTGGAGTAGCGGGTGTGCCCAATCGCCACGTCGCCGTGGAGCGCTTCGAGTGCCGGTTCGGAGAAGGCGTCGGCTACCAGGCCCATCTCGCGATGGATCCGGGCCGTTGTGTTCTCATCGACGGCCATGATCCCTGCGCTCTCCTGCCCGCGATGCTGCAACGCGTACAAGCCCAGGTAGGCGACGCGTGATGCGTCAGGGACCCCCGAGACACCGATCACACCGCACATCGCTTACTCCTCTCCTGTGGCCGTGACCGGGGCCGCCATGCGGCGGGGGATCGCGTCGAAATACTTCTGGCGAAGGGCAGCGGTCTGCCAGGTCCAGCCCCGACCGTCGCGATTGACGATCAGGTCGCTGTCGGCCTCGCCCACCAGGCCGAGGTAGTGTGCCGACACCCCCTGCGCCGCCGCGATGCGCTGCAGCGCGGCGACGTCTGCCGGGTCGCACGAGACGATCGCCCGCGCGCCGTCCTCCCCGAAGAGGAAGCCGTCATCACTGACGTCCGGAGCGTGCGCGTCGAGATCGATGATCGCGCCAAAGGTGGTGGTGGCCCATGGGCCGCCCATGCAGCACTCGGCCAGGGCCACGGCCAGACCGCCATCGCTCAGGTCGTGCGCCGAACGCAGCAGGCGTGTCTCCGCCGCCGCAATGAGCACTTCCTGCAGCGCGCGTTCCGCGGACAGGTCCACCGGCGGCGGCGAACCGGCGACGGTGTCGAGGACCTCGGCCCAGTACGCCGAGCCGCCCAGGTGCCCGCGGCTGGTGCCGAGGAGGAGGACGGCGTCGCCGGTCGCGCGGAAGTGCGACGGCACCGCCTTGGTGATGTCCGCCAAGAGGCCGACCATTCCGATGGTCGGGGTCGGATCGATCGCACCGTGCGGATTCTGGTTGTACAGCGAGACGTTGCCGCCGGTCACCGGCGTATTGAATGCCAGGCAGGCGTCGCTGATGCCGCGACAGGCCTCGGTAAACTGGAAGAAGATTTCCGGCTTCTCGGGGTTGCCGAAGTTCAGGCAGTCCGTGATGCCGAGTGGTCGCGCGCCGGTGCAGGCGATGTTGCGCGCCGCCTCGGCCACGGCCCCCTTGCCTCCCTCGAATGGATCGAGGAGGACGTGCCGTGCGTTGCAGTCGACCGTCATCGCCAGGCCGAAGGTGGTGTCGGCCACGCGCAGGACGCCGGCGTCGCCGCCGGGGAGAATCGCACTCCCGGCGCGCACGGTGGAGTCATACTGCTCGAACACCCAGCGCTTGCTGGCGATGGTCGGCGCATCCAGCAGTGTCAGCAGTGCCTCGCCCGGCGTCGGCGCCTGGCGGCTCGGCGTCCGCTTCCGTCGCGCCACGGCCTCTGGCGATTCGATGGCGTCAGGCGTGTAGATCGGGCAGCCATCGACCAGTTCCTGTCCGGGAATCGCCGCGACGGTGCGTCCCTCGTGCACGATCCGGAACAGCCCATCGTCCGTCACGTGACCCACCGGCGTCGCGTCGAGTTCCCACTTCCGGCAGATCGCCTGGATCTCGGGAATGCGATGGGGCTCCGCGACCACGAGCATCCGCTCCTGGGATTCCGAGAGCATGATCTCGTAGGGCGTCATCCCCGCTTCGCGGGTCGGCACCTTCGAGGTGTCCAGTTCGACCCCGACACCACCGCGCGCCGCCATTTCGGCCGAGGAGGAGGTGAGACCGGCGGCCCCCATGTCCTGGATCGCCACGATGACATTGCTGGTGATCAGTTCCAGCGACGCCTCGAGCAAAAGCTTTTCCGTGAAGGGGTCGCCGACCTGGACCTGCGGCCGCCGCTTCTCGCTCTCGGCGGTCAAGTCCTCCGAGGCAAAGGACGCCCCGTGGATGCCGTCGCGTCCGGTGCTGGCGCCGACGGTCAGGAGAATGTTGCCGACGCCGTGGGCACGCGCCGTGATCAGGTCGGCCTCACGCAGGAGTCCGACCGCCATGGCGTTGACGAGCGGATTGCCGCTGTAGCCTGGCGCAAAGCAGACCTCGCCGCCGAGGGTCGGAATCCCGACGCAATTGCCGTAGTCCCCAACGCCCTTGACGATCCCCGCGAAGAGCCAGCGATTGCGCGGATCATCGAGGGGACCGAGTCGGAGCGAATTGAGCACCGCGACCGGCCGGGCCCCCATGGTGAAGACGTCACGCAGGATGCCGCCGACGCCGGTCGCGGCGCCCTGATACGGTTCGACCGCACTCGGGTGGTTGTGGGACTCGATCTTGAACGCCACCGCCCAGCCCTCGGGGAGGCGAAGCACGCCGGCATTCTCGCCCGGGCCCTGAACCACCTGCGGGCCCTCGACCGGAAAGCGCCGCAACACCGGCTTGGTGTGCTTGTACGAGCAGTGCTCGGACCAGAGCGCCGAGAAGATGCCGAGCTCGGTGAGCGTTGGCGTGCGGCCCAGCAACGCGAGGATGGCGGTGTATTCCGTCTCGTTCAGCTTGTGCTCGGCCACCACGGCCTGCGTCACTGGCCGTTCGCCCGGAAAGGCCTCGGCGGGAGTCACGACGGTCATGCGGCCACCCCGGTCGTCGCGAGGCGTCCGATCAGCGAAGAGAAGAAGCGGTGGCCGGCGTCGGAGCCCAGTGCCGCCTCGGCGAGGCGCTCCGGGTGCGGCATGAAGCCGACCACGGTGCCGGCGGCGTTGCAGATGCCGGCGATGTCGTTGGCCGAGCCGTTGGGATTGTGCGTGGCATCGCTGCCAGGGACCGCGACATAGCGGAGTACGACGCGACCCTCGGCCTCGAGCGCCGCAAGGGTCTCTGCATCGGCGACGAAGCGCCCCTCACCGTGGGCGATGGGGATCCGGATCACATCGCCGACGGCGTAGTCCGACGTGCAGATCGTGTCGCGGCGCTCGACGCGCACGTCGACGGGGCGGGAGAGGAAGCGTTGCGCGGCATTCCGCAGCAACGCCCCCGGCAGCAGATGCGCCTCGCAGAGGACCTGGAAGCCGTTGCAGATGCCGACCACGGCGCCGCCGGCGTCAGCGTGCGCCCGCACGGCCTGCATCACGGGCGCAAACCGGGCGATGGCCCCCGAGCGGAGGTAGTCACCGTACGAGAAGCCACCGGGGAGAATCACCGCGTCGGCCCCTTCGAGCGTGGTCGCGCGGTAGTCGAGGAGCACCGCCTCGCCGCCGGCGCGTTCGATGGCGGTCAGGGTCTCGGTCTCGCAGTTGCTTCCGGGGAAGCGGACAACGGCCACGCGTGCCATCAGGACCCGACCTCGATGACGAAGTCCTCGGTCACCGGATTGGCCAGCAAGCGTTCGCACATGGTGCGGGCGATCGCTTCGGCCGCGGCGGGGCTCTCCGCGTCGAGCGAGAGTTCGATCGCCTTGCCGACGCGCACGCCGGTCGCGGCGCCGAAGCCCAGCGAAGCGAGGGCATGCTCCACGGCCTGCCCTTGAGGATCGAGGAGGCCGGGGCGGGGCATCACGCGGACGTGGACTTGGACGATCATTCAGCGTTCTCCTGACGCCGCTCAGCGCGGCGGGGACGTAGGGTCGGGGTGACCAGCGTGATCGGGGGCTGCTCGTCGTGTTCTTCGTCATCGCGCGCGGTGATCAGCAACACGACATGGCGAATGAGACCGTAGAGCAGATACGTCAGGCCCAGCGTGAAGAGGAAGTACTGCGGCACGAGGAGCGAGCCGGCGAGCACCACCAGGTACCAGAGCAGCCCCAGCACCTGCGCCGGGCTGCGAATGCCGGCCGCTGGCCAGCGCGGATATTGGACATTGCTGACCATCAGCAGCGCGAGGGCCACCACCAGGAAGACCAGCCCCTGGTGCTGAAAGTTCAGGTAGGCGAGCGAGCCGCGGTACCAGTCGGTCTGCGAGAAGGCGAAGTACGTGGCCAGCGTCATCCCGGCCGACGGGGACGGCAGGCCAGTGAACCAGTGAGACGGCTTCCCGCCCTGACCGGCCAGGACGTTGAATCGCGCCAACCGGAGCGCCGCACAGGCGACGTAGAAGAAGCAGATCACCCAGGCGAGGCGGCCGGCGGTGGAGAATTCCAGGAAGTACATCAACAGCGCCGGCGCGACACCGAACGAGATCACGTCGACGAGCGAGTCGAGCTCGGCGCCGAATCGCGACCCGCTGTTCGATGCGCGGGCGATGCGGCCGTCGAGCATGTCGAGCACGCCCGCGAAGACGATGAACCACCCGGCCCAGAGGAAGTTGCCGTTGTGCGCGGAAACGATCGACCAGAAGCCGAAGAAGAGATTGCCGAGCGTGAAGGCGTTCGGCATCACGACGACGACGCGGCGCATGCCGCTCCGCGGAGGGGGCGAGGTCAGGTCCATTCGGCGATCGCCGTGACGCCGGCCTGCGTCCCGTCTCCTTCCTTGACGAGGATGCGGACGCCCGGCGGGAAGAAGACGTCCACGCGCGAGCCGAACCGGATGAGACCGAGACGTTCCCCCTGCGACACCGTCCGACCCTCGGCGTGGTCGGTGATGATCCGTCGCGCGATGAGGCCCGCGATCTGGCGCACCAGCAGCGCGCCGCGCGGGGTGGTCAGCCCGATGTCGCTCTGCTCGTTCTCGAGCGCGGCCTTCTCGTCGGCGGCGTTGAAGAACTTGCCCGGCGTGTAGCGCCGGAAGGTGATCGTGCCGTTGCTCGGATAGCGGTTGACGTGAACGTTGAAGACGTTCATGAAGATCGAGACGCGCGTCGCCGTGCCGCCGATCACGTGCGGTTCGTGGATCGGGATGATGCTCACGACCTTGCCGTCGGCGGGCGCGATGACCACGTCATCGCCGCGACGTCCGCTCCGGACCGGATCGCGGAAGAAGGCGACGACCCAGATGGCGATCGGCAGCCAGACGAGGCCGGCGATCGGAAGGCCGAAGCCGAAGAGCGCGGCGGCGATCACCCAGGCGATCGCGATGAACGGCAGTCCTTCCGGGGCAACGCGCATCAGCGGTCCTCGGGCAACTCATGGCCCGTCAGTCGGTGGTACGCCTCGCGGTAGCGCGTCGTGGTGGCGCGGATCACCTGCTCGGGCAGCGGCGGCGGTGGGGCGTCGCCATTCCATCGGCCGGCCTCCCGTTCGCTGGCGAGATAGTCGCGCAACGGCTGCTTGTCGAAACTCGGCGGCGTGCTCCCCGGGGTCCACGCTGCCGCCTCCCAGAACCGCGACGAGTCCGGGGTCAGCACTTCGTCGATGAGGATCGGATGGCCCGTGATGTCGAGACCGAACTCGAACTTGGTGTCGGCGATAATGAGCCCGCGGTCGGCGGCGGTGAGCCGGCCCGCGGCGTAGATGGCAAGCGAGAGGTCCCGCAGCGCATCGGCGAGATCGGGGCCCAGGGCGGAGCGCATGGCACCGAAGGTGACATTCTCGTCGTGCCCCGACTCCGCCTTGGTGGCCGGCGAGAAGATCGGCGGCTCGAGGTGGGACGATTCGAGCAGGCCGGCGCGCAACGGCTCGCCGGCGAGCGTGCCGCGCTTGCGATACTCCTGCCACGCCGAGCCGGAGAGGTAGCCTCGCACGACGCATTCGAACGCCACCGGAGCGGTGCGGCGCACCAGCAT
Source organism: Gemmatimonadota bacterium (assembly GCA_016704275.1). NCBI lineage: Bacteria > Pseudomonadati > Gemmatimonadota > Gemmatimonadota bacterium. The sequence goes on from JADJAK010000003.1 coordinate 274,353, forward strand.
GGCGCGGCCGGCAATTTCCGCGCGGTGCGGCGCGAGCGCCGGCACCTCGACGAGAATCGCGTCGGTGTCGGCCGTGAGGAAGTGCGACGGGGTCAGGTTGCCGAGCCGCTGGAACCAGAAGGCCGACAACTGCGTGAGGACCCGGCCCTTGTCGGGGACTGCTTCCGCCATCACGACGTCGAACGCCGAGACGCGATCGCTGGCCACCATCAGGAGCCGTGCATCGTCGACTTCGTAGACCTCGCGGACCTTGCCCCGACGCCACAACGGGAGCGGCAGCTTGCTCTGCACCATGGGGGTGGTCATACGCGCAGCTCCGCGTGCTCCGCGGCGGCGGCGTACGGGCGGGCCTCGGCGATAAGCGGAGTGAGGTATTCGGCGACAAACTCGGCGACCTGTTCGCGGGAGCGTCCCGTGTAGCGCGCGGGGTCCAGCTCGGCTGCAAGTCGGGCCTGGTCGATGCCGGCAAACGCCGGGTCGGCGGCGAGGCGATCCATCAGGTCATTCGGCGCCCCACCCGCGACGGCCGCGTGCACCGTCATCGCGTGACTGCGCACCACTTCGTGCAATGCCTGGCGATCGCCACCCGCTTGCACGCCGAGCATCAACCACCGTTCGGTGGCCATGAAGGGCATCTGCTCGCGGACATGGCGGGCAATCACGGGCTCTCGCACCTCGAGGCCCTGCGCGATGTTGCCGGCCAGGAGCAGGATGGCATCGACGGCGAGGAACGCTTCCGGCAGGGTCAAGCGGCGATTGGCCGAGTCATCGAGTGTCCGCTCCAGCCACTGCGCCGCCGCCGTGTGTGCGCCGTTGGCCTGCAACGAGATGACGTGACGCGACAACGCGCCGATCCGTTCGGCACGCATCGGGTTGCGCTTGTAGGCCATCGCACTCGATCCGATCTGCTCCGATTCGAACGGCTCGAGCAATTCGCCCTCATGCTGCAACAGCCGGATGTCCGCGCCGAACTTCGCCGCCGACTGGGCGATGCCGCTCAACGCATCGAGGATCTGCGCATCGGCCTTCCGCGGGTAGGTCTGGCCGGTGACGGCGAACGCGCGCGGCAGGCCAAGCGCCTCGGTGATCCGTCGTTCGAGGTCGCGGACCTTGGCATGGTCGCCGTCGAAGAGCTCGAGGAAGGAGGCCTGTGTGCCCGTGGTCCCCTTGCAGCCGCGGAGCCGCAGCGTGGCGAGTCGATGGACGACCGCCTCGATGTCGAGCGCGAAGTCCTGCGCCCAGAGCGTGGCGCGCTTCCCGACCGTGGTCAGCTGGGCCGGCTGAAAGTGCGTGTAGGCCAGGCAGGGCAGGGCAGCGTGGCGTTCGGCAAAGGCGCGCAAGTGGCCCACCACGTCGAGCAGTCGCCCGAGAATCAGTGCGAGCCCATCGCGCATCACCAGCACGTCGGCGTTGTCGGTGACGAACGCCGACGTGGCGCCGAGGTGCAGGTGCGCGCGCGCCGCGGGGGCCTGCTCGCCGTAGGCGTGGACGTGCGCCATCACGTCGTGGCGGAAGCGCTTTTCGTACGCCGCGGCGACGGCGAGGTCGGCGTCGTCGAGGTGCGCCCGCATCGCCTCCAGGGCGGCGTCGGGGATCTCCAGGCCGAGGGCCCGCTCCGACTCCGCCAGGGCGAGCCAGACGCGACGCCAGCGGCCGATGCGATAGGCCTCGCTCCAGAGGTGGAGCATCGCCGGGGAGGCATAGCGGCCGGAAAGCGGTGACTGCCAGCGGGCGTCGGTCATCAGATCCGCAGGTTCAAGGGATAGAGCGTGCCGCGACGTTCGATCACCAGCTGGAACGAGGTGCCGGGCCGCATGCCGTCGAGGAGGCGCGCGAGGTCCTCCGCCCGGCGCACGGGGGTCCGATTGAGGCTGACGATCACATCACCCTCGCGCAGTCCCGTCTCGCGTGCGAGTTCGAGCGGCACTTTGGTAATCGCAGCGCCGCCATCGCTGCGAATGCCAAGCTCGGCGCGAACCGCCGGCGTCACGGTCACCAGGTCGAGGCCACCAAAGCGCACCCGGAGTCGCTGTCGCCGTGGGCAGGTCGGAGGAGACCAATCGCTTGTCGCTCGTTTGCCCCGCGCTCTGCACCGAGATCGTGATCGGGTCGCCGACGTGGAGATCGAGCTTGACCGATTCCCAGTCGAGCGAATTGCGGAGGACGCGGCCATTGGCCTTCACCAGCACGTCACCGGTGCGGAGGCCGGCCTTCGCCGCGGGACCACCGGGCGCCACGCTCGCCACCGCGACGCCGCCGGTGCGCTTCCATTCGCCCATCTCGCTCGCCTGCGCCACATCGAGTCCGACCCACGCGCGACGCACCGTCCCGTTGCGGACGATTTCCTCGGCCACGCGGACGGCACGCTCGATCGGAATGGCGAACCCGAGTCCGACGCTGCCGCCACTGTTCGAGAAGATCGAGGAGTTGACGCCGATGACTTCGCCGAGGGCGTTCACCAGCGGGCCGCCGGAATTACCCGGATTGATGGCCGCGTCGGTCTGGATCATGTCGAGGTAGAGGCCGTTCTGTTCCCCAGTGGGCAGGATGTTGCGCCCTGTGGCACTGATCACCCCAGCCGTGACGGTCGGTTCCGCATTGCCGAGGAGGTAGCTGTAGGGATTGCCGAGCGCGATCGACCATTCGCCGATCATCAGGTCGCTCGAGCGCCCGACGCGGACGATCGGGAGTCCCTGGCGTTCGATCTTGATGACCGCGATGTCGGTGAGCGGATCCTCGCCCAGCACGCGCCCTTCGACGTCGGTCCCGTCAGCCAGGGTGACGGTCACCTGCTGGGCATTGGCGACGACGTGCTGATTGGTGACGACGATGCCGTCGGCGCGCAGGATGAAGCCGGTGCCGAAGCTCTGTGGCGTGCCCGGCTGATTGCCGGTGAAGAGATCCCACTGCGAGGGACGCGGGGTCGGCAGCGTCACCCGCACCGAGACGACGGCAGGCGCCACGCGGGCCGAGGCATCGACGATCGCGGTGCGTCGCGCGCCGTCGAGCGAGGCGGCGGGGCGCGGAGCGGGTGGCGTCGATTGTTGGGCGTTGGCCGTGGCCTCGCCGCGACAGGCGGCGGCCACAAGGGCGAGGAGCAGCGCTCCGATACGGCGGGTCACCACGCGGCGCGCTCTCCGAGGAAGTAGGTCGCGGGGTAAGTCGCGGACAGAAAACTCAGGCCAGCCGCCGGCGCCGGTGCACTGGTGTCGGCGTTGTGGGTCATCGTCAGCAGTCGGGCCATGTCGCTCTCAGGTCGTCGTCCTTGGCCGATCTCCACCATGGTGCCAACCAGCATGCGCACCATGTGGTGGAGAAACCGGTCGGCGGCCACGATAAAGCGGAGACGCCCGGCCTCCGGTGCCGACCACGCGGCCTCGACGATACGACACCGGTAGTGCGGCTTGGGCTCGCCGGTCACCATGAAGGCGAGGAATTCGTGCTCGCCTTCGAGGACCGACGCGGCCCGTTGCAGCATCGCGAGATCGACCGGGCGCCCCAGCGCCCACTCGGTCCGTCCCCGGAACGGCGAGCGACTGGCCGCGTCGACGCCGACATCATACCGGTACCGTCGCGATTCGGCGGCCCGCCGCGCATCACGACCGGGGGTAATCGCCCGGACCTCAGACACGGCGACATCGCGCGGCAACACGGCGTTCAGTGCTCGGAGCAACGCCTCGGCGGTCCACTGCTCGGGCATCGTCGTCGAGACCGGCATGGCCAACGCGTGAACGCCGGTGTCGGTCCGCCCCGCCGCAATTGCGGTGCACGGCATCCCGGCCAGCCGACCCAATGCTTCCTCGACGACCTGCTGCACCGTCCGTCGATCAGGCTGGCGCTGCCACCCGAAAAAGGCGGATCCGTCGAACTCCAGCGTGAGCAGCAGCGCGCGTCCCATTCCGGCCCGAAACCTAGTCCGCTCCCGGGGGTGCGGCAAGCGTCGTAAACCCTTGTGAATATTGACAAAACGGCGGTCTGCCCGATACGCTTGGCCTGCCACGATGACCACTCCCGCTTCCGTTCCGGCCCCGGCTGTTCGCCATGCCCTCGGCCTCCTTGCCGCCGGCCATGGCCTGAGTGAGGAGGAGGCCGCGCGTGCCTTCGGCGAGATCATGGCGGGGGCTGCCGGGCCGGCCTCGCTCGGGGCCCTCCTGCTGGCCCTGCGGACCAGGGGGGAAAGCGCCGAGGAGATCGCCGGCGCGGTCCGGGCGCTGCGCGATGCCATGCGCCGCGTCGACCACCCGACCCCGGACGCCTTGGTCGACACCTGCGGCACGGGCGGCGGGAAAGTCACCACGCTGAACCTCTCGACCGCGGCGGCGTTCGTGGCCGCCGGGGCTGGGGTCCCCGTGGCGAAGCATGGCAACCGCTCCTTCACCTCGAAGTCCGGCTCGGCAGACGTCCTGGAGGCGCTCGGGGTCGGCATCGAATTGACCCCGGAGCGGGCGGCCGAGGTCCTTGCGGCCACCGGGATCGTCTTCCTCTACGCCCCGAGCTATCACCCGGCGATGCGCCACGTCGCCCCGGTACGACGCGAGCTCGGCGTCCCCACCGTGATGAACCTCGTGGGCCCGCTCGCGAATCCTGCGCTCGCCGGTCGACAGGTGGTGGGGGTCGCCGACATCGACCGCGCGCCGCGGATGGCGGGCGCGCTCGCCCGACTCGGCTCGACTCACGCGCTGGTGGTCCACGCCGACATCGGCATGGACGAAATTGCACCGATGGGCGAGACGTCCGTGTGGGAGGTGCGGGGCGGAGCGGTGACGGAGTGGCGGCTCGACCCGGCGCGCTTCGGGCTCGCCGCGCCGACGCTCGACGGGCTGGCCGGCGGCTCGCCGGAGGAGAACGCTGCGGTGATCCGCGGGATGCTCGAGGGGGGCGCGCCGCGGCGGCGGTCGAGTCGGCCGTCGTGCTCAACGCGGCGGCGGCGATCTATGTGAGTGGGGTGGTGACCACGCTGGAAGCCGCGGTGGACGCGGCCCGGAGCGCATTGCGCGAGCGCCGCGGTGCGGAGCGGCTCGCGGCGCTGCAGGCCGCGACGCGCTAGAACTTTCGGATCACGCCGACGACGATGCCCTGAATCAGGACGTCGTCTTCCTGGTACCGGAGCGGGCGCATCGCGGTATTCGCGGGCTGCAGTCGGATCCAACCGCCCGGTTCGCGGTAGAAGCGCTTGACGGTGGCCTCGTTGCCATTCACGAGGGCGATCACCATCTCGCCGTTGTCGGCGGAATCGCGGCCATTGACGACGACGAGGTCACCATCGCAGATCTGTTCGTCGATCATTGATTCGCCGCGGACGCGCAGCGCGTAGTTCGGGCCGCGGCGCGGGAGCATGGCGTCGGGGACCTGCACGACCTCGCCGCTCATCATCGACTCGATCGGATAGCCGGCGGCGACGGCACCGAGCAACGGGATGTCGGTGGCCCCGGTGCTGCCTCGCGGCGGCAGCACTTCGATGGCCCGGCTCTCGTTGTAGTTGCGGCGGATGTAGCCTTTCCGCTGCAAGGTGGTCAGGTGCTCGTGGACGGTCGCCAGCGATTGATAGTTGAATTTCTCGGCGATCTCCTCGAACGACGGGGCATAGCCCTGCTGGGCAATGGCCTCGGAGAGGAAGTCGAGCATCTTGCGTTGCTTCGGCGTCAGCGGTGAGAGCGTCATCGGGGCCTCGGAGCTGTACATGGCGAAGAGAAACCGAACCAACCATACCCGAAGGGACCCCGAACGGCAAGATGCCAGTCCTCGATACCATCATCGCGAGCACCCGTGCGACCCTCCCGGCCCTGCAGGCCCGCCAGGCGGAGCTTGAGCACGCCGCGGCCTTCGCCCCGACGCCCCCTTCCTTCGTCCACGCCCTGCGCCGGCCGACCGTCGCCCTGATCGCCGAAGTGAAGCGCCGCTCACCGTCGGCGGGGGCTATCAACACCGGTCTCGACCCGACCACGCTCGCCCAGGCGTATGCGGCGGGCGGGGCGGCGGCCATCTCCGTCCTGACCGACGGGCCGTTCTTTGGCGGCTCGTTAGCCGACCTCGAGGAGGTCACCCGGGCGGTCGTGGTTCCAGCGCTCCGGAAGGATTTCATCCTCGATCGCTGCCAATTGCTCGAAGCCCGCGCTTCCGGGGCGTCTGCTGTGCTCCTGATCGTGCGTGTCCTGGACGATGCCACCCTCCGATCCCTTCACCGTGCGGCCGATGATCTGGGGCTCGGTGTTCTGGTGGAGACGCATACGGCGGTGGAGATCCGGCGTGCCATCGATGCCGGCGCGGAGGTGATCGGCGTGAACGCCCGCGACCTGGATGATTTCTCCATCGACCGCGATGCGGCATGGCGGCTGCTGACGGAGGTCCCGTCGACGCTGATCGCCGTGGCCGAGAGTGGCATGGCCTCGCCGGCGGATGTCGAGACGGCTGCGGACGCCGGCGCCGACGCGGTGCTGATCGGGGGCGCGCTGGCCGCGCACGGCACACCGGAAGCGGCGGCACGCAGCATGGCGGGGATCGCACGCCGTGGCCGTTGAGGCCAAGATCTGCGGGCTGACCCGTGCGGCGGACGCGGCGCTGGCCGCGTCGCATGGCGCGAGTCGTCTGGGGGTGATCTTCGCTGGCGGACCGCGGGAGCGCACCCCGGCGCAGGCTCGGGAGATCGTCGCGGCGGCAGGCGGGGTCCCGGTGCTCGGGGTCTTCGGTGCCCATTCGGTCGAGGAGATCCTGGCCATCGCCGGTGCGGCGCGCCTGGCCGGAGCGCAGCTGCACGGGCCCTCCTCCGTCGAGGTCGCGAGGCGACTGCGCGCGGAAGGACTCGAAGTCTGGCGCGTCGCGCGGGTCCCGGCCGATGGGCCAGCCATGCTGGTGACGCTCTCGGAGGAGGCCGATCTGGTCCTGCTGGAACCGCGCCTCGCCGGGGAGCCCCTGGCCGCCGGAGGGCGCGGGGTGGCGATCGCACTTCCCGCTGCCCGGGAGGCTCGCCAGCAGTTGCCACCGATGATTCGCGTCGGACTGGCCGGTGGCCTGACCCCGGAGACCCTCGCCGCCGCGATCCGGCTCGTCGGTCCTGACCTCGTGGATGTAAGTTCCGGGGTTGAAGGGGCGCCCGGGATCAAGGATCCCGCGCGGTTGATTCGCTTTCTGGAGATTGCGCGTGACGCTCACCCTGCCGCCTGAATCCTCGGTCGCCGGTCGCTTCGGCCCGTACGGCGGACGCTATGTCCCCGAGACGCTGGTTGCCGCGCTCGACGACCTGACTGCCCTGTACGACGGCGTGCGCGATGATCCGTCATTCTGGGCGGAGTATCAGGCGTTGCTGGAGGAGATCGTCGGCCGGCCGTCACGCTTGACGGAGGCGCCGCGTTTCAGCGAGGCCTCCGGCGTGCGCGTGCTGCTGAAGCGCGAGGACCTCAACCACACCGGCGCGCACAAGATCAACAACACCATCGGCCAGGCGTTGCTGGCGCGGCGGATGGGAAAGCGGCGCATCATCGCGGAGACCGGGGCAGGGCAGCACGGCGTCGCGACGGCCACGATTTGCGCGCGCTTCGGACTCGAGTGTGTGGTGTACATGGGCGAGGAGGATGTCGCGCGACAGAACCTCAACGTCTACCGGATGCAGTTGCTTGGCGCGACGGTCGTGCCGGTGACCTCCGGGACGCGCACCCTCAAGGATGCGACCAACGAGGCGCTCCGCGACTGGGTGACCAACGTCCCCACCACGCACTACATCATCGGCTCCGTCGTCGGCCCCGATCCGTTCCCGCGGATGGTGCGCGACTTCCAGTCCGTCATCGGGCGGGAATCGCGCGCGCAGGTGCGCGCGAAGCTTGGTCGCCTCCCGAGCACGGTGGTGGCCTGTGTTGGCGGCGGGTCGAATGCGATGGGGATGTTCGCCGGCTTCCTCGATGACGCCGACGTCGCGCTCGTCGGCGTCGAGGCCGCGGGCGAGGGCATTGCCAGTGGCCATCATAGCGCGACGCTCTCCGCGGGTCGCCCCGGGGTCCTGCACGGCACGCTGTCGTATCTGCTGCAGGACGCAGACGGCCAGGTCTCGCCGGCCCACTCGGTCTCGGCGGGACTCGATTATCCGGGCGTCGGTCCCGAGCACAGCCACCTGCGGGACACGGGGCGCGTCGCGTACCATGCCATTGGCGACGACGAGGCCCTGGCCGCCTTCCAGTCCTTCACGCGCATGGAAGGGATCATCCCGGCGCTCGAGACGGCGCACGCGATCGCCTGGATTCAGGGCCAGCGCGGCCAGTGGCAGGCCGACGATCTCGTCCTGCTCTGCCTCAGCGGGCGCGGCGACAAGGACGTGGCGCATGTGGCGGCCATGCTCGAGGCGCGCCGGTGACATCGCCCCTGCTCGACCCGCCGGCGCCCACCGATGTGCGGGTGGTCGAGGAGTTGCTGCGCGCGCTCGCGAAGGGCCAGCGGGCGCTGCAGATGTATCTCCCCAACAATCCCGTCTACCAGCGATCGGTGGAGCAAGTCGCCGAGGCGTTCGGGCCGGTGTGGGGCGTGACGGGGCGGCTGGTGCTGGATCTGCAGGACGGCGAGCTGCAGTGGGAGGGCGCACCGCTGCACTACGGTGCGTCGCGCACGGAGGGGTTCGCGGCCCAGTTGCATCAGGACGGGTTGCGCCGGTTGGTCCTGCTGCCCGGGGTCGAGTCGGAGGAGATCACCCGCTTTCTCGCGGTGATGAATCGCGCCCGGCTGTTGCCGAAGGATGCGAGCGACGATCTCCTCACGCTGCTCTGGGAGCAGCAGTTCGTGCTGATCGCCTACACCTTCGTCGAGGCGCTCAGCGACGGCGTCGAGTTCCTGCAATCAGGCGGCGCAGCGGACGCCGCGCAGGATCCCGGGGCCGTCCGCGAAAAGGTGGAGCAGGATCCGGGCGGCGCGGTGGCGCCGGCCGATCTGGACGCGGCACCGTTCTTTCTCGACGAGGCCGAGCTGCGCCTGATGCAGAGCGAGCTCGAGGAGGAGTATCGTCGCGACATTCGCACCGCCGCGATCGATGCGCTGCTGGACGTCCTCGAGGGACAACGCGAGCCTGCCGTGCGGCGCGAGGTGGTCGCGCTGCTCGAGGACGTCTTGCCGTCCCAACTGGCGGTGGGTGGCTTTCGTGCCGTCGCCCGCATCCTCAGGGAATTGCGCGTCATCGCGGTGCGGGCGGCCGGCCTGGAACAGTCGCTGCACGATGCCATCCTTTCCTTCGAGGAACGGCTCTCACAGCCCGACATTCTCGAACAGCTCTTCCGCACGCTCGAGGATCCCGCGACCCGGCCGGCCGAGGACGAGATCGGCGAGGTGTTGCGGGAACTCAAGCCTGGCGCGCTCCCGATCGTGCTGGTGCACCTCGGCCGGAGCATCGCGCCGGAGATCCGCCGTGCGCTCCTCCCGAGTGTCGAACAGCTGGCGCGCAGCCGGCCGCAGGCACTGCAGGAAGTGCTTGACGCCGGCAGCAGCGACGCCGTGGAGCCGGCCATCGACCTGGTCGCCCGACTCGGTCTGAGTGCGCTGGTGCCGTCGGTCGCAGCCCGTCTGGTGGACGGCACCATCGGGGTGCGCGTCGCCGCGCTGAATGCGCTCGGCGGTTTCGCCACGCCCTCGGCGATCACGGCCATCGAGTCGGCACTGACCGACGAAGAGCGGACGGTCCGTCAAACCGCGCTGACGATCCTGCTCGCGCGCGGCGGCTCGGGGGGCACGCTGGCGAAGCTCGAGGCGCTCCTCTTCGCCGGCAAGGATCAGGACTGGGAACGGAGCGAGCGGCGCGCCCTGTTCGAGGCGTATGGGCAGCTGGCCGGTCCGGCCGCGATCACCCGGCTGCGTGAGCTGCTCGCCCCGCGCGGCCTGCTGCGACGCAAGGAACTGCCCGACGTGCGGGCCTGCGCCATCTTCGCGCTCGCCAAGATCCGCACCTTCGAAGCGCGGCTCGTCGTCGACCAGTTCACGGCCGACAAGGAAGCGATCGTGCGCAGCGCGGCCAACGCCGTGCTCCGGGATTGGCTCGCATGACCGACGCCCCACGCGATGATGCGCAGCTGCGCGCATCCGGCCGCGCCCTCCTCGTCGCGATCCACGGCGCCGGGCGCGCCCTCAAGCTCTATCCCGTCGAGAATGTCGCGGTGCAGCGGGCGCTCGACGACCTGTTGGCCACCGGCGAGAGCCTGCTCCGGCTCGAGGGAGCGATCGACGTTCGGCTGAGTGGCGACGTCATCTTCGTCAATCAGACACGGCTCCGGCTCGGGCTCGACAACTTCGCCGCGTTCAGCGGCTTCGTCAGCCTGATGCACAGTTGCGGGATCGGCGTCCTCCGCGTCGAGGACGGCGTGACCCGGCGCGAGTGGCAGGCGTGGCTCTCGATTCTCGGCTCCCTCCCCACGGCCGACGAGCCGCTGGAGCGGATGGACCAGCTCCGCCAGCGCATGCAGCAGGCCGACATCACCTGCCTGATGGTCGAGACCGGTGGCGGCGACGGGGAGGAGGGGCCGCAGGCCGACGAGGCGCTCGAACGGGCCAAGCGGACCTACGCGCATGGCGTGGCGGTCGCGCGTGACGTGGTGTCGGGCGTGCGCATGGGGCGCACGCCGAGCGTGCGACGGCTCAAGCGCGCGATCCAGTTGATCGTCGACCAGGTGCTCGAGAACGAGCTCTCGATCGCCGGACTCACCACGTTGCGCGACTACGACGAGTACACCTTCACCCACTGCGTCAACGTCTGCATCTTCTCGGTCGCGCTGGGCAAGCGACTTGGGCTGGACCGGCGACAACTGTACGACCTTGGCCTCGCGGCCCTGTTGCACGACATCGGGAAGTCGCGGCTCGACATCCAGATCGTGAACAAGGACTCGGCCCTCGATGACCAGGAGTGGCGCCAGATGCAGGCCCACCCCTGGCTCGGCACGCTGACGCTGTTCAAGATGCGCGAGGGCGAAGAGCTCCCCTACCGGGCGATTCTGGCCGCACACGAGCACCACATGAAGGTGGATCTCAGCGGCTATCCCCGACCGATCCGCCCTCGTCGGCTGGGGCTCTTCTCGCGGCTGGTCGCCGTCGCCGACGGCTACGACGCCGCGACGACCCGACGCTCCTACCAGACCGAGCCGTGGGAGCCGGAGGCCGTGCTCCGCGAGATGTGGCTCAACGCCAATCGCGGCTACGACCTGACGCTCGTCAAGGCGCTGATCAACATGCTGGGGATTTATCCCGTCGGCAGTTGCGTGATCCTCGACACCTACGAGGTCGCGATCGTCGCGGGCATCGGCCCCGACCCCGAACAGCTGAACCGTCCCCTGGTCCGCATCGCCATCGATTCGGCCGGCGGACTGGTGCCGGCACCGGGACAGCTGGTCGACCTCTCCGTTGCGGGTCCCGACGGGACCTATTCTCGCAGCATCATGAAAGTGACTTCCCCGGACCGCTATGGGCTCGTCGTCGGTGATTTCTTTGTCTGATTCCGCACTTGATCGCACCTGGGCCGACCTGCGCCGCGAGGGTCGGACCGGGCTGGTTCCGTACCTGACCGCCGGCTTTCCGACCCTCGACGATTCGCTGGCGGCGCTTCAGTCGGCGGATGCGCACGCCGACGTCATCGAAGTCGGCGTGCCGTTCTCCGATCCGCTCGCCGACGGCCCGACGATCCAGGCCTCGACGTTTCGCGCGCTCGAGAACGGGATGACCCTTCCGAAGACGCTGGACCTGATCGCCCGCGCCTCGCTGCGCGCGCCGGTGGTCCTCTTCTCCTATCTCAATCCGGTGCTGCAATACGGCGTCGAACGCCTTGTGCGCGACGCGGCCAGCGCCGGCGTCTCCGGGCTGTTGCTCACCGATCTCCCGGCCGGCGCGGATGCCGCACTCGAGTCCACCGTGCAGCAGTCTCCGCTCGACCTGATTCGCCTCGTCGCACCGACCTCGTCGACCTCGCGGATCGCGACCGCCGTCGGAGGTGGGCAGGGATTCGTCTACCTCATCGCCCGACTCGGCGTCACCGGCGCCTCGCGTGATCTCGCGGACGGGTTGGCCGCCTCGGTGGCGTCGGTACGAGCCGCCACGGCGTTGCCGATCGCCGTTGGCTTCGGTATCTCGACGCCCGCGCAGGCCCGCGCCGTGGGAGGGCTGGCGGACGGCGTCGTGGTCGGCAGCGCGCTGGTGGAGGTCCTCGGGCGGGAGGGTGTCGCGGGGGCGGATCGCTTCCTCGGCGGCCTCCGGGCCGCGTTGGACGGCGCCTGATGCCGGTGGTCCGCGCGTTCGTGGCCCTCGGCAGCAACCTGGGCGACCGCGCGGCGATGCTGGCCCTGGGACGACGCGAACTGGCGGACTTGCCGGACACGACCTTGCGGGCCGAGACCGCACCGGAAGAAACGGCGCCGCTCGGCGGACTCGCGCAGCCGGCGTACTTGAACCAGATGGTGCTCCTCGAGACCCGGCTGCCGCCCAGGGCGCTGCTGGCCGCCTGTCATCGGATCGAGGAGCAGGCGGGACGCACGCGAAGCGAAGCGTGGGCCTCGCGCACGCTGGACCTCGATGTGGTACGGTATGATGAGCTGCTTTGCGACACGCCGACGCTGGTGTTGCCGCATCCCGGACTTCGCGATCGCCTCTTCTGGGCGCGCGAGGTCGCGACCTTGGAGTCCCATGGCTGACCGTCCCTTGACCATGCCCGATCTGGCCCTCCGCAAGCGTGATGGTGTGCCGATCGTGATGCTCACGTGTTACGACGCGCTCTTTGCCCGCCTGCTCGAGGGGGCGGGCGTGGACATCCTGCTGGTCGGTGATTCGGTGAACGAAGTGCTTGCCGGGCGGCGATCAACGCTCAGTGCGACGCTCGACCAGATGATCTACCACGCGGCCAGCGTGCGGCGCGGCACCCAGCGGACGCCGATCGTCGTCGACATGCCGTTCCTGACCTATCAGGTGTCGATCGAGGACGCCATCCGGAACGCCGGGCGCGTCATGGCGGAGACCGACTGCCACGCCGTCAAGCTTGAGGGGGGCGAGGTGATGGCCCCCACGGTCGAGGCGCTCGTCGCCAGGGGAATTCCGGTGGTGGGCCACCTCGGGCTCACGCCGCAGAGTGTCCACGCCCTCGGTGGCCACCGCGTGCAGGGCCGCGGACTGTCGGCCGCCGAACAGATGCGCACGGATGCGCTGGCCCTCGAATCCGCCGGAGCGAGCGCCATTGTCCTCGAGCTGGTGCCGCGGGACCTCGCCACCGAAATCTCCGCCACGCTGCGCATCCCGACCATCGGCATCGGCGCCGGCGTGGGCTGCGACGGGCAGGTGCTGGTGCTCCAGGACGTGCTCGGATTGAATGCAGGGTTCCAGCCGAAGTTCCTGCGCCGCTATGCCAACCTGGCCGAGACCGTGGAGTCCGCGATCCGGCAGTTCGGCGACGACGTGCGGGCACGTCGCTACCCTGACGATGAGCATTCCTTCGAATGACTACCCTCGAACAGCACGCCACCATTGCGGGCCTCCGTGCCGCCCTCGCCGCGCACCGGCAGGCGGGGCGACGCATTGCGCTGGTGCCGACCATGGGCTTCCTCCATGAAGGCCACCTGGCGTTGGTTGACGCCGCACGCGGCCAGGCCGACGTGGTGGTGATGTCGATCTTCGTGAACCCGCGCCAGTTCCAGCCCGGGGAAGACTTCGACAACTACCCACGCGATCTGGCGCACGATCAGGCGCTGGCCGAAGCGCGTCGCGTCGATATCCTCTTCACGCCGGACGTCGGCGAGATGTACGGCAGCGGCGACGAGCTCCGGATCGTGGCCGGCGAGACCGCCGCGCGCTGGGAGGGCGAGTTCCGCCCCGGGCACTTCGATGGCGTGCTCACGGTGGTGGCCAAGCTCTTCAACATCGTGCAGCCGGACGTCGTGTGCTTCGGGCAGAAGGACATCCAGCAAGTCACCCTGATTCGTCGGATGATCCAGGAGCTCGACATTCCGGTGCGACTCCACATCTCGCCGACGGTGCGCGAAGCCGACGGACTGGCCCGGAGCTCCCGCAACGTCTATCTGACGCCCGCCGAGCGGCTGCGTGCCTTGGCGTTGTCGCGCGCCCTCCGGGCGGCCGAAGCGGCCTTCGAGCAGGGGGAGACCACCGCGGCCGCGCTGGAGCGCGTGGTGCGGACGGTGCTGGAGGAGGAGCCCGAGATCACCACGGACTATATTGCCGTCGTCGAGCCACGACGGCTCGCCCCGGTGTCGACCGTCGATGCCGGAACGATCATTGCGCTGGCCGCCCGCGTGGGGCGCACGCGATTGATCGACAATGTGATCCTTGGGGACGAGGACGTCTGACGTGCGCCGACGCTTGATGAAGTCCAAGGTTCACCGCGCCACCATCACGGCCGCCGACCTCCACTACGAGGGGTCGTTGACGCTGGACACGGAGTTGATGGCCGCGGCGAATCTGGTGGAATACGAAGAGATCCAGGTGGTGAACGTGAACAACGCCCAGCGGTTCACGACGTATGTGATCCCCGGGCCGGCCGGCAGCGGGGTGGTCCAGTTGAATGGTGCCGCGGCGCGCCTCGGCATGGTGGGTGACCTGGTGATCCTGATCGCGTATGGCGACGTCGAGGACCACGAGTTGGCCGCCTTCATTCCCGCCGTCGTATTCGTGGACGGACAGAATCGGCGGGTCGAGCCAGCCGCGTGACGCATCCGCCGGCCTCGCTTCTCGTCACGGCCCAGGACGGACTCCCGCCCTGGGCCGTCGTCTCGCCTCGTCGGCGCGAGCATATCGGTCGCGTCGTCGCACTCCTCCGTCACTGGACCGTGGCGATGAAGCTGGCCCCCGACGAGTCCGCGCGGTGGCTCCGGGCCGGATGGCTGCACGACGCCCTCCGTGATGCGCCCGAGGCCGAGATGCGCCGGTGGGCACCGACCGTGGAAGGACCGGTGGAATTGCGCCACGGGCCGGCCGCGGCGGCGCGGGCCGAGCTCGAGGGCGAGGCAAATGCCGACGTGCTCAGTGCCGTGCGCTGGCATTCGGTCGGCTGGGTCGGCTGGGGGCGGACGGGTCGGGCACTCTACTGCGCGGATTTCCTCGAGCCCGGCCGGTCGTTCGATCAGGAAGGGCGCGCGGCGCTTGCCGAGCGCTTCCCGGAGGCTCCGGACGAAGTGCTCCGCCAGGTGGTGGTCGCACGCTTCGCATACGCCGACAGCCAGGGATGGAGTCATCCGCCCGAGAGCGCCGAGTTTCGGCGGGTGATCTGCGGATGCTGAGCGTGCCGCCGCGCGCCTGGTGGATCGGCGGAGGCGCGCTTGTGGTGGCCGTCGTGGTCTTCGCGCTCAGCCGTGGTGGGCCCGCTGCCCCGAAGGGCGTCGACGTGGACAGCGCCTTGGTCGGGTTGCCCCCGCTCCCGCGGCGGGTCACGGTCGAGGTGCTGAATGCGAGCGGGGTCGACGGCCTGGCGCGGGTGGGGATGGCACGGCTGCGGCGTGTCGGGCTCGACGTGGTCGGCACGGGGAACGCCACTGCAGCGCAACGCGAGGCCGGTGTGACCATGGTGCTGATTCGGCGCGGCGACTCGACCGGGGTGGGTCGCGTGCTGGCGGCCTACCCGAAGGCGATGGTCCGCGACGAACCGTCGTCGACGCCGCTGGTCGATCTGACGATGGTGTTGGGGAGTGATGTCGTGAAACGGAGGAAACCATGAAAGGGCCGACGTTGGTCGCCGTGCGGGATGCGGTGCTGTCCCTCCATCGGGCGTTGCTCGAGACCGAGCGACTCGCGTGGGAACGGATGAACGGCCGGACGGTCGGCAATGTCGAGCTGCTGCATCTGGCGATCGAGGATCCGTGGTTCACCTGGCTCCGGCCACTGACCGCGCTCATCGCGGCGATGGACGAGGCGCTGGTGGATGACACCCCGGAGGGCGAGTCGCGCACCACGGCGATTCTCGCCGAGGCCGCGACGTTGTTGCACCCCGACGAGAACGGCAGCGATTTCCAGCAGCGATACCATGAATTCGTGCAGCGGGCGCCGGACGTGGCCGTCGCACATGGTCGACTGATCCGCACCCTGGCGACCTAGTCCCTCCGGGCGGGCGTCCTCCCAGCCGACCACCACCAACACCAGATCCATCACGTTCGTGCCGGTCGGGCCGGTGCGCACCAGCGCGCCGAGTCCATCAAGGAGCCGATGCGCGTCATGCCCATCGAGCGCCGCGCGCGGGTCGCCCATCTCGGCGAGACGAGCCCAGCTCCCCTGGTCCACGATGGCCCCCGCCGCGTCCGTCGGTCCGTCGCGCCCATCGGTCCCCGCCGCAAGGAGCGTGACCGCAAGCGGCGAGACGTCGAGCATCTCCGCCGCGGCGAGCGCCAATTCCTGCGCGCGCCCCCCAAGCCCGCGGTCATCCTGCCGCGTGACCGTTGTCTCGCCACCCCACACCAGCACGAGCGGTCGGATGGAGTCGCCGTGACCGTCCTCGCGCAGTGCCTGATTCTGCTGCTGCCACTCACGCGCCGCCCGCATCGCCTCGACGGCCACCATCCGACCCGCGTCGCGTGCCTCTCCCGTGAGCGGCGCGGTGGCGATCCGTTGCACGCAGCCGCGCCGGCCAGCCGCGTGCGCTGCGGCCTGCACCGCAATCCTGTTCGATGCGAGCACGGTGTGCTGCACGGTCCGGAGCATCGGCACAGTCACGCAGGGCCCCGAGCCAATCGTCGCGGGATCGTCGCCGATGACGTCGGAGATCAGCCAGACGTACGTCGGGCGCGGGGCGAGCGCCTCGGCGAGTCGGCCATCACCCCACCGAACCAGACGCCGCCGCTCAGCGTTCATCGCCTCGATCGGAAGGCCAGCGCGATGCAGCGCCGCGAACGCCGAGCTGAGCTCGTCGGTGGACATGGCATCACGGGGCGCCGCCATGAGGGAGGTGGCCCCGCCGGAGAGGGCGACGTGGACTTCGGCGTGGCCGGGTAGCTGCGCCACGAGCTCGCCCAGCGCAGTGGCGGCTGCGGCGGAGCGGTCTGCGGGCAACGGATGGTCACCGACCAGATGCCGAAGTGGCGCTCGCACCTCGCTGGCCTCGGAAGCGCCGATCACCAGACCGCCGCCGACCTCGCGGCCTGCCGCTTCGAGGGCGCGCTGGAGTGCGCCGGCCATTCCCTCGGCGGCCTTGCCGACCGCGATGATCCACGCCGAGCCCGGTCCGGGCGCGATGGGGAGCGACGCCATCACCGCCTCCGGCTGTACGGCACGCACCGCGTCATCGAAGCAGGCGCGGAGGAGGTCGGCGGGGGTGGTGCTGGGGTGGGCCACGGTGACTCCTGAGGCGTTCCCGTCAATATTACCCCGGTCCTTCACCTGGTCGCGCCATGCCTGGTTCCGTCCGTCCGCGGGTCATCGCCACACGTCGTCTGCCACCCGCCACCGAGGCGACGCTCGTGGAGCGCTTCGACGCCGTGCTCTCGCGCGATGATCACGCGATGGTGCCGGAGGAGTTGCAGGCCGCCCTCGGCGATGCCGACGCCATCATCTGCACGGGTGCGGATCGATTCGGGGCGGACGTCCTCGCCACCTCACCGCGCCGTGCGAAGATCATCTGCAACTATGCGGTCGGCACCGACAACCATGACCTCGCCGCTGCGGCGGCACATGGGATCGTGATCACCAACACCCCCGACGTCCTCACCGATTCACCGCCGATATCGCGATGGCGTTGATCCTCGGCACGCTGCGACGCACCGGGGAGGGCGAGCGCGTGAACTGCGCGGCGGTCGCTGGACCGGCGTGCGGCCCACCCACCTGCTGAGCGCCAAGGTGACGGGGCGCACGCTCGGCATCATCGGCCTCGGGCGGATCGGGCGCGCCGTGGCTCGCCGGGCGCACTTCGGTTTCCAGATGCCGGTGCTGGGCTATTCGCGCACGCCAAAGGATGCCGCAGCTCTCGCGGCCGATGGCATCGAGCCCGTGGCAACCCTCGAGGAACTGCTGGCGCGCGCCGATGTCGTGTCGCTGCACGCGCCGAGCACGCCGGAGACGCGGAACCTGATCAACGCGCCGAGGCTCGCACTCATGAAGCCCGGGTCGTTCCTGATCAACACCGCGCGCGGCGATCTGGTGGACGACGATGCACTGATCGCGTCGCTGATGGCGGGGCACCTCGCGGGCGCCGGTCTCGATGTCTACCGCGGTGAGCCGAACCTCGATCGGCGCTACCTGTCACTCGAACAGGTGATGCTCCTGCCGCACCAGGGATCGGCGACGCGTGAGACGCGCGAGGCGATGGGGGCGATGGTTGTGGCGAATCTGGATGCGTTCTTTGCCGGGCAACCAGTTCCGAATCGCGTGGCCTGACGCGCATATCACCCGCAGGCATTTCAACGGACGAGGCGGTCGATGCAGATGGCGTGGCGCGGGATGAAGCTGGTGATCGCACTGATCGGAGTGATCGTGGTCAATGCGGCGGCGCAGGCGCCGTCCCCTCCGGGCGGCGTCACCGAGCGGGAGCTCACCGTCCCCGGGCCCGTGCCGCTTCCGGGCACCCTGACGCTGCCGGCGGGGAAGGGGCCGTTCCCGGTGGTGGTTCTGGTGCATGGCTCGGGGGCTGGTGACCGCGACCTCACGTTCGGCGCCGGCGCCGATCAGGTGAAGCCGTATCGCGACATCGCGTGGGGGCTGGCCAGTCGTGGCGTGGCGGTCCTGCGCTACGACAAGCGCGCCAAGGTGAAGCCGTTCTGGTATTTCGGTCGTGCCTTCACCGTGAAGGACGAGACGATCGACGACGCCGTCTCCGCACTGCAAGTGGCGAGGCAGCAACCGGAGCTCGATCCGACCCGCTCGTTCTTCATCGGCCACTCCCTCGGCGGGATGCTCGCGCCGCGAATCGCGCTGGCCGATGGCCAGGTCGCCGGCGTGATCATCATGGCGGGCGCCACGCGCGAGAAGCTGCAGGATGCGATGCCGCGCCAGATCGAGTACATGATCTCACTGGGGGGTGCGGACACGACGGCGCTGCGCGCGCAGTTGGCGCAATACCAGCCGTTCCTCAACGCCATCCGGCGCGTCACGCCGGCCGACTCGGCCAAGACGCAGAACCTCCTCGGTGCACCGGCCTCCTACTACCTCGACATGAACGCATACGACCCGGCGGTCGTGATGCACCAGGTCACCGGACCGGTGCTCGTGCTGCAGGGGATGCGGGACTATCAGGTCACGCCGGCGGGGCTCGACGACTGGTTGAAGGTGGTGGGGCCGCGGAAGGAGATGACGGTCAAGCGCTACGCCGCGCTGAACCACCTCTTCTTCGCCGGCGAGGGGCCGCCGAACCCGTCAGAGTATGCGAAGGGTGGGCACGTGAGCGAGGAGATGATCGGCGACGTGGCGAAGTGGATCAAGGAGCGGAAGGCGGTCAGGCCGCGGGACTGACCAGCCGCCCCACCACCATCCCAAGCCAGAGCGCCGCGAGGCCGAGCGCGACGCTCAGGCCGACATTGCCGACCGCGCCGCCGACGTTCCCATCCTCAAGCATCCGCACCGTCTCCAGTGAGAACGCCGAGAACGTCGTGAAGCCGCCGCAGAGACCGGTGGTCAGGAGGGCGCGCAGTCGGGGCGAAGCATCGCCGCTCTGCATGACGAGCTGGGTGATGACGCCGAGGAGGAAGCAGCCGAGGACGTTGACGACGAGGGTGCCGAGAGCGGGAAGCTGGTGCCGGTGCGGAGCTGGACGGCATCGGTGAGCAGGAAGCGGGCAACGCCGCCCGCGGCGCTGCCCACCGCCACGGCGAGGATCAGCTCACTCGGCCGCGACACGCTCGTCCACCCGCTTCCGCTTTTCCATTTGCACGCGCAACTGCCCGCACGCCGCGTCGATGTCGAGCCCGCGCGACCGACGCACCACCGCCTCGATGCCGTTGTCGACCAGGAAGTCGCGGAACTCGCGGATGCGGGCCGGCGCCGTCGGCACCAGGCCCGGTGCGCCGCCGGGGTGCAGCGGCAGCAGGTTCACGTGGGCGCCGAGCTTTCGTGCGTGCTTCGCGAGGACGGCGGCATCGTCGTCACGATCGTTGACGTCGGCGATCAGCACGTACTCGAAGGTGATCCGCTTGTGGAAGGTCTCCGCGACCTCGAGGACCTCCTTCAGCGGATACTTCTTCTCGACCGGCATGATGCCGATCCGGTCGGTGCCGCGCGGCGAGTGCATCGAGATCGCCAGCCGGAACTGCTCGGGCCGTGCGGCGAGCGCCTTCATCCCGGGCACGATCCCCACGGTGGAGACGGTGATGTGCCGCGCCCCGATGCCGAAGCCGTCCGGCGAGTTGAGGATCGTCAACGTGGCGTCGACAGCCGGCCAGTTCACCAGCGGCTCACCCATTCCCATGAAGACGATATTGGTCGGCTTCTCCGCAACGTTCGCCAGGACGATCTCGCGGACTTGTCCGGCAATCTCCCAGGTCTTGAGGTTGCGGCGCAGCCCCATCGTCCCGGTCGCGCAGAAGGTGCAGCCCAAGGCACACCCTGCCTGCGAGGAGATGCAGAGGGTCCGCCGCCCGGCGCTCGGGATGAGCACCGATTCGATCTTCTCGCCATCGGGCAGCGTCCAGAGGTACTTCCGCGTGCCGTCCTGCGACTGCTGCACCACCTCGGCCACCAGCCTCGGCAGGGGGAACGCCGTCGTCAGCCGCTCCCGGAGCGCCTTGGGGAGTTCCGTCGCCTCGGCCCAGGTCGCGACGGGATCGACCCAGAGCCGGCGGTGGATCTGGGCGGCGCGGTAGGTCGGCAGCCCTTCAGCGGCCACCCAGCCGCGCAGCCGTCCGGCCGCGGCGTCGGGGGGGAGATCCAGCAGGCTCGGCTCAGTCGTCATGGGGCGGAAAGCTAAGCCGTTGCGCCACTTGCGGCGAGTCACGGGGTGGTCACCTCGCTTTCGTGCCCCTGTGGGCGGCGTTAGTTTGCGAGGATGCTCACCACCTCCCTCCGCACTCATCGCGCCGGCGGCCTGACCCGCGCCGATGTCGGGACCGTCGTCCGCCTCGGCGGCTGGATCCATCGTCGTCGCGACCTCGGCGGCATCGTCTTCCTCGACCTCCGTGACATCGACGGACTGGTCCAGCTCTCCTGCGACCCCACCTGGACGCCGCCGGAGGTGCTCGCGCTCGCGGCCGGATTGGGGGCCGAGACGGTCGTGCTGGTCGAGGGAACCGTGGCGGCACGACGCGACGCCGCGCGGGACGGGGCGACCGGCTCGACCGATGTCGAGGTGCAGGTGAGTGGGCTCCGTGTGGTCGGCCCGGCGGTCACGCCGGCGATCCCGGTGGCTCGGCGTGAGGGCGAGGAACTCGCCTCCGAGGAGCTGCGCATGCAGCACCGCGTGCTCGACCTGCGCCGCCCGGAGCTGCAGGCCAACATCATCATGCGCCATCGCCTGCTTCAGCGCGCCCGACAGACCATGAGCGGGCTCGGTTTTCTTGAGATCGAGACGCCGATCCTCACCAAGCCGACGCCGGAAGGGGCGCGCGACTTCCTGGTGCCGAGCCGGATCTATCCTGGGGAGTTCTACGCGCTGCCGCAGTCGCCGCAGATCTACAAGCAGTTGCTGATGGTGGCCGGCTTCGACCGCTACTTCCAGATCGCGCGCTGCTTCCGCGACGAGGACCTCCGCGCCGACCGCCAGCTCGAGTTCACCCAGATCGACCTCGAGGCCTCGTTCGTCACGCAGGAGGACATCCTCCCGGTGATCGAGGCGGTGCTCCACGATCTCTGGGCCGAGGCCGGGCAGCCGGTGACGATTCCGTTCGGGCGGCTGACGTATCGCGAGGCGATGGAACGCTTCGGGATCGACAAGCCGGACCTTCGGTACGGATTCGAGATCGTCGATATCACGGCGCATGTTGGTGCCGATGCCGCGTCGTTCGTGCACGACGCGATCGCTGCTGGTGGCCGCCTCCGTGGTATCCATGCCGCTGGGGCCGCGAGCGCCAGCCGCAAGGAGATCGACGCGATGGCTGACGCCGCGAAAGCGGCCGGTGCGGGCGGGTTGCTCTGGGCCAAGCGGACCGAGACGGGCTGGGAAGGGCAGGGAGTGAAGGCCTTCGGCACGACCTGCCTTGATGCGCTGCCGGCCGCGGTGGGTGATCTGTTGCTGGCGGTGGTCGGGCGTGACGGCGTCACCTCGCCGGCGCTGCACAACGTGCGGAGCGCACTCACCAAGCGGCCCGGTGTCGAACCGAAGATGGCGCACGCCTTTACCTGGGTGGTGGACTTCCCGCTGTTCGAGCAGGACCACGCCACCGGCGAATGGGTGTTCACGCACCACCCCTTTACGTCCCCCCATCCGGACGATCTCGCGTACGTCGAAACCGACCCGTCGCGTTGCCGAGCCGTGCACTATGACGCCGTCTACAACGGCAATGAACTCGGCAGCGGCTCGATCCGCATCACGGACCCAGCGCTGCAGGCGACGGTCTTCCGCTTCCTCGGGATTCCGGCGGACGAGCAGCGTCGACGGTTCGGATTCCTGCTCGATGCCCTCGCCTCCGGTGCACCACCGCATGGTGGCTTTGCCCTGGGCTTCGACCGGATTGCGATGCTGCTCGCCGGTGCTCCGTCGTTGCGTGACGTGATCGCGTTTCCGAAGACCGCCAACGCGCGGGCGATGTTCGAAGGGGCACCGACGCCGATTGCCACGCGAGACCTCGCAGCCCTGCACCTCGCCACCCTCCCCGAGGAGCGTTCGTGAGCGCCGACGACATCCGCCACACCCTCTCGGCCGAAGGCGCCGACCCGCTGCTGCTCGCCGGTGTCAATGACGCCAACTTCGCCGAGCTGCAGCGGGCGCTCGGTGTCCGGGTGTCGCAGCGTGGCGATGCAATCACGCTGATGGGGACGGTGGACCAGATCACCCGCGCCACGCCGGTGGTGCAGGGGTTGGTGGACCTCGCCCGGGCCGGCGAAAGCGTGGCGCCCGAGGATGTCTTCCGCCTCGCAACCAATGGTGGCGTGCCCGAGATTGCCTCGCCGAGCGACATCCGCAAGGTCGTGCTGCCGGGGATGCGCCGCGCGATCGTGCCGAAGACGCCCGGCCAGCGGACGTATCTCGAAGTCATTCACGCGCACGACATCGTCATCGGCATCGGGCCCGCCGGGACAGGCAAGACCTACCTCGCCGTGGCGAAGGCGGTCGAGGCGCTGGCACGCAAGCAGGTGCGCCGGATCATCCTGGCCCGTCCGGCGGTCGAGGCGGGGGAATCGCTGGGCTTTCTCCCCGGCGACCTGCAGCAGAAGGTCGATCCGTACCTGCGGCCGCTCTATGATGCACTCGAGGACATGATGCCGCCCGAGAAGGTGGCGCGCGCCATGGAGACGCGAGTGATCGAGATCGCGCCACTCGCCTACATGCGCGGCCGCACCCTGGCCGATGCCTTCATCATTCTCGACGAGGCACAGAACGCCACCGGTGCCCAGATGAAGATGTTCCTCACCCGTCTCGGCGTGAACAGCAAGGCAGTGATCACGGGCGACAAGACCCAGATCGACTTGCCGCGCCGCGAAGATTCGGGGCTGGTGCAGTGCGAGCGGATCCTGCCGGGGATCGAGGGGATCGGCTTCCACTACTTCGGCGAGGAAGACGTGGTTCGTCACCGCCTCGTTCGCGACATCGTCCGCGCGTACGCGGAGGATCAGGCGGGCTGATGGCTGGGCACTCACCGACCACCGTGATCGTGAGCGGAGCCGCTGGCGGCTTCCCGCCCACGGCGGTGCGTCGGGCGGTCACGACAGTCCTCACGGGGGAAGGTCGCGAGGCATTTGTCGCGGTCACCTTCCTGGGGCTGCGGCGGATGCGTCGCCTCAATCGTGACTACAAGCACCACGATCGCCCGACGGACGTGATTTCGTTCGCGCTGCCGCAACCCGATGGCTCGCTCGCCGGGGACATCTATCTCTGTCGGGCCGTGGCGGCCCGGGAGGCGCGGCGTCGTGGCCTCTCGGTTCGCGAGGAGGTGTTGCGCCTCGTGGTCCACGGCACGCTCCATGTCCTGGGGCAGGATCATCCCGAGGGCGAGGGGCGCGAGCACTCGGCGATGTGGGCCAGCCAGGAGCGATACGTCCGCCAGGTCACGACGTGATTCCGCTGCTGCAGGGAACGCTTTGGGGAGTCACGGCGATCGTACTCTTCGCGGTCGCGGTGATCGCACTGGCCGGCGAGGATGAGGGGGAGCTCGGCGCACGGGCGCTCGCTCGCGAACCATCGGGTGGTGATCTGCCACCGGAGCGCGTGCTCCACGTCATGCATCTGGCCGGGCTCACGCTGGCGGGCGTCCTCGCGGCGGTCGGCACGTCGTGGTGGGAGGATGCTGCGATGATGGGCGTCCTGCGTGTCGTGCTCGCGACCCTCGTCGTCTGGTCCATCGGCGACCTGGTGCCACGCCTCCTCAGTGTCGTGGCGCCTGATCTCGTGGCGCCTGCGCGGCGCCTCGTGCTCGCCACCACGCCGATCGTTCGGCCATTGCTCTGGCTTGCGCTGGCACTCGATCGCGCGACGGCGGAGCAGGCCCGTGCCGTGGGGACCGCCCCGGATCGAATCACCCCGCAGGAGATGGCCGAGGGTGTCTTCTCGCTGGCGGAGATGACGGTGTCCGAAGTCATGACACCGCGCCTCGACATCATTGCCGTCGACGTCGCCGAGACGGAAGCGGCGGTCGTCAATACGCTTCGTCGCAGCGAGCATGCGCGATTGCTGGTGTTTGATGACCATCCCGACGCCGTGGTCGGCGTGATCTACGCCAAGGACATCCTGCCCCGGCTTCGTCCTGTCATCGCCCCGCGAGGCGCCTGGCAGGAGCTGATCCGTCCGGCGGCCTTCGTGCCCGAGGCGAAGCGGCTCGATCGACAGTTGCGGGACTTCCAGCGCGGCCCCGGACACCTGGCCGTGGTCGTCGACGAGTTCGGTGGTACTGCCGGCCTCGTGACCCTCGAGGACATCCTTGAGCAGATTGTCGGCGAAATCCGCGATGAGCACGATACCGACGAGGTGCAGCCGGTGCAGCGCCACCCCGACGGCCACCTGACGGTGCAGGGTGGCGTCGCCCTCGCCGACCTGGAGGCCGAGATCGAGCATGACTTTGCGCGCGACGACGTGGCCACCGTCGGTGGGCTGGTGCTCGCCGAATTCGGCAGAGTGCCGCGTGCTGGCGAGGTGGTCACCGTCGACGGTTGGCAGATCGCCGTCGAGGTGATCACGCGCCGCCGGGTGCGTCGCGTTGGCGTGACCCCGCCGGTCGCCGAGCCGGACGATGATGAGGCGGAGGCGTCGTGAGCTTCCTCCTCCTCGCCCTCGGGCTCCTTCTCGCGGTCGCCGGATCGGCCGGTGCCACCGCACTGGTCACCACCGCGCGCGCAGCCCTGGCCGAAGCGATCGCACGACGGCTCCGGGGCGGCGATGACTCGCTCGCTTGGCTGGCTGAGACCGAGCGCCAGGTGGCGGCGGCGACGGCGGCAACTTCCCTTGGCATCGCGCTGATCGGGGTCACGATCCCGGGGCTGCTGCGTCAGCTCACGCCGACGCAATTCGCGCTGGCCGTTCTCACGCTCGTCGTCCCCGCCACGTTGGTCGGGGGCTACCTGCTGCCGCGCTGGCTGACGGTGCCGCGGGCGGAGTCGGTCGTGGAGTCGTTGCGCCCGGTGCTGGCGGCGTGGAGCAGGC